>CAVGGQ010000022.1:0-26762 GCA_963628785.1 Oscillospiraceae bacterium | reverse complement strand
AGGGTCTGCGCTTCTGCGGCGGTCACGGCACGCAGATGGACGGCTACTCGCAGGCGTACCTCTCTGGTGCGGAGCAGGCGCGCTATATGCTTCTCGACATGAAGGAGGGCAAGTAAGATGGCAAAATACAATTACGATAAGTCCGGTCTGAAGGGACTCGGCGTCGGCGCGTTCCTCGGCGAAGTCAAGGCGCGTGAGGCAAAGATCGCCGCCGCTGGCGACGAAATGCCGCAGTCGATCTTCAACGCCAACATTCTCGCCCGCCGTCTCCACCCGGAGCAGCAGTTCGTCAAGGTGGCAAAGGTCACCGATCACGGCGATGCGAAGAGCTACACGCTCGTTCCTGATCCCACGCGCGGCACGACCGAGATGGCTTACTTTCGCGCCGGTCAGTATGTGACCATCGATGTTTCGATCGAAGGCGCACATCTTTATAAGCCCTACTCCATCTGCTCCGGCCCGAAGGACGCACTGGACGGCAGCTATACGATCACCGTTCGCCGCTCCAAGGGCGGCTATGTGTCCGAGTACATCCTTGAACACTGGGTCGAGGGCACCGAGGCCATTATTTCCGGCCCGCAGGGTGACTTCTACTACATGGGGCTGCGCGATGCCAAGCGCGTTGTCGCGATGGCGGGCGGCAGCGGCATTACGCCGTTCCACTCCATGGCCTGCGCCGTGGCCGATGGCATTGAGGATTTTGAGCTCACCATTCTCTACGGCAACCGCACACGTGAGAGCATCCTCCTCCGCGAGGAGCTCGACGCCGTTGCCGCGCGCTCGAACGGCAAGGTGAAGATCGTCCATGTTCTCTCCGATGAAGAAGCTGAAGGCTACGAGCATGGCTTCATCACCGCCGAGCTCATCAAAAAGTACGCCGGAGAAGGCGATTACTCCCTGTTCCTGTGCGGCCCGAAGGCCATGTATGCCTTTGCCGACACGCAGATCGCCGCACTCGGTCTGCCGCGCCGCCGTGCCCGCAAGGAGCTGTACGGCGATTACGGCGATCCCGCGCGCAGTCCTGCATATCCCGCCGATGCCGCCGGAAAGACCTTCTCCCTCACAGTGCGCATCCGCGGTGAGAAGCAGACCGTTCCCTGCCGCGCCGAGCAGACGCTGCTCATTGCCATGGAGCAGGCCGGTATCAAGGCTCCCGCCGGCTGCCGCAGCGGCGAGTGCGGCTGGTGCCATTCGCTGCTCGTTTCCGGCAAGGTCTTCATTCCCGAAGAGGCCGACGGCCGCCGCGAGGGCGACAAGAAATTCGGCTGGATCCACCCCTGCAGCACCTATCCTCTCAGCGACATTGAACTCGATGTTCCCACGCTGAGCTGAAGCGCGAATACCGCCAAACACAGCACGAGCCCCTGCGGTGCAAACTGCAGGGGCTCATTTCGTTATTTGTTATTTGAGTTTCTTGAGATTTTCCAGCACCTCGTAGGGGATCGCGAGGTTGTTGTTGCAGCCGGTGCCGAGAGAGATGTGCGGCTTGCGGGTACCGTGGTAATCGCTGCCGCCGCTGATGCCGAGGCCGTACTTGTCCGCCATGCGCAGCAGCCAGTCGGTCTGTTCCTTATAGAAGAGGGAGTAATACACCTCAACGGCGCGGATGCCGAGATCTTTGGCCGTTTCAATGAGGGTAATGAGCCCCGGCTCTTCATAGTGATAGAGGAACGGATGCGCGAGCACAGGTACGCCGCCCGCCGCGACGATCGTTTCCACTGCTTTCGCAATCGAGATGCGGCGTTTGGGAAGATAGTACGGCATTCCCTCGCCGAGGTAGCGGTCAAAGCCCTCCTTAATGGAGTTGACATACCCTTTGCTCATGAGCAGCTCGCAGAAATGCGGCCGGCCGATGACCGAGCCGGGATACTCGCGGTAGAGCTCCTCGATGGTGATGTCGAAGCCATCGCGGCGGAGCATGGCGGCGATCTTCTCGTTGCGCTCCACGCGCTCGTTCTTCACCCAATCGAGCACCGGACGCATGGCCGGAGAATGGATATCAATGAAATAGCCGAGGATGTGGACATTTTCCGTGAGATAGTCCGAGGATACTTCGATGCCGGGGATGACCTCGACGCCGAGCTGCCGTCCCGCTTCTCTCGCCGCGGTTACGCCCGAAACGCTGTCGTGGTCGGTAACGCTGATGGCACCGAGGCCGATGGAGGCCGCTTTGCGGACGACTTCGATCGGAGAGTCGGTGCCGTCGGATGCGGTAGTATGAATATGCAGGTCTATATTGCTCATAGAGGAATACGAAGTCCTTTTTGCCGAAGATTTAACCGCGCACCGTTGTCTGCGGTGCCGTTTGAATTACCAGTGAGGATTTTGGCCGTTATTGTTGTTCGGGTCATAGCCGTAGGGGTTGTAGCCGCCATTCGGTGCACCACCATAGGGGGTATAGCCGCCGGGGGCGGGGTATTTCGGGCTGGGGCCGTACTGGTTAGTGCCCGGTTGGCTGTCCTTGCAGGCCAACACGATAAGAATGATCTGTCCGACAAGCGGAATGAGGTTCAGAAAATACCAGGCACCGCTTCTGCCGATATCATGCATGCGGCGCCAGAAAACGCCGAGGCCCGGGAGAAATGTGCCGAGCGTCCACACCGTGGAGAGCAGACCGATAAAGGTGTTTTCCGAAGTGTTATAGATACTGCCGAGGATGCCGGACACGATGAAGCTCAGGAGCGACCAGTACCAGTATTCGCTGCGGCGGGCGCGGCCGGAAAAGCAAACATACTTATGGAAGACCGAAGAAATGGCTTGCTGAAAACTCATGGTGTTTCTCCTCTCAATATTTTTGATGCGTATATAGTATCGTATCGCGGCAAAGATTGCAAGAGACAGAATACCTATTTTTATTCGGAAAAAACTCGCCGTTTTTCAAAAATCATCCGTCAAAATCTTCGTTGACAGAGCGGGCACTCTGCGGTATTATTAGCTGACTTATCTGCGGAGGCGTTTCCCTTATGAAAAAAATCTTCGGAACGAAAACCATGAGCTGGCCGGTACTTCTCCTGTTTGCCGCGGCGGCGGGACTCTATACGGGACTCGTGCTGTCCGTGCCGGCGCTGGAAGGCACATCGTTTCAGGACATCGGCGTCAGCTATGAGTGGTGGGTGATCTTCGGCGTGATCGTCGCGGTACACAGCCCGAAAAGCTGGAGCTCCGCACTTCGCTGTTTTGTTTTTTTCCTCATCAGCCAGCCCATCATTTACGGCGTGCGCGTGCTCGTCGGTGCCATCACCGTCGACATGGCGGTCTACTATCTCGGAATTTGGGGCGTGCAGATCCTGCTCACGCTGCCGGGCGGTTTTATCGCGTACTTTTGCAAAAAGCAGACGGCGCTCGGTGCGGTCATTCTGGGGCTCGGCAATGCGATCATCGCCGTGATGGGCGCATCATATTTTGCGAAGATGCCGTCCGTGTTTCCGTATCATCTTCTCACCGTTCTCGTGTGCCTCGCATCGATCATCGTTATGACATTCTGCATTCAGAAGAAAAAGGCGAACCGCATCATTGCTCTCGCCGTTCCTTTCGCCCTCACAGCCGCCGCGGTGATCTTTTTACCGATCTCCGGGCGCTCATTCTATTGATAAGGAGAGCAAACGCATGGAAATTATGGACTATTTTTCCTTCGGCCGCGGGGCGAAGCGTTTTGTCATTCTCCCGGGGCTTGCGATCCACAGCGTAATGGCGCTGCGCGATGCCGTGGAATCCTCTTACAAGGATTTTGCGAAAGAATACACCGTGTATCTTTTTGACCGTCCGCGCGTGCTGCACGAGGGCTGCACCATACGCGATCTCGCGCGCGATACGGCGCAGGCAATGCGCGGGCTGCATATCGAAAGCGCCGACATTTTCGGCGTATCGCAGGGCGGCATGATGGCGCAGTGGCTCGCCGTTGATGCGCCGGAGCTCGTTCACTCGCTCATGCTCGGTGCGACGCTTGCCGAGCCGAACGAAACATTCCTCCGTGTGCTCGACACATGGCTGCATCTCGCCGAGGAAAAGAACGAAGACGCTCTTCTTGCGAGCTTCGTCGACAATGTGTACTCCGAGAATACGCTCAAGGCCTATCGCGAGACGATGATCACGCTCGGGCGCGGCATCACGGACGAGGAATACCGCCGCTTTTGCATTCTGGCAGAGTCCTGCCGCAGCATGAACGCCGTGCCGTATCTCTCCTTGATCCGCTGCCCCGCGCTGGTGCTCGGCTCGGAGGGTGACCGCGTCGTCACCGCTGAGGGCACCCGCTCTCTGTCCGAGAAGCTCGGCTGCGAGCTCTATATGTACGGCGCCGAATACGGTCACGGCGTATACGACGAGGCACCGGACTTCCGCACGCGGTGCATGGAGTTCCTCAAAAAATTGGGATGATCGGCGGAAAGGCATTTTTCCCGCTCGTCCCCGAAGAAAATTTATGCCCGGCAGAAGGCGAACACTTTCTGCCGGGCATATTTTCATCGTTTTTCGGGCGTCGGGCTTTTTTCGAGGGCGCGCTTTACCACGCACAGGCGGTCGGTACAGGATGAGCAGGTAAGAAATGCATTCGTCTCCTCGCAGAAGCGTTCCGGGTGGCGGCGGTAGGAAATCTCCCACAATACCGTGCAGGCCAGCGCGAGCACCACAAGGCTCCAGGAATAAACGGACGGGACGAATATGAGCGGTGTTGCGGTCATGATGGTGCCCCAGGCGAAAATGCGGCATGTAACGCAGCATTTGTTTTTCATGAAGAGCTTCTGGAACGGGCAGTAGAAAACGATGCAGATCACATCGCAGAGATAATAAAATACCGTGATGAGCAGCATTTCGGGCGCGCCGAATGTTCCGCGGTAGTAGAGCCACGCGAACAGCAGATTCGGGATCGCCCAAATGACGGCGACCCGCGTTGCGCCGAGATCCAGCTTGCGGATCTTCATGCGGAGCACCAGCTCATCCACCGCCGTTTCGATCTTGCGGAAGTTGTGCGGAAACTGCTTCAGGCAGCCGCGCGAAATGCGCGACTTTGGCGAGAGCTGCAGGGCAAACGACGCGAACAGAATGACCCCGAGCACGATAAGCGGCAGACTCAAACGGGGTTCTGCCGTAAAATCCAGTGCCTCGCGGTCCGTGAGATAAAGGAAGAGTACGGCAACCATCACGATCAGGCGGAAAAAGAACCGCAGCAGATAGTTGCGAAGCATATTGATCGGTTTGCGCATTGTCGGCAAGCGTTCCTTTACATTGTACAGATATAAAAATACCCCCGGCAAAATTCCGGGGAAGACGGATAGTCATCCGAACAATATGTATTATATTCTCCGCATCGGAAAAGTCAATCGGCCCGAAAAAAGTTTACAATTTCAACGGATAATGAAGCGGGAGTCGGGAAAATAAAGACAACACCGCACAATGTCGTCTGCGGCGCTTTGCGGATATTTTTCGCCGACTCTGCGTCATCAAACCTTGCCATACACAAAGTATGGCTGCGGTTTTCTTCCTTGATTCGGCGAAAAATCTCTCGCAAATCGCTCTTGCTGAATTATGCGGTGCTGCCTAAAATTCTTCCGGCTCCCGCTCTGCCGCAGTCATGCAGCATAAGGCGTCATTTTTATTTTGCGCTCTTTTTCTTCCGGCAGACAACCACGCATACGGCGGCGACCACAACTGCAGCGGCGCACACGGCGCCCCAAACGATCGTCGTATTCGATCCGCTCTCGGTCTGCGGGATCTCGGGCAGGACCGAGTAAGCGGAAGTATCAAGCGTCACCGTCATCGGGTCAACGGTCTTGCGCTCGTCGAGCACTTCGTGCGTCTCGGGGTTGCGGCCGTTTTTCAGGGAGTTGCTGTTTTTGCTGATGTACCAGAGCACATCGTTCAGGAGTTCTCCGGCATCATCAAAGGCTTTCGTCTGCACGCTGTTGCAGTAATCGGTGATGTACTGCGCAGCTGTCCCGCTCTCGAGAGAGGAAGCGGTCTCGAGCACCGTCTGCATGCTCTCGGTCATGGCAGTCTCCGCTTCGTGCCAGTAGGCACGCACGGGTGCGCCGTAGATCTTATAGGTGTCGCTCTCCGCGCACAGCGTGGTGAGGGCTTTGAAGCGGTAGTACGGGTAGTTCTCGATGTCGAAGTTGCCTGCATCCTCTGCGGTCTGAGTGCGGCTGTACGGCTCGCTGATGCTCACGGCGGCATTGGAGACGGGCACGAACACGCCGTAAACGGCGGGACCCGAGCTCTCCCATGTGACACAGGACATCTCGGCGGGCAGGTCGGGATAGACCTGCGCGATGTGTACGCTCAGCGCGGTCTCGGTGCCGATGACACGAATATCCGTGCGGCCGGTCTCATCGGGGCTGTACTCCGTGCCCTCGAAGCGGTTGCGCAGGATTTCCATGACATCGATGAGCGACACCTTCTCGTCCGGCGTGAAGCACAGGTCGTAGAGGTCGTCAAAATCGTAGTCACCGTACTGCGACGGTGCGAGGAGCCGGTGGGCGATCCAGGTGCGCATGTGCGAATAGTTCACGCGGGCCGACTCGCCCGAGTAGGTTGCAAGCAGGTTCAGCTCGCCGTTCTCGCCGTACACCGCAAAGCCGTTTTCCACGGCCAGACTCTCGAGTTCCGGAGAGAGGATATAGTCTTCATAATCCGAAACATATTCAAGCGAGAACTCGTTGCCGAACGCGCACACCTTGTCGGTGGGCAGCTTCACGGCGGCGTACTGATGGCCGTTGTACATCTCGACATACCACGCTTCGGTCCGGTCGGCGATGATCGCGATGTTGACCTCGCTGCTGCCGTAAGTGTCGATGAGGCCGAGCAGAACTTCCACGCCTTCGCGCGCGGTCGCGCTCTGGCAAGTTACCAGATCCACGGCCGTGAACTCCGTGAGGCCGTGCTCGACCTTCGGGTCGGCTTCCAGCGCAGCGTTGTTCGAGAACGATGTGATCGACATGACCATCGCCACACCACACTCGTTGGTGCAGATCGTAGCGTCACTTCCGAGACCGTTCGCCGCCGTTGCGCTCGCCATCCACGGAGTGGATGTGTAGCGGTAGGTCGTCGCCGGAATGGGCGCGAACACGGTTGCATCGTTGTCCACCGGCATCGTGCGGCCGGACCGATCGTCCACATGCTCGGTGATCGTCACATAGTTTGCCCAAACGTCCTGATAGTCGTTGGATTTTCCGATCAGCACGGTGCCGTCCTCGCTCACTTCCGAGCCGACATACACAGCCGTGCAGGCGTCCGCGCTCGTCATGCCCGCAGCGGCGATCAGGCAGACGAACACGCCGGCGCAAAACGTGCGCAGAAGTTTCTTTCCGATCTTCATATGTTTCCCCTCACTTTGTCCGTTCCCGCCGCAGTTTTTCCCGCGGCGGGCTTTTTGACACATTTTATCACGCCAAACCGCAAAAATCAACGCATATCCTGCCGTTCTGCCGCCGAACGCGCCGGAATATCACACGTAGGGCGAGGCCATGTCGATGTAGAACAGGAACTGCATCCGTCCGCTTTCCGCATCGAAGGCGGGGACGAACTTATCGCAGGCATAAGTGGCGCGGTACATATAGTGCATGGCAATCTTGTTGATCTCGGTCCCCGCGGGGAAAGAGAGAGTGAACAGGTTCAGGTCGGCATCGATGCCTTCCGTTTTTTCCGCACATGCCTGCGGGATCTGCTTTGCGGCGTTGGTCACATGCTTCTTCAGGCGCGCCTCGCGCTCGATGTTGTGCTCCATGCCGAAGTTGGGGTCGATGTTTGTGAATTCCATAGTGATCCTCCTTTTATTTCGTGCTGCGGATCCGCATTTCCGCCGCGGTTTGCATCTCTGTACCTCCTCACACCCTATATGTCAGCGAGAAGGCCGATTTTACCGATCTTCTCAAAAAAATTTTTTCCGACAGCTCTGAGACTGCCGGAAATCAAAGGCAGCACCGCATAATTCGGCAAGAGCGATTTGCGAGCAAAGTTTTCGCAAAGCGCCGCAGACGACATTGTGCGGTGTTGCCTTACATTATTTCAGCATCCGCCAGAGGGTGCTGCGGCTGATGTTCAGGTGCTTGGCCGTTTTGGTCTGATTTTGTCCTTCCATGTCATAGACGCGCAGAACGATCTCGCGCGTGATGTCATCGAGGGAGCGGTTCAGATCGATATCGCTCGTTGCCGGAAGCGTCGGCAGGGGGATTTCTTTCTCCTGCTCCAGAACCGCGCGGACCTGCGTTTCAGAAATGTACGAGCTTGTGGCGTTGACCACGAGCTCCTGCGTGCATTTCACAAGCTGATCGATGTTGTGCGGCCAGCGGAAATTCTGCAGCAGCAGCATGGCCTCATGCGTGAGGCCGATAACACGCGTGCCAAAGCGCACATTTGTTGCGTTGATATAAAGGCTGACAAGAGTCGGGATATCCTCCCGCCGCTGTGCAAGAGGCGGCAGGCGGAGGCGCAGGCAGTGCACGGTCTCCGAGAGATAGCGGTAGACCGGATCGCCGGCGTTCTGCCCGAACGGGCCGGAATAGGAGACGAGGAACCGGTTCGCGCTGAGTGTGTGGGAGCCCTCCAAATAGGAGAGAAGACGGAGGCACGCGTCCTTTCCCGCGCGGTCCATATGGCGCAGATAAATGGTCGAGCCGGTATCGGCCAGGGGCGAGCGCTCGTTTTCGAGAAACAGGTCCCAATCCTTTTCGGTCATGCGCCCGATATCCACAACGATGAGAGAGCTGTGGCGGAGGCGGCTGCGGCTGTGAATATAGTTGGCGAAGCGATCCTTGCCCGTGCCGAATTCTCCCTCGATCAGCACCGGTGCGTCCGAAGCGGCATACTGGTCGCACACGGAGCGCAGCCGCTCGGCGGCGGCATTGTTGCCGAGATAGTATTCGAGCGGATTGCCGTTCGGAACCGGGGAATTTTTTTCAAATTCTCCGTCATCCACGCGAATGGCCTGCCGCCCCGTCAGGAGCGATGCGGCGTGCGAGACCGTGTAGACGGCGTATTCTTCTCCGCCGGAAGACACGAGCCTTCCGCGGATCGTCACCGCCTCACCGCCGATATGGCGGTTGATCTTCACATCGTTCTGCGCGAGCACATGCGAAAGCTGCTGCCGCATTACCTCGGAGAGCTCGTCCGGCATCGGCTTCATGGTGGAGAAGACTTCGGTGCCGTCCGAGGAATAGACCGTGCAGTCGTCCTCGGCAGACGCAAGGATATCCCGCAAAAGTCCTGCACGGCGGTCGAGTGCCCGATACCGGCTGCATATATCGTGGGCACTGTCAATGGCCGCTTCAATGCTCTCGAGGCCGGATACGATCAGGAGACCGTGCATGCCGTGCTCCTGCGCTTCCGTGGCAGAGATCATGTCGCCGACGATGATGCGCGTGCCGCCGTCCCGGAGCTCGCAGAGCTTATCACGGCATTCCTGCGGGCTGCGGATGGTGATGACCGGCACGCGGAACTGCATGATCTCGCAGAGCATTTCCGCCGGATGCGTGATGCTCGGATAGCCGAGAATGGCGAAGTTGTCCCCCATGCCCTGCGCCAGGCGGATGGTGCGCAGGATATCATACGCCGAGGGAACGATATCGCAGATGGGTATGTCTACGCGGCTGCGGATGGCCTCCGCCGTGCCGCCGCGAGAGATTATGGCGTCAAAGCCGCTGTTCCGGTTCTCGAGCGCCGCTTGCAGGCCGGTGTCCAGGTTGCCGGATTGAATGATGAGCTCCACATCGCTCCGCTGGGCGGCGATGTTCGTCATGAGGTGGTACATTCCTTCATAGGGCGCAATGCACAGGAAACGCAGTTTTTTCACGACCGTCTCTCCTTCGTCTGTTTCGTCCTGTTTCTAAAATAAAACATCTCTTAAGAATATGCAAGCGATTTATTTTAAAACGCTTCGCAATTTCGCAAGATTTTCGGTGGCACTTTGATGGTTGCACCACGCCAATTTTGTGCATTATCGCCAATAAAATCGTTTCTATTTTGTAGGCCGGTTCCAGAATAAAGCACGGCCGAAAAATATTGTTTCAAATTAAATCAATTCTGCTTTGTTCCGTACTTTCCCCGGAAAAAACGCTTGTGTATAATCGGAACATAAGGAAACAAGGGGCGGGAGTATATTCTCCGCCGCAAGAAGGAGGCGCTCGGCAGACGATGATCGATATTCTTGTACTCGCGGATGATGTGACCGGCGCGCTGGATGCCGGCGTCAAGTTCTCGGCTGCCGGCCGGAAAACCAAGGTTTCCCTGCTCCCGGCGATCGACAGCGAGAGTTCGGCCGAAAGCGTTCTCGTTCTTTGCGTCCCCACCCGGCACGAACCGGCAGACGAAGCCTATCGCCGCGTGTACGCTCTTTCGCAGAGGGCGGCGGAGCTCGGCATCGGGTGCATTTTCAAAAAAACCGATTCAGCCCTGCGCGGAAACATCGGAGCGGAGCTGGCCGCCGTGCTGGACGGCAGCGGAAGTTCCGAGCTTTTCTTCATCCCGGCGCTTCCCGCGATGAACCGCGTGACAGTAAACGGCGTACATTATATTGACGGCGTGCCGGTGCACGAAAGCGTATTCGGCCGTGATCCGTTTGAGCCGGTCACGGAAAGTTATATCCCGGCGCTGCTCGAAAAGCAACTGCCCTCTCCGACAGAGGTGTTCACCGGTGCGACTCCTCCCGCGCCGGTGAATAACGGGAAGCGTCTCACGGTGCTGGACTGTGAAACGCAGGAGGCCATGGAAAAGACCGTACGCAATCTTCGCGAAGAAAATCGGCTGCACGCCGTTGCCGGATGCAGCGGTCTTGCCGAAGCGCTCGCCTCCGTTTTGGGAGAGGGTGCGGAAGCTCCGGAGCGGCCCGCCGCGGAAAAGCAGCTGACCGTCGTATGCGGAAGCGTCAATCCGATATCGCTCTGCCAGGTGGAATATGCCTCGCATTACGGCTTTGACACCGTGCATGTGCCGGTGGAACAGCTCCTCGCATGCGGTCGGGAAAGCAGGGAGTTTACGGACTTTCTCGATGCGCTTTGGACGCAGTGTGAAACGAGCGATAAGCTCCTCATCGACACAGGCGTTGTCGGCAATGCCGACATCGGAGGCGGTGCCTCTCCCGAAGAGCTCGGGCGGCGCGTTGCGGCGCTGCTCGGCGCGATTTTGAAAAACCTCTTTGACCGCGGCGCCAAAACGCGGCTGATGATCATCGGCGGCGACACGCTGCTCGGCTTTATGGATGCCATCGGCTGCCGCGAGCTCACGCCGCTGCGGGAAGTTCTCCCCGGCGTAGTGGAAGCCGGCTTCGCCTACCGCGGCGAGCTGCATTCGGTGCTCTCCAAGTCCGGCGGATTCGGGCAGGAGGACATTCTGCTGAAGTTGAAATAAATTTGATTGACAATAGAAAGGAATCGGTGAAAACTATGGATAAATACAATATGGTAATGCCGCGCATCGTCTACAGCGGCGTGGACGCACTGGAAAATCTCAAGATGATCGCTGCCGGTCACAAAAAGGCCGCCATCTTCACGGACAAGGGTATCCTTGCCGCCGGTCTTGTGGACCTTCCGCAGCAGATCATCCAAACCGCCGGCACGGAGACAGTGATATTCTCGGACATCCCCGCCGAGCCGAGCTACATGGCCGTGCAGGGCGTCGTTGACGAGTTCCGCAAGCTGGGTGCCGACCTCATCGTCGCCATCGGCGGCGGCAGTGCGATGGACACGGCAAAGCTCGCGAGCATTCTCGTAACGGATGAGTACACCGTGAAAGATCTTCTGGACGATCCTCTGCGCGGCGTAAAGACCGTGCAGACCTGCTTCATCCCCACGACAGCCGGCACCGGTTCGGAAGCGACGCCAAACGCGATCGTTGCCGTTCCCGAGAAGGAACTCAAGATCGGCATCGTAAATCCGAGCATGGTCCCCGACTATGTGGTGCTCGACGCCCGCATGATCAAGAATCTGCCCCGCAAGATCGCGGCGGCCAGCGGCGTGGATGCCATGGCGCACGCCATCGAGTGCTTCACGAGCAACAAGGCGAACCCCTTCAGCGATACCTTCGCTCTCGACGCCTTTGATAAGATCCTTAACAATATCGAGCGTGCCTGCGACGATCCCGAAGCTCTCGACGCCAAGCGTGAGATGCAGGTCGCGGCTTTCTACGGCGGCGTTGCCATCACCTGCTCCGGCACGACAGCCGTCCACGCGCTCAGCTATCCGCTCGGCGGAAAGTACCACATCGCGCACGGCGTATCGAACGCCATCCTGCTCATGCCGGTCATGCGCTTCAACGAGCCGGCCATCCGCCATAAGCTTGCGCAGGCTTACGACCGCGCAGTGCACGGCGAGAAGACCTGCACCACGGACGAAGAGAAGAGTGCGTGGATCATTGAGCGCATGGGTGAGATCGTGAAGCATCTCGACATTCCGACGGATCTCTCGCAGTGGAATGTCTCCCGCGATGACCTGGATTTCCTCGTGGAAGCCGGCATGTCCGTGCAGCGTCTTCTGGTGAACAACATGAGAACGGTCACGCCGGAAGATGCGCGCAGCATCTATCTGCAGGTTCTATGAACTGTTGCCGAAAGGAGAAAAATATGAAAGAAATCAAACTGCACGGCATCGTACCGCCGATCATCACCCCGATGAACGCGGACGAGAGCGTAAATCTTCCGGAGCTGCGCAACCAGATCGAGCGCCAGATCGCCGGAGGCGTTCACGGCATTTTCTGCTTCGGTACCAACGGCGAGGGCTACGCCCTTTCGCTGAAGGAGAAAGAAGAGATCCTCGAGACGACCGTCGACCAGGTGCACGGACGCGTTCCGGTGTACGCCGGGAGCGGCTGCATCACCACAGCGGATACGGTGTACATGAGCCGCCGTGCCGAGGAGCTGGGTGCGGATGTGCTGTCCATCGTCACGCCGAGCTTTGCCACAGCCAGTCAGGAAGAGCTCTACCGCCATTACAGCGAAGTGGCCAAGCATGTCAATATTCCCATCGTTCTCTACAATATTCCCCCGCGCACGAACAACAAGATTCTTCCCGAGACGGTCCGCCGTCTTGCCAAAGATGTCGATGTGATCCTCGGCGCAAAGGATTCGAGCGGTGACATTGAGAACCTGAAGGCGTACATCCGCGAAACGCAGGATCTCGGCAAGCCGTTTTCCGTGTTCGCCGGAAACGACGGTGCCATCCTCACCGGTCTTCGCGCCGGCGGCGCAGGCGGCATCGCAGGACGCGCCAACCTCTACCCCAAGACGGTCACGCAGATCTACAACAGTTTCATTGCCGGAGATCTGGAGAAGGCCGAGGAGTGCCAGCAGCGCATCGGCACCATCCAGCGCGTGTTCAAATTTGGCAACTCCAACACTATTATCAAAAAGGGCGTCAATATGCTCGGCTACCCGGTCGGCGAATGCCGCCGCCCGTTCAACTACCTCTGTGACGAGGGAATGGAAGAGCTGAAGGCCGTATTGAAGGAAAACGAAGAGTTGGGTCTCTGCTGAAAGCCGGGAGGCAAAGAAAATGGATACAGTCAAAAAGCCGATCCTCGGCATTACCATGGGTGATCCTTTCGGCAACGGGCCGGAGATCTCCGTTCGGGCGCTTGCCGATGAGGTCATCTACGAGTGCTGCCGTCCGGTGATCGTCGGCGACGCGGCATCGATGGAATACGCCGTTGCCGTTTACAACAAGCTCAACGGAACGGATCTCCGCATCCGCGTCATCGAAAAAGTCGCGGACGCAAATTTCACCTACGGCGTCATCGATGTGCTCTCCCTCGGCATCGTAAAGAGTGAGGACATTCCCTGCAGCAGCGATGAACCGAAGCCGTTCGGTCTGGGCGCCACGGCGCTCGGCGGCGAGGCGGCGTTCCAATATGTAAAGAAAGTCATCGAGCTTGCCATGGCAGGCGAGGTGGACGCCACCGTAACGAATGCGCTGAGCAAGGAAGCCATCAACATGGCAGGCCATCACTTCAGCGGACACACCGAGATCTACGCGCATTACACGAACACCGAAAAATACACCATGATGCTCGCTCACGAGGAGCTGCGCGTTGTCCACGTGTCCACGCATGTTTCGCTCCGCGAGGCGTGTGACCGTGTGAAGAAACCGCGCGTGCTTGAAGTCATTCGCATCGCCAATGCCGGCTGCAAGGCGCTCGGCATCGAAAAGCCGCGCATCGCCGTCGCCGGGCTCAACCCGCACTGTGGCGAAAACGGGCTCTTCGGTCGCGAAGAGATCGAAGAGATCCAGCCGGCCATCGACGAAGCGATGGCGGAAGGCATCTGCATTCCCGATAAGAAGCCGACGCCGCCGGACACGGTATTTTCCAAGGCCATCGGCGGCTGGTACGACATCGTGGTGTGCATGTACCACGACCAGGGGCACATTCCTCTCAAGGTGAAGGGATTTGTCTATAACCGCGAAGCGGGACACTGGGATGCCGTCGCTGGCGTGAATGTTACGCTCGGTCTTCCCATCATCCGCGCCAGCGTTGACCACGGCACAGGCTTCGGCCACGCCGGCAGCGGCAGCGCGAACGCGCTCAGTCTCGTAAATGCCATGGACTACGCCATCCGCATGGCGAACGCCAAAGCATGATCCATCGTATCCCATCCGGCGATGCCGGAAAAATAAAAGAAGTTTTTCAAAATTGAAAGGAGAACAGAAATGAAGAAGACACTGGCACTGATCCTTTGCCTGGTTATGGTATTCGGACTGGTTGCCTGCGGTGCGACGGAATCCACTGCCACTACTGCGACGACGGAAACCACTACCACCACAGAAGCCACTGCGGATGCCACCGAAGCAAAGACCGATTTTTCGGATGTAACCCTCGTATTTTCCTCCGACGCTGTCGGATCCGCATCCTACAACTACATCGTTGAGATCGCCAAGCACCTCGAAGAGGACGGCGGCTTCAGCCTCGTAGACGTGCAGCCCACCAACCCGGGCGGCATGGGCGCTCCTTACCTCTTCGCCACCCCGGGCGTTGACCTTGCTTTCATCAACGGTGCTCCCGCGAAGTGGGCCAAGGAAGACGGCACTCTCGGCAAAGAGCCCACGAGCGGCTACTCCGCCATTCTCGGCGGTCTGACTGCCTCCTGCTACATCAACTGCATCAGCAACGCCTTCCTTGAGAAGTACGGCGTTTCCACCATCGAAGAGATCTTCGAACAGAAGCTTCCTCTCCGCATCGGCTGCTCTCCCGTCGGCTCCATGGACGCCGAGGGTGCCTACAAGCTGCTTGAGTACTTCGGCGTGACCGAAGAAGAGCTAGAGTCCTGGGGCGGCAGCATCACCAACCAGGGTGGTGACGCCAACAAGGCGGCCATCCAGGACGGCCAGATTGACTTCTACATCGACCACACTTCCTCCGCTTCCTCCACGATGAACGAGATCGCGAACACCGTTGATGTCACCTTCCTGCAGTGGGGCGATGAACTCATCGACTGGTTCGTCAACGAAAAGGGCTTTGCCCGCGTGACCGTTCCCGCGAACTCCTTCAAGGGTCAGACCGAAGAGCTCGTTCTCCCCGGCAGCCCCGACGGCATTTTCTGCGCCGATACTCTTTCCGACGAAGTCGTTTACATGATCACCAAGACTCTCATCGAGAACCACGACGAGATCGTTGCCGTTTACCCGGCGCTGAGCTGCTGGACTGTGGAAGGCAGCTGCGATTCCGAGCTTGTCGGCGGTGTTGATTTCCACCCCGGCGCGCTGAAGTACTACAAGGAAGTCGGCCTTATTTCCGATGACGGTGCCGAAGCCGAAGAGACGGCCGGCGAAGTCAAAACCTACGATGTTTCCGGCGAGACCATCGTGTTCTCTTCCGACGCTGTCGGATCCGCGTCCTATAACTACATCATCGAGCTTGCCAAGCAGCTTGAAGAAGATGCCGGCTTCAGCCTCGTAGACGTGCAGCCCACCAACCCGGGCGGCATGGGCGCTCCTTACCTCTTCGCCACCCCGGGCGTTGACCTTGCTTTCATCAACGGTGCTCCCGCGAAGTGGGCCAAGGAAGACGGCACTCTCGGCAAAGAGCCCACGAGCGGCTACTCCGCCATTCTCGGCGGTCTGACTGCCTCCTGCTACATCAACTGCATCAGCAACGCCTTCCTTGAGAAGTACGGCGTTTCCACCATCGAAGAGATCTTCGAACAGAAGCTTCCTCTCCGCATCGGCTGCTCTCCCGTCGGCTCCATGGACGCCGAGGGTGCCTACAAGCTGCTTGAGTACTTCGGCGTGACCGAAGAAGAGCTAGAGTCCTGGGGCGGCAGCATCACCAACCAGGGTGGTGACGCCAACAAGGCGGCCATCCAGGACGGCCAGATTGACTTCTACATCGACCACACTTCCTCCGCTTCCTCCACGATGAACGAGATCGCGAACACCGTTGATGTCACCTTCCTGCAGTGGGGCGATGAACTCATCGACTGGTTCGTCAACGAAAAGGGCTTTGCCCGCGTGACCGTTCCCGCGAACTCCTTCAAGGGTCAGACCGAAGAGCTCGTTCTCCCCGGCAGCCCCGACGGCATTTTCTGCGCCGATACTCTTTCCGACGAAGTCGTTTACATGATCACCAAGACTCTCATCGAGAACCACGACGAGATCGTTGCCGTTTACCCGGCGCTGAGCTGCTGGACTGTGGAAGGCAGCTGCGATTCCGAGCTTGTCGGCGGCGTTGATTTCCATCCCGGCGCGCTGGCTTACTACAAGGATGCCGGTCTCCTTTGATCCGAACATACTCGAAATTCACCCCCGATAAGCATACCAAGTCTGAGGGGGACGGACGCCTCCGGCGTCCGTCCCCACCTCGCAAGGAGGTCAATAAAAAATGAGCATATTCAAGAAAAAAGACAGTGGCAGCTCGCAGAGCATGGACGCGAAGGCCGCTGAACTCGCGAAAGAAGAGGACGAGGACTCTAAAATTGCCCGTCTCCTCAAGACCATGCCCAAATGGCGTTACTGGACGTTGGCCGTCCTTGCCATTCTCATGCTGGCATTCCAGCTGTACATTAAACTGATCGCTCCGATGCAGCCCTGGGCACAGCTCCCACTGCACCTTTGCTTTGCACTGATGGTGGTTTTCCTCTTTAACCCCATGTCCGAAAAGTGCAAGAATCAGGACAATCCTCATAAAAATCTTTGGTGGATCTATGACGGATTCCTTCTCGCATGCGTTGCGTTTATCGCCTATCACTTCCTTACGCAGGCAGAAGCACTCAACCTGCGTATCTACAATGTCGATCAAATGACGACCCAGGATATGCTCGTCGCCATCCTTCTTCTGTTCGTTATGATGGAAGCCGTACGGCGTGTCGTCTCCCTGGCGCTGTTCTTCGTACTTGCCTTCTTTATGGCCTATTCCTGGTTCGGCCAGTACATCCCCGGACTGTTCCGTTTTGCCGGCATGACTTTCCCGCAGTTCCTTGAGACGCTGCTTTACAGCCAGAACGGCATCTTCGGTTCCCCGCTTTCCGCCTCGCTGAACACTCTCTTCTATTTCATGATTTTCGGCGCGTTCTTTGCCAACTGCGGCGGCGGCGAGGTTCTCATCAACATGGGACTGAAGCTCTCCGACAAGACGGCCGGCGGCCCGGCAAAGGCTGCGGTCATCTCCTCCGGCCTTATCGGTATGATCTCCGGCTCCGCGCAGGCGAACGTTTCCACCACCGGCGTTTTCACCATTCCTCTTATGAAGAAAGCCGGCTACACGCCCGAAGAAGCCGGCGCGGTCGAATCCGTAGCCTCCACGGGCGGACAGATCATGCCGCCGATCATGGGCACCGGCGCCTTCATCATGGCGGAAATGATCGGCGTTCCTTACATGAAGATCGCCGAGACCGCCATTATCCCCGCTCTCGCATATTACGGTGCCACATTCATTCTCGTGCATCTGCTTGCCAAGAAGCGTAAGATCGGTCAGGGCGAAAAATTCATCGGCAACCCGATCCTCCCCCGTGTTTATCGCCTATCCCCCATCATTCTTCTTGTCATTCTCATCTGCACCGGCACTTCGATGCCGCGCGCCGCTCTTTACTGCGCCATTCTCTCGCTCATTCTGAGCATGCTCAATAAAGAGACTCGCATGACCCCGAAGAAGATCCTCAACACGATCATCGACGGCGTGCGCCAGTCCGCAAACATTGCCATTCCGACCGCCGCCTGCGGCATCATGATCGGTATCGTCGTTCGCTCCGGTATCGCCGTTAAAATCGCGAAGCTCATCGGTCAGGCCGGCGGCAGCAGTCTGCTCCTCGCTCTGATCGTCGCAGCCATCGGCTGCCTGCTCCTTGGCATGGCCCTTCCGACCGTGGCTGCTTACCTTATCGCGAACACGCTCTTCTGCTCCGCCATTATGAACCTCGGCGTCGAGACTATCGTTGCCAACATGTTCATCTTCTACTTCGGCGTTATCGCTCAGATCACCCCGCCGGTGTGCCTAGCTTCCTTCACCGCTGCAGGCATTGCAAACGCCAGCGCATGGAAGACCGGCTGGAAAGCGTTCACCTTCGCCATTGTCGCATTTATCGCTCCCTTTATGTTCGTTTTCCGTCCCGCCATGCTGCTTCTCGGTACGCCTTGGGAGATCATTCTCGCCTGCCTTATGACGGCATGCGCTACCGTCTTCCTCGCCGCCTGCGTTGCCGGATATATGTTCCGCGACCTGAACTGGCTGTTGCGTGCACTGTTCTTCGGCTCCGCCATTCTCTTCCTCGCTCCCGCTGCATGGACGGACATCACAGCCTGCATCATCGGCTTCGGTCTCATTGCTTTCTGCTACATTACAAGCAAAAAGCATAAATCCGAGCCGCAGGCTCCGGCCCGGGCATAATCTTCGCTTTTCATTAAAACCAAACGGGCGGCTCCTCGCGGGAGTCGTCCGTTTTTTAAAAGGAGTATCCATATGAAAAACACATTTACCCTTACGCATATCGGCATCAATACGCCGAACCCGGAAGAGGCGCTGAAGCTGGCGGAGTTTCTGTCCGGCATGTTCAACCTTGCGCCGCGTCACGGGCAGAAATCCGAGTTTGCGGGTGCGCTCTTCGAGTGCATGAAGTCCCCCTATCTCGGCAAGAACGGGCACATCGCCCTCTCCACGCCCGATTTGAATAGCGCCGTGGAAGAACTTCGGGAAAAGGGCTTCTCCTTCCTTGAAGAAACGGCAAAATACAACGACGAAGGCAAGCTGAAAAACATCTACCTAAGCGGCGAATACGGCGGTTTTGCCATCCACATCCTCCGCGGATAAACGGCTGTTTTTGAGCAAAGCAAAAGCCTGAAACTCTTTGATCCTCAAAGAGTTTCAGGCTTATCTGTTTGGCAGCGGGAGAAGGATTCGAACCCTCACATACGGAGTCAGAGTCCGCTGTGCTACCTTTACACAATCCCGCTATTTCGCAAACGCAAGGGATATTATATCCGATTTGCGGAGAATGTCAAGCGGAATCGTGAATTTTTTTCGATTTTTCCGAAAAAAGTTATGTGCGGCGACGCCTTTACCTGTCTTTGCAGTTTACGGCGACGCTTTGGCCGGTGCGCAGGAAGTATAGGACGCCTTCTCGGACCGGCTTTTTCAACAGCCGTTCCAGGGCGGCGGCGTAGGCGCGGATCTGCGGGGCATACTCCGCGGCATGCTCGGCGAGCGTCTCTTCGGTCACGAAGTCGGTCTTGTAGTCCACGACCGTGAGCAAATCGCCCTCGCGGAAGCAGCAGTCGGCCACGCCCTGCAGGAGCACTTCTTCTCCGGTCGGAACGCCGAACACGCGCTCGGCGGGTGTGAGCATGGAGAAGCGAAGCTCGCGCCACACTTCATCGGCGTGCAGGATCCGCCGGCCGATGGGCGATGCAAAGAGGGCGCAGATGCGCTCCGGCTCGACTGAGGCAGCCTGCGCAGGCGTGATGTGGCCGGCGGCAAGCAGACGGTCGACCTCGCTTTGCACGCCTTCCGGCGTTTCCACAAGCGCGTAATTGATGAACTGCAGCACTGTGTGGACGGCAACGCCTTTGGCGGTGCCGGTGAGCGGCGCGTCTTTTTTGCCGAAGTTCGGCATCCGGAAGCTGCGGCGGTGCTTCGGTGCGGGGGCGATGCTCTCGGTGTCGGGATCGGCGTCCGTCCCCTCGAGAGCGCTCGCCGTGATTTTGGATGGCAGTCCCTCCGCCCATGCATACGGGTAGTTCCAGTCGAGCACGGCAGTAAACTCCGCGCACTCGGCCGCATCGGGCGTCGGCTCCTCGACCGGGGCGATCTTCTGCGGCTCGTCCTTGCCGAGACAGACGACGTGATACGGCAACGGATCATCCTCTCCCATATTCTCGCTCAGGAGCGCCGCGCGGGCGAGCCAGTTGGCGCATGATGTGTCTTTGCGGAGGAGCTCCGGTGAGATGGGAGAAGTAAGCCCTTCGCGGAGCTTTGTGAGCGTTCCGTTGACATCCGCCCAGGTCGCCGTGATGATCAGACGATCCTTCGGACGCGTCATGCCAACATACAGCACGCGCATCTCCTCGGAGAGTGCCTCTTCTTTTTTCTTCTCGGACAGCGCGCGCCACGCGAGCGTCGGATAGGTGATGCCGCGATGGACATCGATGACCTTGCCGCCGACGCCGAGTTTGGGATGGATGAGCACCGGCTCTCTGGCGTCTCTCAGATTGAACTGCTTTCCTGCGGAGGCAAGAAATACGATGGGGTACTCCAGACCCTTGGAGCGGTGGATCGTGACGATCTGCACGGCATCGCGGCTCTCAAGCGAGCCGGTGCGCGGCTCGTCGCCGTTTTCGGCCAGCTGCTTCATCCACTGCACAAAACGGAAGAGGCCGCGGTAGCCTTCCTGTTCGAACTGACGGGCGAAGTCCGCAAGAATGTGCACATTTTCGCGGCGGGCATCGCCGTTCGGCATGGCGGTGAGCAGTGCGTAGAGATCCGTTTTGTCGCACACGCGTTCCAGTAGCGCCTCGACCGAAATGTCCTGTGCTACCGCACGCAGCTCCGAGAGCTGTGCGAGAAACTCCGCGCAGCGCGCGTCTTCCTCAGCGCGCCGGCAGAGGGCGGTATAGAAATCCGAATTCTTATCGGCGGCGCGGATGGCGGAGAGCTCGTCGGCCGTAAAGCCGAAAAGCGGAGAGCGGAGGGCAGCAATGAGCGCCACGTCCTGCCGGGGGTTGTCGATCACGGCGAGCATCGAAAGGAGCGCCGTGATCTCCGTGGAGCGGTAAAAGCCGCCGCCCTGCTGCGATACGGACGGGATCCCCAGTTCGGCCAATGACTCGGTGTAGCGCGGCGCGATATTCACGCCGGAGCGGAGCAATATGGCGAAGTCTCCGTAGGTGCAATCGCGCACCGTATTGTCGTCCGTGGTGACCTTTTCATGGGAATCCACCATTTGACGGATGCGCGATGACACATAGCGGGCCTCCATCCGTACCTTATCGGGTCGCTGGCTGCTGTCATCGCCGTCTGTGTCTTCCGTGTCTGCGTCCGGGTCCTCGTCCTCCTTGCTCGGGGGCTGCAGGAGCACGAGCTCCGCCTTTGCGCCCGCGCCCTCGGGGAACGGGCGGCCGGAGCGCAACTCGGCGGCATCGTCATACTCGATCTCGCCGAGTCGGTGCGACATGATGCTGCGGAACACATGGTTTGCCGCATTGAGCACCTCGGGACGCGAGCGGAAGTTATCCTGCAGGAGGATGCGGCCCGGCTCGCCTTCGGGCGTACCCGGCGTTATGTTGTTCCAGGATTCGTATTTCTGCAGAAAGATGGTAGGGTCTGCGAGACGGAAGCGGTAAATGGACTGCTTTACATCGCCCACCATGAAGAGCTTTTTCCCGCCGTCGGACAGCAATTGGAAGAGGGCGTCCTGACAGGCATTCACATCCTGATACTCGTCTACGAGCACCTCGGCGTACCGTGCGGAGAGCGAGGCAGCGAGGCCGTTTTCCTCATTCTTTAAAAGGCGGAGCACCATGTGCTCCTGGTCGGAGAAGTCGCACAGTCCCTGCCGCCGCTTTTCGGCGGCATAGGCCCGGTCGAGCTCCAAGGTGAGGGAGAGCAGCGCATCCATAGCAGGGCGCGTGGATGTGATCTCCGCGAGCAGTGTTTCCGAGCCGTAGGCAAAGCGGCTTTTCCATACCTCGCACATCTTTTTGCACGGTTCGCGTACGGCGAGAATGCGGTTTTTCGCCCTCTCTTTGTCTGTAATGACATGGCCGCCGTCTTCTGTCTTATACCGTCCGGCGCGGCCGAATTTGACCGCACTTGCTTCTTTGGCTTTATCCCAGCCGACAGCTGCGGCACGGGCAAGATCATGAAGGCCGTCCGAGCCCTCACAGAGACTTTTATAGTAAGCCTTCTTCAAATTTTCATCCTCGGAGTCGGCAAGCTCGGCGATCACATCATCGATGCGTCCGGCCCAGTACTCGGCTTCTTTTACCGTACGGTCGAGGAGATACTTGCCCCACTCGTTTTGCCCCGCGTCCTCTCCGACCGAAACGGCCAGTGCTTTGCGCTGTTCTGAAAGCCACGCTTCCGGGTCGGGGTGACTCTGCACGGCATCGTGCACACTCACGATGAGCTCGGCGAGCTTATCATCGTTTCGTCCCGCGCCGAAAGAATCCACGAGGGCCTTCGCGCCCGAGTCATCGTCCAGACAGTCATAGAGCTTGTCCAGCACATGGTCGAGCACGGTTTTCCGGAGTTCCTCGGCGCGCTGCGCGTCGATCACGCGAAAGTCCGGCGAGATGCCGGCAAGATGCGTATTCTCGCGCAGGATGCGGCCGCAAAGGCTGTCGATGGTGCCGATGCTCGCGCGGCAGACAAGTTCCGTCTGGCGGCGCAGACGGCGGTTTGTCGGGTCGCTCGCAATGCGCTCGTTCAGCGCCGACAATATGCGGCTACGGAGCTCTCCGGCGGCGGCGCGAGTGTAGGTGATGACAATGAAATCGTCGATGTTCGATCCCCGATCCACATAGCGCATCAAGCGCTCTACGAGGACTTTCGTTTTGCCGGAACCCGCAGCGGCAGCTACGAGCCGTCCGCCCCCGCGGCTCTCGGCGGCCAATTCCTGATGTTCTGTCAGCGGCATGTTGGCTCCTCCTCTCCCGTCGCGGATGCTTCGTCCTTTTTCGGCTTGATTTTCTCCCAGAATTCGGGTGCTTTGAGAGTTGTTTTAAAGCGCCACCTCTCCGTATTTTCGTTGAACCGGCAGGCGTTGTAATAGTCGCAGGTGCGGCAGGTATTGTCCTGCTCGGAGATATACCACGGGTCGGCGCAGATGCTGCCGCCGCGAAGCTCCGCCGCCATGCGTCCGAGGATCTCTTCGAGATAGCGGGAGAGCGAGCCGAGGTTTTCGGCCGTTGCCAGTGACTTTTCGGCATCCCATTTGTCGCGGTTCACACTGATGGGGAGATACTGCCCTCCAGGTTCGTGCTCCATAGCGCACAGGACCTTCTCATCGTTCAGAAGGAGCCCGCTGCGGCGGAGCTGCTTGGCCTTTTCCGCAAGGATCTTCTCGTCCGAAATGTTCTCGCTCTTGGACAGCATGATATCGCGTGCCGGAACATACAGCACACCGGCGGGGATAATTTCCTTTCCATAGCGTTCCGCGCCGTTTTTCTCGAGTGTGAAAAGATAGAGGAGCATCTGAAGTCCCATGCCGTACCAGACATCGGTGAGGGAAAATTCCTTGCGGCCGGATTTGTAGTCCACGATGCGGATAAAGAGCTTTCCGTCGTGCTCCCAGCCGTCCACGCGGTCAGCCACGCCGTTGAGAACGAGCTTGGTATCACCGCTGCCGATGGACATGGGCGGCATGTCCTTGTCTTTGGAGAAATTCAGCTCGAAGTCGAGCGGCTTGAAGTCCGAGTTGCGAAGTTCGCGCGTCGTATCGAGCACCACGCGCCGTGCCGTTTCGGTGAGGCGGCGGAAGAGGTAGATGAACCGCGAGCTTTTTTCGCGGAAATCCTGAAGCTCCTTGCGGACATACTCGCGCACACAGTTATCCGTGAGCGCGGATACGGTATCTTCGTCCACGGCGGCAAAGCCGCCTTTTTGCGACACCTCGCGCGCCACATTTTCCAGCAGGAAGTGCAGGAACGTACCGAGCTCCGGCGGATTGAACTTTGCGCTCTCGCGGGGTTTAGCCTGCAGGCCGTAGCGCAGAAAATACTGGAAGCGGCATGATGCAAAGTTGTCGATGCGCGATGCCGTGAGGTGGAGCTCCCGGCCGTAGAGTGCGCGCACGCTCTCGCGCGTGAGGCTGCCGCGCTCTTCCGCCGCCGCCTTTTCGATGGCGGCGATCTTCTCGTCCTTGCCGTGAGCGGCAAAGTAGGCTTTGGCGGCGGCGTTGCCGGAGCAGGCCAGTTCCATGGCGCCCGAGAGCGACTGCGCACGCGCCTTTTCGGCATCGCCCTGCCGCTCCGCAATGCCGAAGAGCCGCGCGATGCGGTCGGTGACAAACGAGGCTCTCGTCTCGCTTCCGTCCGGGTTAAAGGCGCTGCGGCTCACGGTGAGTGTGTCGCTCGGCAGCGTGAGGACGCTGTATATGAGATTGAACTCCCGGTCGAGGTCATCGTCCTTGCCGGAGACGTCGATATCCAGGGTGCGCAGCTTCTCGCGCTCGGTGTCGGTAAATACGCCGCTGCCGTCGCCTACGCAGGGAATGCGGTCGTCCGAGGCGCCGAGCACAAAAAGATGGCGGATGCTGCGGCGGCGCATGCGGTCAAAGTCGCCCGCTGTTACGCGGTCGAGCGCCACGGGAATAGTGCCGACATCGTACTGCGAGAGCATGCGGCGGAAAAGCCGACCGAAGTCCTCCTGTGAGAGCGGCATGCTGCCGAGGATCGCTTCGCACTGCTCGAGAGCGGATACGATGATCTCCCAGAGCTGGCGGTATTCCGCCGCCGTCTGCAGTTCACCCGCTTCCTCCAGTGCGGCGGCGCGCTCTTCGAGCCGTTCGGGGAGCTTCAGTTCCTCCCAGAAGGCCGCGAGTGCTTCGCACTGGCCGCGCGCATCGGTCGCCTCGGCCCCGCGCTCTGCGAAGTGACTGAGCGGTGCCGCCACACGGCATCGGAGCTCGTTCAGCCGGGCCAGGAGCGCCTCGGACGCCTCGGTCACTTTTCCGCCGAATCCGTCCGGATGCTGCCGCCACGGCTCGTGGCGCGTCCACGCCGTGCCACGGAGTGACCAGAGCAGGACATAGTTTTCGAGAATATCGCACTCTTCGCGCATGATGCCGGTGAGGCCGGTTTTGAGATAGCCGAACATGCTCTCGTAGCTCCAGCCGTCGGCGAGGATGTCGAAGGCGGATGCGATGAGGGTAGGGAGCGGACGGGTAAAAATATCCGTGCGCGTTGTGGCATAGAGCGGAACGCCGGCGCGGCGGCAGGATTCCTCCAGCACCGAGCGGTAGTCATCAAAACCGCGCACCGCCACCGCTATATCGCGCCAGCGACAGCCTTCCTCACGCACGAGGCGGCGCATTTCCGCCGCGGCAATGTCGCACTCGGCCGTTTTGTTCGCCACGCGGAGGAGCCGGATCGCACCGTGCGCATCGCATACCTCGTCCGTCCAGCCGAAGAGATTTTCTTCCAGAAAACCGAGCGGCGTTGTTTCCGCGGGACGCGGCACGGTGACAATCTCCGTCGGAACATCGTCCTCGGCGGCGGCCTCGCGCAGGGCGCGCGCCGTGCGGCGGGCAAGGGAGAATACCTCGCTGCCGTCTGTGAATGAATCGCACCCGAGCGTCACCGTGACATTCGTGAGCGAGAGCAGAGCGCGGATGACGCGTCGCTCCTGCGCCGTGAAGTCTGTGAAGCCGTCGATATAAAATTCGGCGCCGCGAAGCCATATGCATTCCGGAAGCTGTTCAGCCAGTACATCCAGCCGACTGGCGGGATCCGCTCCGCTCTGCGCGGAGAGCGCATCGAGCGCTTCCTGCAAAAGCGCCAGGTCGCGCAGCTTTGCCGCGAGCGAAGCATCGGCACGCTCGGCTGCCGCGCGCATGGCGTCGGGCGTGGCGCAGCCGAAATGGAGCTCATCGAGCGCCGCGAGGAGCTGTTCCATCCGTTCGGGCGAACGGGTGCTGCCGCCGTAGACGCGAAGTGCGCCTTCCGTCTGCGCCAGCGCCAGAGACAGCTGCAGAAAGCGCCCGGGCTTGTCGATATACACCCGTGCGCTGCCGCCGCAGCCGATGGCCACGCGGTGCGCGAGGCGCGAAAATGAGAGCACCTCGGAATAGAGGCTCGCGGAATCTCCGCAGCGGCGGGCGAGCTCGCGTTCGGCCTCATGGCTGTACTGCTCGGGTACGATCAGGAAGCTGCCTTTTTCTCCTTTGGCGCATCGCTCCGCGATCTCCGAGAACAGCTGCGCCGTCTTGCCGGTCCCGGCCCGTCCGAGTATAAGCCGCAGCATAGTGTTTTTCCTCCTTGATGTCTTTCATTACCGTCACAGTATTGCGCAGCTGCAGTACTATAAAACGGACTGCAGCGTATGGATTTTCTGTCGTCTTTCATTATACCAATCCCCAAGCCGCCTGGCAAGCTCGTTCGAAGCAAATAGTTCTGCGAAAAGCTTGCACTTTACATCCGCATTCGAGCACAAAAAGTTCCCGTACACATTTAGGCTTATGTGTACGGGAACTCTTTGCTTTGGCTTCATTTACTTAGTGTCTTACTTAGTGCCTCCTGCACAAGGACTTACTTTCAAGAAGCGACCAGAAACAGCGAGAAAAATAGGAAATTATAAATTTGCGCAAAACGAAGCCGCAGCTTCTTCCACAGGTTCAAAGCAAGGACGGAAGCATAGATATCGAC
>CAVGGQ010000021.1:23771-27913 GCA_963628785.1 Oscillospiraceae bacterium | reverse complement strand
CTTCAAGTATATTATCCATGCTTTAATCCTCCACGTTGCGAAGCGAGGGATTGAATGCATCCCGAAGGCCGTTGCCGAACAGGTTGAACGAGATCTCAAGGAGCGAGATGAAGAGTGCGGGCAGGATCATGAGGTGCGGGTAGTTCGTCCAGATGGCGCTCGCGTCGGAGAGCAGGGTGCCGAGGGACGTGACATTCGCGCTGCCGAGCTTCACAATGCCGAGGTAGGAGAGCATGCTCTCGTTGAAGATAACGCCGGGGATGATGAGCGCGGTGCTCGTCACGATGGTGCCGAGAGAGTTCGGGAACACATGCTTCCAGATGAGGCGGCTGTCCTTCGCACCGAGCGTTTTCGCCGCGAGAACGAACTCCTGCTTTTTGAAGCGGTAGAACTGCGTGCGCACGCGGTAGGCGATGCCGATCCAGCCGTTGAGGATGTAGGCGAAAATGAGACACGGGATCGCGCCCACCTTGGCCGACAGGTGCATCTGGAAGAGCGTGGCCACGATGATGAACGGCACGTTGCCGAGGATATCGGAGATACGCTCCATGATGAGGTCGGCGGTGCCGCCGTAGAAGCCCTCGATGGCGCCGTACACGGCACCGATGATGAAGTTGATGATCGACACGCACACGGCAAGCAGAAGGCTCAGACGAAGGCCGCCCGCGAGGCGGAGCATAAGGTCGTAGCCCTGGCTGTCGGTGCCGAAGGCGTAGTTCGGCTCGGCGCCGTTCGTGTAGATATAGTAGTTATAATAGAGGACGCGGATCTTGAGCTGAGCCGTTTCAAATGTGCCGCCGCCGGTGTATTCGTAGTACACGAGGTTGCCGTCGGAATCGCGCTTGTAGTTGTCCTCGAGGACGAGATCCTCGGAGTAGGACATTTTCACAGCCTTGCCGCTCGCGGTGGAGATGGGGACATTCTTCTTGGTCTTGTACCAGTTGTTCGCGTCGGTGGAGTCCATGTTGTACTCATTGTCCTCAATGAGAGGATAGAGGACATGAAGTCCGGTCTCCTGCTCGAATGCCTGAATGTTGGCGAGCTCCGACTGCTTGATGCTCTTGTACTGGAAGCCGACGTTCAGATAGGCGTCCGTACGGGCGGACCAGTAGGTCTTTTCCTTCTTTGTCGCATCGATCTGGGTGTAGGTCTCGCCGAGTTTGATGATGGGCTGGTACTCGCTCTCCATGGCCTCCGCCATGGTCACATCGTGACCGTCCCAGTTTTCGGCACCTGCGCCGATGCCCATGGCCTTGATGAGGCCGACTTCGGAGTAGTTGCCGTTCACGCCGCCGTCGGCGATGCCGATGTCCTTGAGCGCGGTGAGGCGTGGGCCCTTCTTCGCATAGACAACATCCATGAAGTTGTTCGCGTGGCTCGTGAGGAGCGGCGCGGTGATGGAGAATAGGCAGATGAGCAGGATAATGAACGCCGCCGCAACGGACGCCTTGTTCTTGCGGAAGCGGATCCAGGCATCTTTGAAATAGCCGATGGGCTTGTCGTCGAACTTGGTGTCGGTAAGGCGCTCGTTGATGTTCACGAACGCGAATTTCTCCGCGGGGATCTTTCGGTAAGTCTTGTTTTCCGGCATTACTTCTCCCCCATTCTGATGCGGGGATCGATGAACCCGTAGCTGAGGTCCATTACGATACCGGCCAGCAGTCCGATGAATGTGTAGAATACGCAGTCCATCATAAACACATCATAGTCGAGCAGATTCAACGACTTTATATAAAGCTGTCCGACGCCCGGCACGGCGAAGATCTGCTCGATGATCATCGAGCCGCCGAGCAGTGCCACAAACTCCGAGAGAATGGACGGGAGAATGGGCACGAAGGCGTTCTTCAGCGCGTGGCGCGCCGTAGCCTGTGCGCGGGTGAGTCCCTTGGCACGGGCCAGCAGCATATATTCGGAAGTCAGCGCTTCGGTGAGCTCGGCACGCACGAAGCGGGTATAGCCCGCGATGGAGCCGAACGAAAGAGCGATGATGGCGGGAATCATACTCACGAACATTTTGCCCGTGAAGTAGCTGCCGCCGGCGTCCGCGAGCGAATACATCGTGAGCGGAAGCCATCCGAGCTTGAAGTACAGGAAGTACTGCACCAGAAAGGCGTATACATAGCTCGGGACGGAAATAAACACCATGACCAGCGTGCTGATCAGGGAGTCATCCCATTTGTTTTTGCGAATGGCGGCATAAATGCCGAACAATATTCCGATCGGGACGGATACGATCATCGAATAGAAGTTGATGAGCACCGTCGGCAGGAGTCTGTCTCCGAGCACCTTGGCGGCGGGGGTGCGGTAAGACACATACCACGAGGTACCGAAGTCCCATTTGGTCACGATATTTTTGACGTAGATAACAAATTGCGTCATCAGCGGTTCGTTGTAGCCGAGGGCATCCCAACGGGCCTCGATGGCGGCTTTCTGTACTTTATCCGTGGGCATTTCTCTGGGCAGAACACGGATCAGCAGGAAGGTAATGAACGTGATGATGAAGAATGTCACCAGCATCAATCCCAGACGCTTTAAAACATATTTTGTCACCGATACTCTCTCCTTTATGTGCATCCGGCAGATTTGAGTCGCTTTGCGGAGGCAGCGGCGCTGCGCATCGCCGCCCGAGGGGACACGGAACCGTGCGCTATAGGCCGTTTCCGAATTTCCGGAAGCTGAGCAGCGGGTGAACCGATTTCACCGAAAACAGGGGGAGCTTTCGGCTCCCCCTGCCGTTCGGTCAATTCAGTGCAAATATAACGACTTTACACTTCAAATAACTGAGAATTATTCGTAGCTCAGAGCACCGTTCTGGCCGGAGACATACTCTGCCCACTCAGCGTCGGTATAGTTGTACTGCATCAGTTCCATGCCGCCCCAGCCGTAAGCCAGGTTGTAGTCGGGAGTGATATAGCTGCACTTGTAGGAGAGGAGGCTGCAGGAAGTGGAGCTCGCCAGAGGAATACGATAGTACTTCTGGAGGTAGAGCTCTTCCATGTCGGCCGTGATCTGGAGCTTGGTCTCGAGGCTCTCGCCCGCGAACACGCCGGTGCCGACCATGGAGCGGGACCACTCGGTCCAGGACATGGTGACTTCTTCACCGTTGACTTCAAGAGTCAGCATTTCGGTAGCGGGATCCCAGCAGCCGGCTTCGTTGATCTCATACTGCTCGTTGTCGCAGTAGACCTGGAAGTTGCGGAACGGGTAGAGAGCAGCGCCGCCCCATGCGCCGTAGCCGATGGCGTATTCGCCGGTGGCCACATCGCTGTAACGGTCGTTGATGTTGCCGAGGCCTTCAAGAGTGATGGTGCCGAATCCGGAGCCTTCGGCAGCAGCGTTGATGTACTTGTTCATCAGCTCGAGCTGCTTGTTGTCGGAGGAATCGAGAGCGCCCTTCTTGTAGGCAACGCGGATGGTGATGTCTTCGCCTTCGGTGTAAAGGCCGGCCTCAACGAGTTCCCGGCACGCGGTAGCCATAAGCTCCTGCGCTTCGGTCAGGTTGTAGCCGTTGATGGACTTGTAGGCTTCTTCCAGCGTGGCATACGGGGTACCCTCACCATACTCAACGCCGTACAGCTCGCAGATGGCCTTCATGGCAGGCTCGGAGGAGCGGTACATGGAGTCGGGGTTGTTGTAGAAGTCGTAGTAGTAAACGGTGTTCATGAGGCCGAACGTCGGGGCATAGCCGGCAGTGGCGGTGACCCACTCGTTGCGGTCGATGGCGAGGCTGAACGCCTTGCGGAAGTTGACGTTGCTGAGAACGACGGAGTTGGTGTTGCCCTTGGACTCGTCCATGGTCTGGAGATTCTCAAGACCGGTGTTGAAGAAGAAGGACATGGTGTAGGTCTCGAGCGCCTTGTAGAGCTGCTCGGAGGCGGCATAGGTGGGAAGCTCTTCCGCGGAAGGAGCCCAACCGTCGAGCTCGCCCTTCAGGAAGGCCTGCTTGGCGGCGTCATCGGTCATAACATCGATGACGACCTTGGTGGTGCGGTAGCGCTGGACGCTCTCGCCGTTGACGAGATACGGAGTGTAGGAAACGAGCGTTCCGTCTTCACCCTGCTCCCAGCCGTACCAGTTCTCGTTCTGCACGAAAACCATCTGCTTCTCTTCCTGATAGGATTCGAGCTTGTACGGGCCGTAGG
>CAVGGQ010000021.1:0-23554 GCA_963628785.1 Oscillospiraceae bacterium | reverse complement strand
GGCATAGATGAAGTACATCGGGAGATCGTCCTCGGTCTCGCCCCAGGCTTCGTTGGCCGTGGTCACGGGAGCGAAGAGAGCATAGTTCTCATCGGTCAGAGGAACAAGGCCGTTGTCATCGCACAGAGCAACGAGCTCTTCCCATGTGTCCATTCCGAAGTAGGCATCGCCGTACGCATCGACGTAGTCCTGCAGGGTGTTGCCGCCGAGCTGGGTGTCGAGGACATAGTTCACGGCGAGGTACATCTTGTAGCCCTCGGCGGTGACATACTGTCCGTCTTCACCGACGGTGAGGTCGGACATGGTGTAGGCACCGGCATTCTCGGTGTAGGCATCGCTGCCGCTGTAGTAGTAGGCATTGCCGCCCGCGATGGCGGACTCACCGGCGTAGTACAGGTTGGCGCGGTAGTTCTTCATCTTGGGGTTGAGCAGCTGCTGCATGGAGTAGATGTAGGAGTCGGCATTGATGGGGGTGCCGTCTTCCCACTTCGCATTTTCATTCAGCTTGATCTCGAAGACATAGCCCTCGGTGACATCCTCGGCGGCCGTGTCGGCAGGAAGGGAGACCGCATACTTGGTGAGGTCGTCCTGGTGCTCGGCGGTCACGTCGTTGATCTCGGTGGCCATCTCGTAGACCCACTGGTAGACACCGTTCTCGGTGTCCTCCGCCTGCATGGTGACAAACGGGCTGGAGAGATAACCGCTGAGGACAGAGTCATCGGCGTTGGTCTCCCAGGTGTGGGGGTTCCAGTTGTTGGCAAGCGCGGTGGTGTAGTCGTTGAAGGTGTAGCTGGGGACGTCACCGGACACTTCTGTCGTTTCGGTCGTTTCCGTGGATTCGGTCGTTTCCGCGGCAGTTGTCTCGGTGGTGCTGGTGGCGGTGCTGCCGCAAGCTGCGAGGCTCAGGACCATGCACAGTGCCAGAAGCAGGGACAATGCTTTTTTCATGTGTTTCCTCCTTAAAAAAGTTTTGACAAAGGAACGGAATCTCTATGTCGGCACCTACACAGCCGCATAAAAATTCATTAAACGATTATACCATACACAGATGCATGCGTCAATCGAATACATGAAATTCCCGTGTATTTTCAGTTCCGTCTCAGGGCTCTTTCGGTTGAAAAACAGGTTTTATGGGTACTCCGTTACTGTTTCCGAAAGAGGTAGACGCGGGATTCGTAGGGTTGGGTCACGAAGCCGTTGTTTTCGATGTAGTTTGTGTGGCTGGAGAGGATGAGTTCGCCTTTGGAGAGGTCATAGCCGCGGGGGGCTTTGAATTTTACGGCTTCGGGCGTGTAGGAGCAGATGACGAGGAGCTTTTCGCGCTTGGAACGGCGCTCGTACACGAAGAGCTTGTTGCTCAGCGGATAATACTGGCGGAATGTGCCGTAGCGCACGACCGGCAGTTCCCGGCGCCGGCGGACGGCCTCGCGGTAGAAGTTGAGGAGCGAGTCGGGGTCATCCTCCTGCGCGGCGGTGTTCACCTGCGGGTAGTTCTCATTCACGCTGTACCACGGCGTTCCGGTGGTGAAGCCGGCGTTTTCGCTCGTGTCCCACTGCACGGGCGTGCGCGCACTGTCGCGGCTGCCCCAATAGATGCGCTGCATGCGTTTCTTCTCCGGGAGATGCGTGGAAAAGTCGCGGTAGTGGTTGATGGTCTGCACATCCTCGTAGCCGTCGATCGTCTCGGGATAGATGTTCGTCATGCCGATCTCCTGTCCCTGATAGATGACCGGGGTGCCCTGCTGGAAGAGGTACGATGCCGCGAGCGATTTTCCGCTTTCGGTGCGGTAATGCTCGCTGCCGTAGCGGCTGATGATGCGCGGGTGGTCGTGGTTTTCGATGTACAGGAAGTTCCAGCCCCTGTTGCGCAGCACGCGCTGCCAGTGCGCCCAGATGTGCTTGAGCTTCAGGAGGCAGAACGGATGGTGGATGTAGTCGATGAGGATGCAGTCGCCCTCCATACACTGGAAGGGGATCATCATGTCGAGCTCCGGTTGGTCGCCGCCGATGAAGTCGAGTGCCCGGCGCGCCGTGACGAGCGGTGCTTCGCCGATGGTCACGCAGTCGTACCGGTCGAGCACCGTGCGGAATTCGTTGAGATATTCGTGCAGGTGCGGGCCGTTGTTGTACTGAAAAACGCCGCGCGCCGCGGGCATACAGAACGGTGCGTCCGGCAGTCCGCGGGGCTTGGAAATGAATGTGATGACATCCTCGCGGAAGCCGTCCACGCCCATATCGAGCCAGAAGCGGAGGATCTTTTTTACCTCTGTGCGCACGCGCGGATTGTCCATATTGAGGTCGGCCTGACCGATGGCGAAGGTGTGGAGATAGTATTCCTTGCGGAGCTCATCGTACTGCCACGCCTTTCCCTCGAACATGCTGTCCCAGTTGTTGGGGAGCGTGCCGTCCTTTTTCGGTTTGCGCCAGATGTAGTAGTCCTTGTACGGCGCCTCGCCCCGGCGGCTCGCCTGAAACCACGGGTGCGCCGTGCTCGTGTGGTTCACGACAAGATCCATGATGACGCGGATGCCGCGCTCGTGGGCGCCGTCGAGGACTTTTTTGAACATCTCCATGCCGCCGTACTCGGCGGAAATGTCCATGTAGTCCGCCACATCGTATCCGAAGTCGACATTCATCGTCGGATAGAGCGGCGAGAACCATATAGCTGTGACATTGAGCGACTTTATGTAGTCGAGTTTTTCGTATACACCCATGAGGTCGCCGATGCCGTCGCCGTTGCCGTCCTTGAAGCTGCGCGGCCAGATCTGATAAAATACCGCGTCCTTATACCAATATGTGCGTTCCATTGTTCATCCTTTCCGCCGTTAATGCTCTTCGCAGCAAAACGGCATGTCTTCTATGATCAGGTGCTCGCCGCCCGGCAGATCTGCCGTGCCGGAGAGCGTGCCGAAAGTTTGATGCAGCTCGTCTTTCGCCAAAAACGGCCGGCGGCGGACGGTGTACTCGTTCTCCGGCGTAAAGCGGAGGTGGATCCGCCGCTCGCTGTCGGATATGTACCACAGTTTGCCTGCGCCGGGCGCGGTCTGCTTGAGGAAGGCGCGCGAGAGAGGGATCATCTTGCCGCCGTAAAAGAGTGCGTTCTCCGGGGCGCCGTCCTCGCCGTCCGATACGGTGAGGCCCAGTGCACCGCCCGGCAGCTCCGTGCTGCCGAAGCCGCGCAGATACGGCAGTCGCCCCGGCAGTGCGCCGCGCACGCTCTCGGAATAGAAAAACGTGCGTCCGTCGAGAACATAGTCGAGATTGTTCACCCGCAGGAAGCCCGATAGCTCCGGGTGACAGCGAAAGCCGCGGCTCAGGAAGCGCCGCGCGCCGAGGTTTTCCGTCGTGTACAGTCCGAGACCGTCGTCCGCGCAGGAGAAGTCGCCCTCGAAGAGTGAGGAGCGGATCTTCACGCGGCGTACGCCGTCATAGAGCGTAAAGAGAAGGTAGAGATCACCGTTCTCGTATTTTACGGTGTGCTCCTCGCCGCAGGAAAAGTCCAGGTCGAACGCATCGCCCGGGAAGCGGTGCACGCCGCCGGAGGTGAGCTGCTCGTCGGTCTCAAAGTCGGTGAGCCGTACCTCGGTGATGCCCGCCCGGGGCGTGTGGCCGTAATCGATCTCGAGCGCGAAGCGAGGCCCGAACACGAAGCAGCGCTCCCACTCCGAGAGTTTTCCGCGGGCGTCCTCTTTATTGTATATGTATGTGTCGTACGCCGACCTGCGAGAGCGCGTCAGGCGTCCCTTTTCATCCAGAAGGTCGGTCCGTGCACGGTATTCGTCCATGGTATGCCTCCGCATCTTTGATATTGCATATATTGTGATTATAGCTTGAAATTCGTTTTCCTGCAAGCTATAATGACGGTGTTTGACTGCAGCAAGAGAATTTTAACGATAGGAGAACAAAATCGTATGAAGAAAACCGTACTGCGCAAGTATGCAAAGCTCATCGTAGCCGTTGGCGCGAATGTCCAGAAGGGACAGGAAGTGCTCATTTCGGCCGGACTCGACCAGCCGGAGTTTATCACCATGCTCGTTGACGAGTGCTACAAGGCCGGCGCGAAGCGCGTGACCGTGGACTGGGTCCACCCGCCGCTGCAGAAGCTGAGCGCACGCTATATGAAGGTGCGCGACCTGTCCGAGACGTTTGAGTGGGAGAAAATGAAACTCCAGCGCATAGTGGACACGCTGCCCGTGCGCATTTTCATCGAGTCCGACGATCCGGACGGTCTGAACGGCATCAACGCCAAGTACTTCAAGGCGATCGCCGAGCGCGTCAAGGTGCGCAAGCCCTACCGTGACGCCATCGAGAACAAGCACCAGTGGTGCATCGCCGCCGCGCCCGGTGAGGCGTGGGCGAAGAAAATGTACCCGAACCTCAGCAAGCATCAGGCCGTGGAGCATCTGTGGAAGGACATTCTTTACACTGCCCGCGCCGACGGCGAAGACCCCGTGGCGGATTGGGCCGAGCACAACCGCGAACTCAAGGCGCGCAGCGAGTACCTCAACGGCCTGCATCTGCGTGAGCTGCACTACAGCTCCTCCAACGGCACGAACCTGACCATTGGTCTTATCCCGACGGCGGAGTTCCACGCCGGCAGCGACACCACGCTGCAGGGCGTCGTCTATGACCCCAACATGCCGACCGAGGAAGTTTACACCTCCCCCGACCGCAGCACCGCCGAGGGCATCGTGTACTCCACGAAGCCGCTCTCCTATCAGGGGCAGCTCATTGAGAACTTCTGTGTGCGCTTTGAAAAGGGCCGCGCGGTCGAAGTCAAGGCGGAAAAGGGACAGGATGTGCTCGAGCAGGTCATCAGCATGGACGACGGCTGCCACTATCTCGGCGAGTGCGCCCTCGTGCCGAAGGAATCCCCCATCAGCCGCTCCGGCCTTCTCTTCTACAACACGCTCTTCGACGAGAACGCCTCCTGCCATCTCGCGCTCGGCTTCGGCTTCAATGAGTGCCTGAAGGGCTTCGAGAACATGACGCTCGAGGAGATCCACGCCGCCGGCGTGAACGACGCCGCCAACCACACCGACTTCATGATCGGCAGCGACGACCTCTCCATCGACGGCATCGACGAAAACGGCGTTTCCCATCCCATCTTCCGCAACGGGACCTGGGCGTTCTGATTTCCGCTTTTTCCGTATTTTATATCCGTATTTTATAAAAGCGCAGGCCATTGCGGCCTGCGCTTTTGCTTGTCATTATATCAGCGGGATTTGCAGATGGCTTCCCAGAGGCCGTTCAGGTAGCAGGCGCCGAGGGCGCGGTCGTAGAGGCCGTAGCCGGGGCGGCCGATCTCGTCCCAAATCATTCTGCCGTGGTCGGGGCGGATGTAGGTGTCGGGGCAGGTCTCGTAGACAGCTTTCATGATCTCGTACATATCGAGGTCGCCGTCCGAAGATAGGTGCGCGCTCTCGCGGAATTTGCGGGGGCCGAGGTGCTTGATGTTGCGCACGTGCAGGCAGCCGATGCGTCCCGTTTCGCCGAAGTGGCGGATGGCGGCGACTACATCGTTGTGCTCGTCCGAGCCGAGCGAGCCGGTGCACAGGCACACGGTGTTGCACGGCGAGTCATGCAGGGCGACGATCTTGTCGTAGTCCCCGATGCTGTGCGCGATGCGCGGCAGGCCGAAGATGGGCCACGCGGGATCGTCGGGGTGGCAGGCCATGACGACGCCGCACTCCTCGCATGTGGGGATGATGCCGTCGAGGAAGTATTTATAGTTGGCGCGCAGGTCGTCGGGCGTGATGGTCTTGTACTGCTCGAGGACTTTTTCGAGCTCCGCAAGACGGGCGGGCTCCCAGCCGGGGAGCGTGAAGCCGTTGCAGTTTTCGATGGTGCTGCGCACGAGCTCCACCGGGCCCTTGGAGCCGAGCTCCGCTTCGTCAAAGTAGAGGCTGTTCGAGCCGTCCTCGGGGATGAGGCGCGCAAGATCGGTGCGCAGCCAGTCGAAGACCGGCATGAAGTTGTAGACGATGACCTTCACGCCGTACTTTGCGAGATTGCGGATGGAGGCGCAGTAGTTCTCGATGTATTTGTCGCGTGTGGGGAGGCCCATTTTGATGTCCTCGTGCACGTTGACCGACTCGATGACTTCGCACTCAAGCCCCGCGGCGTGTACCTCGTCGATGTAGGCTTTGATCTCGTCCTCTTCCCACACCTCACCGGCGGCCTTGTAGTCGAGCACACCCATGATGCCGCTCATGCCGGGGATCTGACGGATCTGCTTGAGAGTAATATTGTCGCTGCCGGAGCCGTACCAGCGGAATGTCATTTTCATATCGTTCATCCTCCGAATGTTCTGCCGCAGGAGCGCGGCATACTTGCATACTATATTAAGATGCGGAGAAAAGTCAACCCTTCGCGTGAATGTTCCGCAGAAATGCAATATTCCTTGGAAAAAATGCAATTTGTCCGCTTCCGGCAGACGGAAGTGTTTATTTCGCGGACGCCTGTCCGTCATTCGTGTGCATAACGCGGCGAAATAACGCGAAAATTTTATGGAAATTTTCCCCGCGCCGAGCCGAGAAAACCGTTGAAATCGCATTGTCGGTGTGATATTATAACTTGGTTTTTTTAAGGGCAATACCGCATAATTCGGCAAGAGCGATTTGCGAGAGATTTTTTGCCGAATTGAGGAAGAGAGCCGCAGCCATACTTTGTGTATGGCAAGGGTTGATGACGCGGAGTCGGCGAAAAAGATCCTCAAAGCGCCGCAGACGGCGTTGTGACATGGGGCTATGTGCTGCCGTTTCTCCTCTCGAATGGGATTGCCAATGTGTACGGCTATTTCGTCAACATGAAAAAAACGTTCCGCGGCAAAGGCACGAAGGGCGGATTTGCGGCGTATGTCGTCATTCTCCTCGCGCTCATCCTCTTTACTACTTGGCTGAAGGGCGTGATCACCGCAGCACTTCAGGGCGGTGCGCTCTCCGCTCTCGCGCGTACCATAGCCGCCGCTGCGGCGGGGCTCGTGCAGACGCTCATTCTCTTCCCGCTCGAAAAGCATGTGCTTTTCCGATGAAACGACGAAAGAAGGATAATGTTCGATGAATCAGGCACTTTTTGATTATATCGCCGCGTGTCCGACGGCGTTTCATACCTGCGCGCACAGCGCGGATATGCTGCGTGCCGCCGGGTACAGCGAGTTGTGCGAGGCGCAGAAGTGGGACATCGTCCCCGGCGGACGGTATTTCGTCACACGGAACGGCTCCTCGCTTATAGCCTTTCGCGTACCCGCGGGCGAGCCGACCGGCTTCATGATGACCGCCGCGCACGGCGACAGCCCGTCTTTTAAGATCAAGGAAAATGCCGAGCTCGCGGACGGCGGCTATGTCCGTCTCTCCGTGGAAAAATACGGCGGCATGCTCTGCGCGCCGTGGCTTGACCGCCCGCTCTCCGTGGCGGGGCGCATCATCGTCTCCGAAAACGGCGCGCTCTCGACGAAGCTCGTGGATCTCCGAGAGCCGTGCGCGCTCATCCCGAATGTTGCCATCCACATGAACCGCAAAGCCAACGACGGCATGAGCTACAATGCCGCCGTCGATATGCTGCCCCTTTGGAAGAGCAGCGAGAAGGGCAGCTTCCGCGCCGCCGTTTCCGCCTGCGCCGGGGTGCCGGAGTCCTCGATCCTCACGAGCGACCTTTTCCTCTATAACCCGCAGAGCGGCACCGAGCTCGGCGAGTACATCGCCGCCCCACGGCTCGACGATCTGCAGTGTGCGTTCGCCTCGCTCACGGCCTTCCTCGCCGCGGGAGAGAGCAAAGCCGTTCCGGTCTGCTGCATCTTCGATAACGAGGAGGTCGGCAGCGAAACGAAGCAGGGTGCCGCTTCCACCTTCCTCTACGACACGCTCACGCGGCTGTGCACCGCGCTCGGCCTGGACGGCAGCGAGTATCGCCGTCTGGTGGCGGGCAGTTTCCTCGTCTCCTGCGACAACGCCCACGCCGTGCATCCCAACCACGGCGAATTTGCCGACCGCAACCACACGGTGCGCATGAACGGCGGCATCGTCATCAAATACAACGCCAATCAGCGCTACACCTCCGACGCCGTATCTGCCGGCATCTTCCGCACGATATGCGCCGAGGCGGGTGTGCCGACGCAATACTACGCCAACCGCGCCGATATGCCGGGCGGCTCGACACTCGGCAACATCTCCAACACGCAGGTATCGCTCAACGCCGTGGACATCGGTCTCGCGCAGCTGGCGATGCACTCACCCTATGAAACCGCGGGCGCGGCGGACACCGCATCGCTCGTCAAGGCTCTCACCGTCTTTTTTGAACACGCCCTGGCCGCCGAACGCGGCGGGGTCTACCGCTTTCTCTGAGGCTTAACCGCCTCCCGGAGAGGGGAGGTCATCTCCCCTCTCCGGATTTGTTTTTTGCATTTGTAAAATTACTCGAATGGGAGTGTGAATGATATGACAAAGTACATTTTCGTCACCGGCGGTGTGGTTTCCGGGCTCGGCAAGGGCATCACCGCCGCATCGCTCGGCCGCCTTCTGAAGGCGCGCGGGTTCAAGGTCGCAGCGCAGAAGCTTGACCCCTACATCAATGTCGACCCCGGCACGATGAGCCCGTACCAGCACGGCGAGGTCTATGTGACCGAAGACGGCGCCGAGACCGACCTTGACCTCGGCCACTATGAGCGGTTCATCGACGAGGACCTCAATAAATTCTCCAACCTCACCACCGGCAAGGTGTATTCGCATGTGCTCGAAAAGGAGCGCCGCGGTGAATATCTCGGCAGCACCGTGCAGGTCATTCCGCACGTCACGAACGAGATCAAGGACTTTATCTATCAGGTCGGCAAAAAGACCGGTGCGGATATTGTCATCACGGAGATCGGCGGCACGACCGGCGACATTGAGAGCCAGCCGTTCCTCGAGGCCATCCGTCAGGTCGGGCTCGAAGTCGGACGCGAGAACACGCTCTACATCCATGTGACGCTCGTTCCCTATCTCAAGGCCTCCGGCGAGCACAAATCCAAGCCGACCCAGCATTCCGTCAAGGAACTGCAGGGCATGGGCATCTCCCCCGACATCATCGTGCTCCGCTGCGACGAGCCGATCGAAGACAAGAATATTTTCCGCAAGATTGCGAACTTCTGCAATGTGGAGCCGGACTGTGTCATTGAGAACATGACGATTCCCGTTCTGTATGAAGCTCCGCTCATGCTCGAGAAGGCGCATCTCGGCGATATCGTCTGCCGCAAACTCTCGCTCGGCGCACCGAAGGCCGATCTTGCCGAGTGGGAAGCACTCGTTGCGCGCATTCACGGGCGCAAAAAGCGCGTGCCCATCGCGCTCGTCGGCAAATACACGCAGCTCCACGATGCCTATCTCTCCGTGATCGAAGCGCTCCGCCACGCGGGCTACACCGTCGGCACGCATGCGCCCATCCGCTGGGTCGATTCCGAGACACTCACCGAGGAGAATATCGACGAGAAGCTCGGTGGTGTGTACGGCATTCTCGTGCCCGGCGGCTTCGGCGACCGCGGCATTGAGGGCATGATCCTCGCGGCAAAATACGCCCGCGAGAAAAAGATCCCGTATCTCGGACTGTGCCTCGGTATGCAGATCGCCGTCATCGAAAACGCGCGCAATGCCGCGCATCTTGAGGGCGCGAACTCCCGCGAATTCGATGTGAGCTCTCCCTACCGCGTTATCGACTTCATGCCCGGACAGAGCGACTCCATCGACAAGGGCGGCACGCTGCGTCTCGGCGCGTACCCCTGCGATATTGTGCCCGGCACGCTTCTCGAGCAGTGCTACGGCGTGCAGCACATCTCCGAGCGTCACCGCCACCGCTACGAGTTCAACAACGAGTACCGCGAGGTGCTGCAGAAGGCGGGGCTCGTTCTCTCCGGTCTCTCGCCGGACAGACGGCTCGTCGAAGTCGTGGAGCGGCACGATCATCCGTTCTACATCGGCGTGCAGTACCACCCCGAATTCAAGTCCCGTCCGAACCGCCCGCACCCGCTCTTCCGCGGCTTCGTGGCGGCCGCGCTCAAGCTCTGCGAGTCCGAGGAGCACGCAGAGAGTTAACGATTGACCGCAGTTCGTTTTTGTGGTATAATAAAGTGTCATTTTATCGCGACCGAAATGCAACTTCAAAGCGACTCTTTGAGTCCGGAAAGGACAGACATTCCTATGGGAAAATACTTCGGTACAGACGGCTTTCGCGGCAAGGCGGGCGTAGATCTGACGGCAGAGCACGCCTTCAAGACCGGCCGGTTTCTCGGTTGGTATTACGCGAAGCGTCATACAGACACGAACGCCCGCATCGTCATCGGCAAGGACACCCGCCGCTCCTCGTATATGTACGAGAGCGCGCTCGCGGCCGGCATCACTTCGTCCGGCGCGGATGCCTACCTTCTGCACGTGACAACGACGCCGTGCGTCAGCTTCATTACACGCACGGAGAATTTCGACTGCGGCGTGATGATCTCCGCGAGCCACAACCCCTACTGGGACAACGGCATCAAGCTCATGAACGGCATCGGCGAGAAAATGGACGATGCACTGCAGGATGAGCTGGAGGCCTACATCGACGGCGACCCCGCGTCCATCCCCTGGGCAACCGAGGATAAAATCGGACGCACCATCGACTTCTACTCCGGCCGCAACCGCTACATCGGCTATCTCACGAGCCTTGCCACCCGTTCGTTCGGCGATCACAAGGTCGCGCTCGACTGCTCGAACGGCAGCGCATGGATGATCGGCCGCGCGGTGTTCGATGCGCTCGGCGCGAAGACCTATGTCATCAATGACAAGCCCGACGGCGTGAATGTGAACCTCCGCTGCGGCTCCACGCACATTGAGGGCATGCAGCAGTATGTGCGCGAAAACCGGCTCGATGTCGGCTTCGCGTTTGACGGCGATGCCGACCGCTGCCTTGCGGTGGACGAGCTCGGCAATGTCGTGAACGGCGACCAGATCATGTACATCTGCGCCAAGTATATGAAGGCGCACGGCCAGCTCCCGAGCAACACCGTCGTCACCACCATTATGAGCAACTTCGGTCTCTACAAGGCGTTCGACCGCGTCGGCATCAACTATGAGAAGACCGCCGTCGGCGACCGCTTCGTGTACGAGAATATGAAGGAGAACGACCATATGCTCGGCGGCGAGCAGTCCGGCCATGTCATTTTCCGCAAGTATGCCCACACGGGCGACGGTCTCATCACCGCCATCATGCTCATGGGCGTGCTCATCGACACGCAGCTTCCGCTCTCCGCGCTTGCCGCGGAGGTGAAAATGTATCCGCAGGTGCTCAAGAATGTCAAGGTGGACGACAAGGACGCCACGCTCGCGGACGAGACCGTAAAGGCTGCCGTGGCCAGATGCGCCGAGGCGCTCGGCGACGGCGGGCGCGTGCTCCTGCGCAAGAGCGGCACCGAGCCCGTGCTCCGCGTGATGTCCGAGGCCGGCACGCCGGAGATCTGCGAGGAAATGGTGGACAGCATCATCGCCGCCATGAAAACATCCGGCCATCTTATCGAGGTAAAAAAATGAAGCTTACAATCAACGATCTTTACGATCTCGCCCACACGCTCGCGGGCGAGTATCTGCGCGGCTTCACCTATCCGTGGGAGGCGCTCGCGGGTATCGGCAACGCCATTCTCGCCATCGGTGCGACGCTCCCGGACGAGGAGTATGAGCACACCGAAGAAGGCGTGTGGATCGCGCGTGATGCGAAGATCTATCCGAGTGCGTACATCGGCGCGCCGTGCATTATCGGGCACGGCACCGAAGTGCGTCCCGGCGCGTTCATCCGTAGCAATGCGCTCGTCGGCGCGAACTGCGTCGTGGGCAATTCCACGGAGCTTAAAAACGTCATTCTCTTCGACAATGTGCAGGTGCCGCATTATAACTATGTCGGCGACTCCGTTCTCGGCTATAAGTCCCACATGGGCGCGGGCTCTGTCACGAGCAATGTGAAGAGCGACAAGCGCCCCGTCGTCATCCACAACGAGGGCGAGGACATTCCGACCGGCCGTAAAAAGGTCGGCGCGATGCTCGGCGACGGCGTGGAAGTCGGATGCAACAGCGTACTCAATCCCGGCACGGTGCTCGGGCGCGAAGCGAGCGTCTACCCGACCTCGTGCGTGCGCGGCGTCGTTCCGGAAGGGTGCATATACAAGGCGAAAGACAATATCGTAAAGAGAAGCTGAAAAAGAAGGAAAAGGAGAAGCAAACCATGAAAGTTATCGTTGCCGAAAGCTATGCGGAGGCGAGCCGTCTGGCTGCCGACATCATTGAGAAGACCGTCCGCGAAAATCCCGAATGCACGCTCGGCCTCGCCACCGGCTCGAGCCCCGTCGGCATGTACCGCGAGCTTTCCCGCCGTTGCAGCGAAGAGGGACTCGATTTTTCCCGCGTGCACAGCGTAAATCTCGATGAGTATATCGGTCTTGCGCCCACGCACGAGCAGAGCTACCGCTATTTCATGAACGACAATCTCTTTGACCACATCAACATCGACAAGGCGAACACCTATGTGGCTCGCGGCACCGGCGACACGGAGGAAAATCTCCGCGAGTTCAACGCCGTGCTCGACCGCACAGACATCGATGTGCAGGTGCTCGGCGTAGGGCCGGACGGCCACCTCGGCTTCAACGAGCCGGGCGACACACTCTGCGACGGCGCACATCTCGAAACGCTTGACGAGAGCACCATCGACGCCAACCGGCGCTTCTTTGCCTCCCGCGACGAAGTACCCCGCTTCGCCGTGACGATGGGCATGGGCAACATCATGCGCGCGAAAAAGCTCCTCATGATCGTGTCGGGCAAGAAGCACGACGCCATGCGCGCGCTGCTCCTCTCCGACCGCATCGACCCGCACTGCCCAGCCACATTCCTGCGGCTGCACCGCGACGCCGTTGTCATTCTGGAGAAATCGCTCGCCGACGAGATCGGCTATAAGTACTGATCGACACTCGCCCCCCTGCGGGAGATCCCGCAGGGGAATCGCATTTGCTTCGCAAGAAAGGATCCTTATGTGCGGAATTGTTGGATTTACCGGCACCCAGGAGGCAGCGCCGCTGCTGCTGGACGGGCTTCGCAAGCTGGAATACCGCGGGTATGACAGCGCCGGCATCGCCGTGGAAAAAGACGGCATTCTTCATATGATCAAAGCCTCCGGGCACATCAATGCGCTCGCGGAGAAAACGCAAAACGGCGCGCTGCTGCCGGGCTTTTCGGGCATCGGCCACACGCGCTGGGCCACGCACGGTGCGCCCACGGACACGAACGCGCACCCCCATATGTCCAACGACGGCAAATTCGCCATCGTTCACAACGGCATCATCGAAAACTATGCCGCGCTCCGCGAGGAGCTCAAGGCGAAGGGCTTTGTATTCCAAAGCGAGACCGACACCGAGGTCATCGTGCATCTGCTCGACATGTACTACACGGGCGACCTCAAATCCGCCGTGCTGCATACCGCGGCGCGGCTCGAAGGCTCCTATGCGCTCGGCGTTTTGTGTGCCGACAAGCCCGGCACGCTGTGCGCCGTGAAAATGGCGTCGCCGCTCATTCTGGGCATCGGCGTGGGCGAGAATTTCTTTGCCTCCGACGTGACCGCGCTCGTGAGCCACACAAAAAATGTCATCTATCTGGAGGACGGCGAGTTCGCCGAGATCACGCCCGACTCCGTATCGATATTCGACAGCACCGGAAAGCCGGTGCAACACAGCGTCTCCCGCGTCGTCTGGGATGTGGAGGCGGCGGAAAAGGGCGGCTATGAGCACTTCATGCTCAAGGAGATCATGGAGCAGCCCCGCGCGCTCAAGGCGACCATTGCCCCGCGCATCAAAAACGGCACCGTTGTCCTCGACGACTTCGACGAGGCGTTCCGCGCGGATTTCCGTTATGTAAACCGAATCGTCATCACCGCCTGCGGCAGCGCGTACCACGCCGGCTGTGTCGGACGGTATATGATCGAATCGCTCTGCCGCGTGCCGGTGGAGGTGGATGTGGCGAGCGAGCTGCGCTACCGCCGCCCGATCGTCGACGAGCACACGCTGCTCATCGCGCTCTCCCAGTCCGGCGAGACGGCCGACACCATTGCCGCCATCCGCGAGTGCAAGGCGCACGGCGCGCGGGTGCTCACGATCGTGAACGTGGTCGGCAGCACAGTGGCGAAGCTCGGCGACTATGTGCTCTACACATGGGCCGGTCCCGAGATCGCCGTTGCGACGACGAAGGGCTACACAACGCAGATCGCCGTTCTGGATCTGCTCGCCGTTTGGATGGCAAACGAGCGCCGCGCCATTACGCGCGAGCGGTACGCGGAGCTTGTCGGGGGCATCCTCGCGCTCCCCGAGCGCACGCAGCGCAGCATCGACCTCAACCCGCAGGTGAGCTACCTCGCCGAGCGGTACTGCGGCAACTCGTCGCTCTTCTTTATCGGGCGCAACATCGACTACGCCGTCGCGCTCGAGGCCTCGCTGAAGCTCAAGGAGATCTCCTACATCCATTCCGAGGCGTACGCCGCGGGCGAGCTCAAGCACGGCACCATCGCGCTCATCGACCCCGGGCGGCTCGTTGTGTCGCTCGCGTGCTGGAATGAGCTCTTTGACAAGACGATGTCGAACATCAAGGAAGTCAAGGCGCGCGGGGCGAAGGTGCTCGCCGTGGTGAACGAGGGCAACCGCCGCATCTTTGCCGAGGCGGACGATGTGCTCTTCGTTCCGGTCACGGAGCCGCTCCTCGCCGCCATTCCCGAGATCCTTCCGCTGCAGCTCTTTGCCTACCATGTGGCGCGCTGCAACGGGTGCGACATCGATAAGCCCCGCAACCTCGCAAAATCCGTCACCGTGGAGTGAAGCAAATGAAAGACGTATACGAAAATCCCCTGTGCTCGCGCTATGCGTCCGAGAAAATGCAGCACATTTTCTCCCCGCAGTGGAAGTTTTCCACGTTCCGCCGCCTGTGGCTCGCGCTTGCCGAGAGCGAGCAGGAGCTGGGGCTGCCTATCACGGACGAGCAGCTCGACGAAATGCGTGCGCACCTCGACGATATTGATTTTGACCGCGCCGCGGAGTACGAGTCCCGTCTCCGCCACGATGTAATGGCTCACATCCGCACCTTCGGCGATGCCTGCCCAAAGGCCGCAGGCATCATCCACCTCGGCGCTACGAGCTGCTATGTGGACGACAACACCGACCTGCTGCAGATGCGCGAGGCGCTGCGGCTCATCCGCGGCGAGCTCCTTGCCGTCATCGATGCGCTCGCCTCGTTTGCCGAGCGCGAAGCGGACACGCCGACGCTTGCGTGGACACATTTTCAGGCGGCGCAGCCCACGACCGCGGGCAAGCGCGCCACGCTCTGGCTGCAGGACTTCCTCATCGACCTTGAGCAGCTCGAGACCGGGCTTGCGCTGCTCCCCATCTCGGGGTGCAAGGGCGCGACCGGCACGGCGGCGAGCTTTCTCGCGCTCTTCGAGGGCGACGGCGAGAAGGTGCTCGCGCTTGAAAAAAAGATCGCCGCGAAAATGGGCGCGGAGCACTGCATCCCCGTGGCGGGACAGACCTACACCCGCAAGCTCGACTCGCTCGTTATGAACATTCTCTCCTCCGTGGCGCAGAGCAGCGCGAAAATGGCGACCGACATGCGTCTCCTCGCCCACATGCGCGAGCTCGACGAGCCCTTTGAGACCGAGCAGGTCGGCTCGTCCGCCATGGCCTACAAGCGCAACCCCATGCGGTGCGAGCGCATCGTGTCGCTCAGCCGCTATGTTGTGAACCTCGCCTCGAACACCGCGGACACCGCGATGAACCAGTGGCTCGAGCGCACGCTCGACGACAGCGCGAACCGCCGTCTCACGCTCCCCGAGGCGTTTCTCGCGTGCGATGCCATTCTCACGCTGTGCGCCAATGTGGTGCGCGGGTGCAAGGTATATCCGTGCGTCATGCAAAAACATCTCCGCGAGGAGCTGCCGTTCATGGCGACGGAGAACATTCTCATGCGCGCCGTGTCGCTCGGCGAGGATCGCCAGAAGCTGCACGAGATCATCCGTCAATACTCCCTCCGGGCCGCCGAGAGCGTGAAGCTGCGCGGCGAGGACGGGCATCTGCTCGATATGCTGCTCGCGGACGAGCACTTCCATCTCACCCCCGAGGTGCTCGATGAGCTGCTCGATGTGAAGAAATTTGTGGGTCTCGCGCCGGAGCAGACGCGCTCTTTTCTCAATTCGTATGTTTATCCCATCATGGAAACGCGCCGCGGCGACATTGCCGAGGGCGGAGCCATAAGGGTCTAAGGAGGATATAAAAATGCTGACATCAGTCGTAGGAATCAACTGGGGCGACGAAGGAAAAGGCCGCATGGTCGACCTCTTCTCCGCCGAAAACGAGATCGTCGTCCGCTATCAGGGCGGCAACAACGCCGGGCACACCGTCGTGAACGAGCGCGGCAAGTTCGTGCTCAACCTCATGCCGTCCGGCATTCTGCGCGAGGGCACCGTGAACGTGCTCGGCCCGGGCATGGTGCTCGACATGGAGCACCTCACCAACGAGGTCGCAAAGCTCCGCTCGCAGGGCATCGTCATCACGCCGGAAAATCTCAAGATCTCCGACCGCGCCACCATCTGCATGCCGTACCACAAGATGATGGACATCCTCGAGGAAGACCGCCTCGCGGACAAGAAATTCGGCTCCACGCGCCGCGGCATCGGCCCGGTGTACGCCGACAAGTACATGAAGAAGACACTGCGCACCGGCGATCTGCTCTTCACCGACTGCCTGCGCGAGAAGCTCGCCGACCTCGTCGAGTGGAAGAACATCACCGTGAAGGGCTACGGCCATGAGCCCATCTCCGTCGACGAGATGTACAAGTGGCTCGAGACCTACGCCTTCCCCTGGCGCGAGTATCTCGTGAACACCACTGACTACCTCACCGCGCAGGCCGACGCCGGCAAGAACATCCTCTTCGAGGCTCAGCTCGGCGCACTGCGCGACATTGATTTCGGTATCTACCCCTACACCTCGTCTTCTTCCACCATCGCCGCATTCGCGCCCATCGGTGCGGGCATCCCCGCCAAGCGCGTCGACAGCGTGGTCGGCATCATGAAGGCCTACTCCAGCTGCGTCGGCGAGGGTCCGTTCGTGTGCGAGCTCTTCGGTGACGAGGGCAACCGTCTGCGCGAAGCCGGCGGAGAATACGGCGCCGCTACCGGCCGTCCGCGCCGCGTCGGCGGATTCGACATTGTCGCCTCCCGCTTCGGCGTGCAGCTGCAGGGCGCCACGGAGCTTGCTCTCACGAAGCTCGATGTGCTCTCCGGCTGGGAGAAGATCCCCGTGTGCACCGGCTACGAGCTCAACGGCGAGATCATTCACACCTTCCCGGTCGAGACCGTGCTCGCCAAGTGCAAGCCCGTGTACGAGTATGTCGAGGGCTTCTCCGGTGACATCACCGGCTGCCGCAAGTTTGAGGATCTGCCCAAGGCGGCGCAGAACTATGTCCGGTATCTGGAGGAGGCTGTCGGCTGCCGCATCGGCTGGGTCTCCGTCGGCGCGGGCCGCGAAGAGTACATCCGTCTATGAAGGTGCGCGTATTTCTCGCGTGTCTTGTGAGCCGCGTACTGCGCTTCGGGCTGCGGCTTCTGGGGCGCGGCGGCACGGCGTTTCCCGGCAAGGCGGCGCTTCGCGTCTGCCCGGGCCTCATGCGTGAGCTCTCGCGCGGCGTGGAAACGGTGCTCGTGACCGGCACGAACGGCAAAACGACCACCTGCGGCATGCTGCGTCATATGCTCGACAAAACCGGCACGCCGTACTTCTCGAACCGCTCGGGCGCGAACCTCACGAGCGGCATCACCGCCGAACTCATTGAAAACGCGAACCTTTTCGGCAAGCCGCGCAAAAAGCTCGCTGTCATCGAGTGCGACGAGGGCAACTTCCCCGCCGTGACCGAGGCCATGCAGCCGCGCGCGGTGGTCGTGACGAACCTCTTCCGCGATCAGCTCGACCGCTACGGCGAGGTCACGCACACGCGCAACTATATTGCCGAGGGCATAAATAAAGCGCCGGGCGCGGTGCTGTGCCTCAACGCGGACTGCTCGCTCACGGCCTCGCTCGGGTGGGATGTGCCGAACGGCGTTCTTTACTACGGGCTCAACAGCGTCGTCGGGCAGAGCGTGCCGAACGTTTCGGACGCGCCCAACTGTCTGCGGTGCGGCACGCGCTATGCCTACCGGCGGCACACCTACGCCCATCTCGGCGACTGGTACTGCCCGAACTGCGGCGCGCATCGCCCCGATCCGCAGTTTGCCGTGGAGAGCATCCGCCCGAGCCAGGGCGGCAGCTTCGTCACCATGACGACGCCGGAGGGCGAGGTATCCTTCCGGCTCGCGCTGCCCGCCATCTATAATGCTTCCAACGCCGCCGCGGCGCTCACCGCCGCCCACGCCATGGGCTGGGACGAGAGCGCCTGCCGCGCCTCTCTCGCGGACTTCGGCGCGGTGTTCGGGCGCATGGAGCAGCTCACGATCGGAGAGACTCCGGTGCGCATCGTGCTCGTGAAAAACCCCGCGGGATGCGACCGCGCCCTCGAATTCCTCGCGGGATACGGCGAGGAGGTGCTCCCCATCTTCTGTCTGAACGACAACACCGCCGACGGCACGGATGTCTCGTGGGTATGGGACGCCGACTATGAAAGCCTGTTCGCCGCGCGGCAATATAAGACCATCGGCGTATACGGCACGCGCGCGCAGGATATGCGCATCCGCCTGAAGTACGCCGGAGCGGACGACGGCACGATCACCGTATACGACACGGTCGACGCGCTCGCCGGGGCCGTTCGGGAAAGCGGCGTACCGGTCGTTGTGCTGCCGAACTACACTTCCATGCTCACGGTGCGCGACAAGCTCTCCTCGCTTGCCGGCGGAGGGAGGTTCTGGGAATGACGGTACTGAACATTTGCCATCTCTACCCCGATGTGCTCAATCTCTACGGCGACCGCGGGAACATCGCGTGCATGAAAAAGCGGCTCGCGTGGCGCGGCCTCGGCTGCACCGTAACGGAGCTGCCGCTCGGCGCGAAGGACGATCTCTCGGGCTACGACCTTTTCTTCATCGGCGGCGGGCAGGACTTTGAGCAGACCGTTCTGCTCTCCGACCTGCAGGGCGGCCGCAAGGACAATATCCGCGCAGCGGCGGAGGACGGCGTGCCGTTCCTTTGCATCTGCGGCGGGTATCAGCTCATGGGCCGCGGCTACCGCACGGCGGACGGCCAATGGTGCGAATATACCGGCATCCTCGACATCACGACCGAAGGCTCGTATGACCGCATGATCGGCAACTACGCCTATCGGCTCGCGGAAGAGAGCGGCGGCTCGGTCGTTGTGGGATTTGAAAACCACGGCGGACGCACACGGCTCGGCAGCGGCGTAAAGGCGCTCGGCACGGTGCTGTGCGGCCACGGCAACAACGGCGAGGACGGCACCGAGGGCGTGCGGTATAAGAACCTCTTCGGCACATACAGCCACGGCCCGGTGCTGCCGAAGAACCCCGCGCTGTGCGATGAGATATTAAAGACCGCGCTTGTGCGCAAGTACGGCTCGGCCGATCTCGCCCCCCTCGACGACACCGCCGAGGAGGCTGCAAGGCAAGTTATGTTAACCAAATTGCACGTAAATTAACGGACTTTTATATGACAAAAAGGAGTGATCAAGTCATGCGTAACTATCGGAAAGAACTCGAGAACCGCGTTGCATTCATTCGGAGGATGCTCGAGCAGAGCGGCTGTGAGGGCATTGTGTACGGCAACAGCGGCGGCAAGGACTGCACGCTCGTGAGCATTCTGTGCAAGAAGGCGTGCGACAATACGGTCGGCATTCTGCTCCCGTGCGCCACCACGCAGAACTACGGCAGCGACACGGACGACGCTCTGCGCGCCGCCGAACAGTTCGGCATTGCCCAGCGCACCGTGGATCTCACGGAAACGCGTGCATCGCTCGCTGCATCTCTCGAAAAGGCCGGGGTGCAGCTCAACAACGCCGCCGTATCGAACATCGCGCCGCGCCTGCGCATGACAGCACTCTACGCCGTCGCCGCCGCCGAGCACCGCCTTGTGGCCGGCACCGGCAACGCGAGCGAGGCGTTCATGGGCTACTGCACGAAGTGGGGCGACGCCGCCTCCGACTTCGATCCCATCGCCGACCTCACCGTCACCGAGGTGTTCGAGTTCCTCGACTATCTCGATGCCCCCGAGACCATCCGCCGCAAAGCCCCGTCCGCCGGTCTCTTCGAAGGACAGACGGACGAGAAAGAGATGGGCGTCACCTACGCCGCCATCGACCGCTACATTGCCGGAGAGAGCGTAAGCGACGCAGAAAAAGCCGTCATCGAACGCTTCCACCGAAACAGCGAACACAAACGCGTGGGACGGGTGGACTACAAAGAATAATGAAAAAGCCTCTCCTTGGGTACAAGGGGAGGCTTTGAGGATATGCAACAGCGCAGGCCCTGCGGGTCTGCGCTGTTTTTTTGATCTCGGGGTCAGGTGCCGTTGGCGGCGTAGGCGGCGATGGCGTCATCAATGTCGTCGAAGCCGTCGGCCTGAATGGCGTAGGCGTTGACAATGACTTCCCACCTGGTATCGGCGGGGATCGTGGTGCCGGCATAGGCAACGGTTCCGTCATCGTTGAGCTGCTGCGGGAAAGTGAAGGTGCCGTCTGCATTGGCGATCAGGCGCTCATCCATGCAGACCAGACGCAGGCAGGGAACGGAAACCGTATTGACGGGCAGAGGATTGTACATTTTCGTGCGGTACACGGTGTACTCGCCATCTGTGCCGATCAGATTAAAGCCGTCCCAGCAAAGTGTTCCGGCCTGAGTGGTCATGCCTTTAATAGCCACTTCTCTGTCTTCTGTAAGTACACCATCTTCGACGGGAACGTCTCCACCAAACGGATATCCTCCGCTGAAGTATTCATAATCTTCCCAGTGAAGGGCGTTGTAGTCGCTGTTTTCGTTCGTGCTGATGAGGGCCGTGGGGACCTTGATATCGACCCAGATATAAGCCTCGTTCTTGCCGAATTATGCGGTATTGCCTTAATTTTGCGTTTGAGCATATGGGGAAGCTTTTTAGCATTGGGGGGTGCATTCGGGGGATAATTCTGATAGAATTCCGGCAGAATTATTCGAGGGGGTGCTGAAGTATGATCATTAAGTCTTCTACTGCGCTGCGCAATGACTACGGAACGATCTCCGATCTGGCGCACGAAGAGGCGGAGCCGATTTATATTACCAGGAACGGTGAGGGCGACCTTGTTGTTATGAGCATCGAAGCCTTTGAACAGCGCGAGGAAACCCTGAAGCTGCGCGCGAAGCTCGAGGCGGCGGAAGCGGGACGGCTCTCCGGCGCACCCGCCTATACGCCGGAAGAATCCCGGAAGCGGCTGGAGGCGATCTACCGGCGTGGCTGATGTTGTGATTTTGACACCGGCCCAGCGGCAACCGGAAGAGATCGCGCAGCTCCACATGCGTCTTTCGGAGCCAAACTCGGCAAGGAATATCACCGACTTGATATTGGACACGCTTTCGCGCCTCGAAATGTTCCCACTGTCCGGCCATATCCCGAAGGACAGAGAACTGCGAAACGGCGGATACCGCTATGTTATCGCGGGAGGGTATATCTGCGTATACCGACCGATCGCCGAAGCGGTCTATGTGTATCACATCGCCCACGGCGCAGGCAATTATCCCACGCTCTTCAAGAGACTGTTGAAAGAAGATAAACCATTATAATTCCGCTTTGAGAAACGCCCCTCCGACACCGGAGAGGCGTTTCTTTCGCAGATGAGGAACTCTGCGAAATTTTCCCCCGCGAAGCCTCCCCTTGAGCACAAGGGGAGCCTCATACGATGGAATATACCCCGGGCGCACGGGGAGAATATATTCAAAAAAATTTATTTCAGAGGAGACTAAAAGCGCATGAAAAAGAAAATCACCGCACTCTGCCTGTGTGTTGCTCTCCTTGCTGTCGCTGTAGTCGGCGCATCTCTCGCCTACTTCACCGATACCAAGAGTGCTAAGAACACATTTACCGTGGGCAATGTGAGCATTGCTCTGCACGAAGCCAACAAGGGCGAAACTCCGCTCGTTGATGCTGAGTATCAGAAATGGCTGAAGGATCAGGTTCTTCTGCCGGGCGACAAGACCACCAATACGGTTGCAAAGCGCGTCTATGTTGAGAATACCGGCAATTCCGAAGCATACGTCCGTGTGCATATTGCCATTCCTTCCGTTCTGGATAGTGCAAGTCCTGATTTTGATGCTTCCAAGAATCTGCTTCACTTCAATGCCTATGAAACTTCCTATACCGATGGCAAGTGGAACTGGGGAACGAAAGTCACCACGAACCGTAACAGTTTTACTGGCTCCGGCGATTCTTTCAACTTCTATGAAACGAAAATTAACGGCATTTCCTACAATGTCTATGTTGTGACTTACGAAACCGCTCTTGAAAAAAATGCTGTGACCGATGATGCCATAAATCAGGTCTATCTGAACTATGATGTCACGCAAAAAGATATTGAATTAGCCGATAAAACGCTGAATGGCAACTGGACGATTTATGTTGTCGCAGAAGCCGGTCAGGTCGATGGCTTTAGTAATGCTTTCACCGCTCTGAACACTCAGTTCGGCAAGCCCGGTAATTATGATGCTTTCAAAGCATACCAGACCACCCAGGGCTAATAACACTCAATAGCAAAGACCCGAAAAGGAGCTCGGCTCCTTTTCGGGTCTTGTTTTTGCTTACTCTTTGGAGAGCGGTTAAATTTTATTTGCCGTTGTTGGCGTAGGCAGCGATAGCGGCGACGGGGGTATCAAAGCCGTCAGCCTGAATGGCGTAAGCATTGACAATGATTTCCCAATCTCCACTGTAAGAATCTCCATCAACCAGCGTATAGGTGACATTTCCATCCTTATCAACCGATTGCATTACACGCCAATCCATGTAGACCTGACGCAGGCAGGGCAGAGAAACCTTGCCGACAGGAAGCTTGGACTGCATAATGCTGCGAAGTGTTACATAATCTTCAGTAACAGCGATTACATCAAAGCCATCCCAGCAGTTTTCTTCAGCATAAGCAACCATATTCTGGTTGGTCGGCTTCAAATCAGAAGTAAGAATACCATCAGCTACAGGAGAAGTAGTGTAGTTGTTAAAGTGAGTTGTCATGAACGCGCCATACTCATTGATATGAAGGCTGTTATTAGCATCGCCAACGTCAGACTGCGCTCCTACTTTTGCAAAGTCGTCAGAAATCAGAGCACGAGGAATCTGAAGTTCGACCCAAACCCAAGCATCGCTCTTGCCGGTGTTCTCAACGGTGATGATCTTGGAAACGGCGTTCTGTTTCTGCGTGCCGGGAACAAGGGTCTTGTCCTGCTTGAACTCCTCAAGCCCTTTTTCTCCGGTCTGCTGCTCAATGAGCTTAATGCTCACATTGCCCACGGTAAATGTGTTCTTAGCACTCTTGGTATCGGTGAAGTAGGCGAGAGATGCGCCGACTACAGCGACAGCAAGGAG
>CAVGGQ010000020.1:0-28166 GCA_963628785.1 Oscillospiraceae bacterium | reverse complement strand
AGCGAAGGGAACGAAAGCAAGCAAAAGGCTACTAAAGACTAATAACAAAAAACAAATAACAAAAGACTAAGACTAAGAACAAAAAACAAAATACAAGGAGTATTACAAGAAAGAGGGAGCTGACGCTCCTCGGAAAGAAACCGCCGTGCGGTTTCGCGCACTTGATTTAAGAGAAATGGGTTTAGAATTTGAGCGAGACGCGCCCGCTGCGGCGTGGTTCTCTCCCTCAGTCAGCCTTACGGTTGGCAACTCCCTCGTCAGATGGAGAATAACGAATTTTATTTGGGCTCTGATGAGCGAAAACTCTGCGAGGCTAAGACATCAGTCTCCGGCTTCGGCAGCATTGAGGTAGTAGACGACCAGCAGATCCACGCAGGCACCATAGCTTTGCATACCGCGGTCGTCGCCGTAGGTTTCCAGGAAGGATTCGTAGACCTTTTCGGAGGCATCGGCAACCGGCGTCTCGAATTGCTTCCAGTAGGCGTTGTTGGCCTTGAGGTCGGCGCGGACATTCTCACTCAAGGAGGAATAGACGCCATACCATGCGTCATAGTCCGCATCGTAGAGGGCGTTGCCGAGATAGATATAGGCAAGCAGCGCGCCCGAGTAGGTGTAGTCGACATCGCCGCTTTCCATGCACGCGAACACCGCGCAGAAGTTGGCTTCGTCCTCGCGGGCCACGCCGCGCAGATGTGAGAGCTCGTGCGCAATGGTGGAGGACAGCAGGCAGACCGGAGAATCGGCGTTCAGGTTGGCCTCGGCGGTGTACGGGAAAAAGAAGCCCGTGTAATTTATGTAGCTCAAGAGCCTTGAGAATATCGCCGGTTTTGCGCGGATCTCCGGCGAGCTCAGACACGGGAAAATTTTCTCTGCGTTCTTGTAGATCGTGGCAGAGCGATCGAAAATTTCGGCTTTATCCGCACAATAGAGGCCTTCCGAATCGCGCTCTACCTTCTCCCTCGCTTCGTTCACCCGGTCGGCGAAATATTGCGTTACGCTCTCGAGTTCTTCGACCGATATCTCCCGCGCTTCGAGGCCGGACTGCTCGGAAAAGCTGTCCGAGTAGTAGAGCACGCCCCACCAGAGGCAGAAGAGCGCGAACATCGCAGCCGACACAGAGAGGATCGTCATGGCCGTCCGATAGCTTTTTTCCCGCTTGCGGCGGATAAGGCGGACAACGAGGGCAATGATCAGAGTGACGCCGAGCACCACGAGGAACAGAATGATCCACTCCGTAACGGAGAATTTCACAAGGGAGAAGATGCGCCCCGCAAAGGCGTGCCACGGCCGCACGAGTGTGCGGCAGAGCGTATTCATCCACGTTTTATTGCCCCGCCCTAGGAAGTATGCCGCAAGCCACATGAGCGAGAGCAGCAGCACCGTATGCCGTACAGGGCAGATGTTCCATACGGAGCGAAGGGTCAGCTTATCGCGTTTCTTTTCTTCCATAGTTTATGCTTTCTTTCAACGATGTCTTTTTACGAAAACAGACGGAGCACATATCGCTCCGTCTGTTTTTCTGTGTGCGGCGGGTTCAGTCCGGGTCATCGAAATCGATGTTAAAGTATGCGGGCATTGTGCCGTTCATGCGCGGGACATACCAGTCATCATAGTAGATCGGCATCATATCGTCATACGGCATATCGGTCATATCGGCCGAACGGACATCGTCCCAGCTCATGCCCCACGGGCGCAGGAAAATGTAATAGTCCATCGTGGAGGAACTGTCGCTCACATCGACATAAGAGCCTCGGATGCAGATCATGTGATCAAATTCGCTCACAATGGAATCGCCGGGGTCAATGATCCAATCACCGGCTCCGAAGTCGTAATCAAAGAAATAGCCTTCCTCGGAGACAAGGCGTCCGTTTTCCGTGTAGCCCTTTCCGTGAGTCAGGTAACAGTGCGAAATGTTTTCCCCTTTATCGCAGTCCAAATCCCACAACTCCAGCACATAGCTTCCGTCCGCATCTTTCGTAATGGAAGCGCAGGAGTCAAAGGCGTAGTCATTCAAAGAAGCGCAGTCCCCTGTGCCGTTGTATGCGATCCACCAGCCGTACCAGTCGCCGACCCAATAGTCATCGGCGGCCGTCTCCTCCGCAGCTGCGGCACTTTCCTGCTCGACCGTAGGTTCGGCCGTGGGTTCGACCGTAGGTTCGGCCGTGGGCTCCGCTGCAGGCTCTTGCGCACCTTCGCGCAAAAAGGTCAGATCAACGCCGGTATTGAGAACATCTTCCAGATAGAGCGTATCGCCGCGGATGCGTCCTTCGAGCTCGTTGTCTTTTCCGAGGTTGATCTCGATTTCACCGTCTTCCTTATCGTAGTCGTAGGAGCAATTCTGCGATTTACCATCCACCGCGACGACGCATTTGTTCCCGGAAATGAGCTCCACGGAGAATCCGTCCGGCCACATGGTATCCACGTCGACCGCTCTGCCGAAGGATGTTCCGGACACGGCGTTATATGTCACGGCTTCAAAGTCCGAGGCTCGACCGCGCAGCACGAAAAAGAGCACCGCGCCGATGACGACAAGGCCGAGCAGGATCAGCAAAATCGGTACAAGAGAAGACTTTCTCTCCTTCTTCGTCTGAATGCCGCCGGGAATGTCGGAAGCAGACGGATCATAGGAATACGTCGACGCCGTATAGTAGGAATTGCTCTGCGTCTCGGGCGTATAAGTGAACATGTTCTCCGCAGGAGTTTGTTCCGGCGGCGCACCGTTCGTGCTGCCGGGGGACGGTGCGTTATTTGCGGGTGGGCGGTCAAGCACAGAAATCATCTTTGTGCCGCATTCGGGACAGAACTTGCTCCCGTCCGGAATATTGGCACCGCAGTTCGAGCAAAATGCCATCAGGCAACCCTCCTTATATGGATCTTATTTTCTTATTATCCCATAAAACCGCCGGCAATGCAACAACAAAAACACGCTGTCCGAAGACAGCGTGTCGATTGCGAATCTATGGAATTACAGGCTCGCTTTGGCTTTCTCGCACAGAGCGGTGAAAGCGGCGGCATCATGAATGGCGAGTTCGGAGAGCATCTTGCGGTTCATGTCAATGCCCGCCTTCTTCAGGCCATGCATAAAGGTGGAGTAGTTCATGCCGTTCATCTTGCAGCCGGCGCTGATACGGGTGATCCACAGCTGGCGGAAGTCGCGCTTTTTCAGCTTGCGGCCGACATAAGCGTAGCGGCCGGACTTCATCAGCTGCTGATTTGCCATTTTATAGTGACGGGACTTGTTTCCCCAATAACCCTTGGCAAGACCCAGCTTTTTGTTTCTTCTCTTGCGCGTCATCATCGCGCCTTTGACTCTGGCCATCTTTTACGTCCTCCCTTATTTGTACGGAATCATCTGCTTGATCGTGGGCGCGGTGGTGGCGTCCGCATAGGCGCCCTGACGGAGGCCTCTCTTACGCTTGGTCGACTTCTTGTTGAGAATGTGGCTCTTAAAGGCGTGGGCACGTTTGACCTTGCCGGTCTTGGTGAGATTGAATCTCTTCTTCGCGCCGCTGTGAGATTTCAGTTTCGGCATCTCGGAATATCTCCTTTACTTTTTGTTTGCTTGTTTGTCGGGGGCTTTGGGAGAGAGGAACATAAACATGTTTCTGCCTTCCATCTTGGGGTTCTTATCCATGGTAGCAATGTCGGCGCACCGGGAAGCAAAGCTCGTGAGAAGTTGCTCGCCGATGTTGGTGTGAGCCATTTCACGGCCGCGGAAACGAACCGTGACCTTCAGCCGGTCGCCGTCCAGGAGGAACTTCTGTCCGTTTTTCAGCTTGGTATTGAAGTCGTTGTCACCGATGCCGGGAGACATGCGGATCTCTTTGATCTCAATGATGCGCTGATTCTTGCGGGCTTCCTTTTCCTTTTTTGTCTGCTCAAAACGGAACTTGCCGTAGTCCATGATCTTGCACACAGGCGGCTTCGCCTGCGGGGAGATCAGAACAAGGTCCATCTCGCGTTCTTCCGCAATTTGGAGCGCCTTGTCACTCGGCATGACGCCAAGCTGTTCGCCCTCTTCGCTGATCAAACGGACTTCCGCTTCGCGGATCTCTTCGTTGAGCAAATGTGTCTGGGTAGCGATCGTTAAACACCTCCGAATAAATCACTGACGCTTTCCACGCCGTCCATGAATACAAAAAAGCGGATACGCAAACCGCATCCGCACATAATCCGACTTATAATCTAAGTCAAACGATGTTAACCGCGGCACGCTCTTGCGGCCGGGTGAGACCGGAAACAGTCTGCTTTCTTTTTAACGTGGCTATTATAATCGCTTATGTTCGGTTTGTCAATCGAAATTTTCCGAATTTTGGGGAAAATTTCGCGGATCATTCGGTGCGGGAGCCGTTTCCGGCTCCCGCAGAAAATGCGTTACTCCGTTTTATCCGGCTCCGCTTCGGCATGCGCCGCTGCAGCGGCTTGGGCGTCGAGCTGTTTGGCGAGCTTTACGATGCGGCTCGTGCCGAGACGCTCGGCACCGAGCTGCAGGAAGTGCTCGGCATCCTCGAGTGAGGAAATGCCGCCTGCGGCTTTTACCTTCACGGTGCTTGCGCAGTGGGCGCGCATGAGCGCCACATCGTCGAACGTAGCACCGCCCTTGGAAAAGCCGGTAGAGGTCTTGATATAATCCGCGCCGCTCTCCGACACGATCTCACAGAGCTTGATCTTCTCCTCGTCCGTCAGCAGGCAGCACTCGATGATGACCTTAAGAAGATGCCCGTTGCAGGCTGCCTTAATGCGGCGGATCTCATCGAGCAGCATATCCCAGCATTGATCTTTTACCATGCCGAGGTTGATGACCATGTCGATCTCGTCCGCTCCGTTCTTCACGGCGTCTTCGGTCTCGAATACCTTGCATGCGGTGGTATTGTAGCCGTTCGGAAAGCCGATAACGGTGCAGATTTTCATTTTGCCGTTGACATAGCGCTTCGCGCCTGCCACGTGGGCGGGAGGAATGCAGACCGAAGCGCAGCCGTAGCGGATGGCGTCGTCGCACAGGGCGCGAATTTCGGCAGCCGTGCAGTCGGTGCGCAGCAGCGTATGGTCACAGGCAGAGAGAATCGTTTGAAGTTCCATAATAATACCCTTTCTTACACGATGAATGCGGGGAAACAAATTTCTGTTTCCCCGCAAGATTTAGTCAGTCTTTTACGTACTCAATCACATCGCCGATCTCACAGTTAAGTGCGGTGCAGATGCGATCGAGGACCTTCTGGTCATAGCGCTTGGCGCGGTTATTATAGTAGTTGTCCACTACCTGATACTGTACGCCGGAGCGCTTCGAGAGCTCATAGCGGCTAATGCCTATTTCCTTCAGTTTTCTGTCTAAGCAAACGCGTACCATGAATATCACCTCGTAAAAGATTTTTCATTGGCTGAATTTAAAAACAGAGCCGCAGAGTTTGCCGCGGCTCTTGAGTTTTCGTATTACTTATTATTAAAGATTTTAAAAATGGTGTCAAACGGGTCGCCGTCCTCCTCGGCCTGTGCCGGAACAGCAGCGGGCTCCTTCGAAAGCTCAGTGCGCTCACGCGTTTCGATAAAGGGATTCTCCATGCGAGGCTCTTCCTTCTTCTCGGGCTCGGGCTTCTTGGAGGCAAAGCCGGTGGCAACGACGATAACGGAGATCTCATCGTCGAGAGAATCATCAAAGCTGGCGCCGAAGATGATGTTCGCGTCGGCGCTGGCTTCCTGCTGCACTAGCGTTGCGGCGGTCTCGACATCTTCGAGGGTCATATCCTTCGAGCCGGTGATGTTGATGAGGACGCCCTTGGCTCCCTGAATATCCGTCTCCATGAGCGGGCTCGAAACAGCCATCTTTGCGGCCTCTTCCGCCTTGTTCTTGCCGGCGGCGCGGCCGACACCCATGTGTGCAAGACCGGCGTTCTTCATGACGGCGGTAACGTCCGCAAAGTCGAGGTTGATGAAGCCCGTGGACTTGATGAGGCCGGAAATGCTGTTCACGGCCTTAATAAGCACATCATCGGCGATCTCAAACGCATTTGCGAGCGTGACCTTCTCAGAGCTTGCGAGCTTCAGGCGGTCATTCGGAATGATGAGAAGGCTGTCCACCTTGCTCATAAGCTCGTTGATGCCTTCCTTGGCCTGCTTCGCGCGGCGGTTGCCTTCCCAGGAGAAGGGGCGCGTAACGACGGCGACAGTGAGGATGCCGGCTTCCTTCGCAGCTTCCGCTACGATCGGGGCCGCACCTGTACCGGTGCCGCCGCCCATGCCGGCGGTGAGAAAGACCATATCCGTGCCCGCCAGAGCCTCGTTGATAGCCGTGCGGCTCTCTTCCGCGGCCTTCTTGCCAACCTCGGGGTTGGAGCCCGCACCCTGTCCGTGCGTGAGCTTCTCGCCGATCTGAATGGTCTGCTTGGCCGAAGAAACATTCAGAGCCTGTTTATCGGTATTGACGGCGATGAACTCCACACCTTTCGTATCGCCCGGCGCCATGCGGTTGACAACGTTGTTGCCGGCGCCGCCGATGCCGATTACTTTTATGGTGACTACGTTCTCTGCGTCTTTGGTGTTTGCCATTTTATACCCTCCCAATGGAACTCTATGGGTCTACATACATACTTGACATTTTATAACGATTTTCGTCAGAGGTCAACAGCATTATGTTGACTTGTGCCCGGATTTTGTGACAAATTTGAAAAGAAATCGCCTTTTTTGTTCATTCCGGGCTGTAACTCCAGGAATTTCCTCCGGAATACGTCAGTGTTCCGGTGTCATCCTCCGCCAGCTGCAACACGGCATTTTTCAAAAGAGCGATGCAATAGTCGATGTCGCCCTCGGAGCCGAGATAAGCTGTGATGCGGTTATCGTATCGGAGTGAGGGGTTGGTCGGGTCTTTGAGGTCGATCCACTTTATGAGGCCCGAGAGATCCTCGGCCTTGATGACCGGCAGGATCGTCTGCAACACGGCTAAGCGCTCGGCGTCGGTATCCTGTACGATCATCGTCTCCCCTTCCACCGCCGAGGCCGCGGAGAAAGAGCGTATCTCTGGATAGCTCTCCGCCGCGAGGGAGTCGGTCGTGCCGAGCATTTTTCCGGTGCGGTCAAGAAACCAGTACGCATCATCGATTTTCATATAGGCAGCCGGTGCAGAGCCCTCGGCCTGGATGATGATCTTATTGGGGAGCTGACGCGTGATGCTGATGGTGTCCATGTACTGCAGCTCGGAGAAAATCATGCTCGCCGCCTGGAAGCGATCAACAAAGAAGAGGTTCGCACCGCGCTCGATGCCGGAGGCCGCGATGATCTCCGCATCGGTATACTCCGAGGCGTTGACGACCTCGATCTTCGACACGCAGAACGCAAGGCTCATGACAAGGACGGCGACAAAGAAGATAAGGATCAATACCATCGGCCCGGACCATGGGCTGCGGTGCCGGACTTTTGTCTGCTGATTGAATTCGGTTTCGGATGCCATATTCCGCTCCTTTGCAGGGTTATTCCTTTGCGGCGAGAGAGAGAACAATAGAGGTGATCTCGTCGGTTGCATTTTCCACGGTGAGACCGTGCATATGCTCTTCCATTTCGGCGAGCTTCGCTTTATCGGCAAGAAGGTCTTTGATGGTCGAGAGCATCGTCTCCGGGGAAGCATCTTCTTCAAGGAGGACAACAGCGCCGCCGCCGCGCTCGAGTACGCGGGCGTTCTTCTCCTGATGCGCGTGCACCACATTCGGCGAGGGCACGAGTATCGCGGGCTTTGCAATGGCCGTGAGCTCCGCGAGCGTGGACGCGCCGCTGCGGCAGAGCACAAGATCCGCTGCTGCCATCCATGTCGCCATGTCGTAAATATATTCCGTGACCCCAAATCCCGCCTCGTTCCAGCCGGAGAGGCCGAGTTCCTCGCTCATCTGGCGGTTCATATCGTCAATGCCGCGCTTGCCCGCCGAGTGGACAAGACGGAACGGCCGCTCTTCCTCCTGCATGGCGAGTGCGATCATGCGCGCAACGGATTTGTTCATCTCGGTCGCGCCGAGGCTACCCCATACGGATACAACAAGCTTCTCATCCTCGGGAATGCCGAGCTGCCGGCGGGCATCCGCCTTTTCCGTCCGCATAAAGCCGAGACGCACCGGCGTACCGGTGACAACGACCTTGTCGGGGTTCTTATAGTTGGCGCGGGCTTCCTCGAAGCCGACCATGATCTTGTTTACATCTCCCTCAAGAAGGCGCGTCGTAAGGCCGGGCTCGGCGTTGCTCTCGTGCACGGCTGTGGGGATGCCGAGGTGGGTCGCCTCCCGGATCACCGGGTAGCATACATAGCCGCCGGTGCCGACAACGACGTCGGGACGGTATTCCTTGAGAATTTTACGGCACGCAGGACCCGATTTCAAAAGGTTATTGAGAAAATGAACATTGTGTATAATACCTTCCACAGAAAGGGAACGGCTGAGGCCGAGGATCGGCACGCCGCGGATCTCGTAGCCCTCGCGGGGAACCAGGTCCATCTCCATCTTGCCGTTGGCGCCGATGAAGAGAATTTCACAGTCCGGGATCAGTTCGCGAAGTCGTGCCGCCACGCCGAGCGCGGGATTTACATGGCCGGCCGTACCGCCGCAGGAAAAAAGAAAACGCATAGTTTCAACCTCGATCATCCGGCGGTTTCGTTCCGCCGCTTAAGAACATACAATTTCAATATATATAATGCCACAAAACAGCCAAAAAGTAAAGACCTTATTCTGCACACCCGGAAAAGCGCAAATTCCGGTTGGGCGCAAAAGCATCCAACCGGAATCGTATTTGGATATCTGAGCAATCGTAAGCGGATTACTTCGTGCCGAAGATGCGGTCACCGGCGTCGCCGAGACCGGGGACGATGTAGCCGTGGTCGTTGAGGACGGGGTCCATAGCCGCAACATAGGTGTCGACATCGGGGTGATCTTTCTGCATTCTCGCCCACGCCACGGGGGTGCCGATGATGCACATGAGACGGATGTGCTTGCAGCCGTGCTGCTTGAGGAAGGTGCAGGCCGCGGAAGCGCTGCCGCCGGTAGCGAACATCGGGTCAACAACGATGACTTCGCGCTCGCTGATGTCCTTGGGGAGCTTGCAGTAGTACTCTACCGGCTCGAGAGTGTCGGGGTCGCGGTACAGACCGATGTGGCCCACCTTGCAGGAGGGGATCATGGCGACCATACCGTCGACCATGCCGAGACCGGCGCGCAGAATAGGAACAACGGCAAGCTTTTTGCCGGCCAGACGCTTTACCTTTGCGTGAGCAACGGGAGTTTCGATCTCGACTTCCTCGAGAGGAAGGTCGCGCGTGGTTTCATAACACATGAGCATGGCGATCTCGCCGACGAGCTCACGGAATTCCTTCACGCTCGTGTTCTTATCGCGGAGGATGGACAGCTTATGCTGGATCAGGGGGTGGTCAAATACATGCAGCTCACTCATTGTTTTGCTCCTTTGTATATTTATATATTGATAACTTATTTGTTATTCCATGCGGCTCTGGCGCTCGCGTTCCGCCTGTGAAAGGCGCAGATATACGGGCAGCAGATCCTCCGCGCCGACGGGTGTTTTGCCGAGTGCGGCAAGGCATACGCCGAAGGCGGTTTGCCAGCGAAGCTCCTCGGGTGCGACTGTGTGAGGGATGTTGTGCGCCGCAAGGGCTTTATCGCAGATCTCACAGCCGTCGCCGAGGACCCACACGCTCTTCCCCATCGCCGCGAGCTCTTCGGCGAGCGCATCGGCGGAGAGGGCACGATCTTCGGTCAGGCGCGTGACCGTGCCGTCCTTGACGGCGAAAAGCGCATTGTAAAGCTGTGACCGCCGCGCGTCCATGGCAGGGCAGATGAGCGTATCATCCGGAACAAAACGGGCACTCTGCGCCATCGCTTCGAGTGTGGATACGCCGACGGCGGGACGGTCGAGACCCCAGCAGAGGCCCTTGGCCGTGGAGATGCCGATGCGGATGCCGGTGAAGGAACCGGGGCCCTGCGCGACGGCCACGGCGTCGATGTCCTCTTTCGCCGTATCCGTGTTGCGGAGCATATCTTCGATCATAGGGAGCATGGTACGGCTGTGCGTAAGTCCCGTGCGCGAAAAACTCTGCGCCACAAGGGTGCCGTCACGGCAGAGCGCGGCCGAGCACGCTTTCGCCGAAGTCTCCAATCCGAGGATCAGCACAGTTCCACCCCCTCAATGGTGATTTTTCTCTCGTTATCCGAGCATTTCTCAATGCTCACGCGGATCTCCGACCCATCAAAGGCCTCGGGAACATTCTCGCTCCATTCGACGGCGCACACGCCGCCGCGGTCGAGGTAGTCCTCCCAGCCGATGTCAAACAGCTCGTCCGCACTGCCGAGCCGGTACATATCAAAATGGAACAGGTCACGCTTGCCGTAGAACTCGTTGACGATGGTAAAGGTTGGGCTCGTGACGCAGCCGTCGACTTCCAGACCGCGCGCCAGGCCGCGGACAAACGCTGTCTTTCCTGCGCCAAGCTCGCCATACATGGCGATGACAACGCCCTTTCCGGGGAGAGAACGTGCCAGACGAGCGCCGAGCTCCTCGGTTTCTGCCTCGGAGTGGCTGATAAATTCCATAAAATTTGCCTCTTTGTTCTTTTTCTAAATCTATATTATACACGATATATCCGCCGGAGTAAAGAATTTTTCTTTTGCGCCCAATACAGCTTTTCGGCGGAAATAGTGAAAAGATTCGTGAAAAACGGCAGTTTTCAAGCAGCACCGGATAATTCGGCAAGAGTAATTTATGAGAGATTTTTTGCCGAATCAAGGAAGAGAAACACAGACGATATTGTGCGGTGTTGTCTTCAGAATTTCGGGATGCGGCGGATAAGGAGCGCCGCCGTAAGTCCGGTAAGTATGCCGCCCGCGATGCCTGCGATGGCCAACGCAGGAAAACAGGCGACGAGCTGCTTCGTTTCGAGAATGAGCATGGCCATGAGCACCTGTCCCGCATTGTGCGCGATGCCGCCCGCGACGCTCACGCCGACCGTGGTAAAACGGTCAATGCGGCGCAGCAGCGCCATAACAGCAAGGCTAAGCACGGCACCGGCGAGGGAATAGAGGAGTACCCCGATACTGCCGAAAAGGAGGCTTACAAGCACAACACGCACAAGAGAAACTCCCGCCGCTTCCTTCCACCCGAAGCGGAAGAGAACGAAAATAACCGCGATATTCGCAAGGCCCATTTTGACGCCCGGGATGCCGATGGAGGGCAGGAGCGACTCCACATAAGAGAGGATCATCGCACAGGCCGTGAGCAAGCCAAGGAGCACCGTTCGTTTTGTTTTCATATCAGCACCAGATCCACGCCGGAGAATGGCGCACCTTCGATGCGGATCTCCGTTTTGTTCGGGAGACAGATAATGCTCTCCCCCGCATACCGCACCGCACGGGTGCGCACGCAGATGCCGTCCGGACAGCTTGCGTCCGTCACGTCGGCACAGCCGTCGGAGACGACGAGGACATTGTATCCGCCGTTTTCGCTCTTGAGCGTTACGGTCGTATCCACAGAGAGAGGGTACTCCGCCGTTTTCACGCCGTTTACGTAAACGGCCGCCACAGCTCCGCTCTCCCGACTCATTTGCTGCCAAAGGAAAAGTACCAGTGCAAAAAGAAGAAGAGTGCCGATAAGCAGTAAGTCCGCACGGATGTGGTCTTTTTTTGTTCTTTCGCGTTTCATGCAGTGCCTTTCAAAAAATCCGCCCGGCTTTCGTCGGGCAGATAAACGGATATTTGCTCAGTATCTTACGATGACACCGATCGGGCAGGCTTCCGAGCAGGCGACGCAGCCGACGCACTTATCGTAATCGATCGTGGCCAGATTGTCAACCACGGTGATAGCGCCGGTCGGGCAGGCCTTTTCGCATTTCTTGCAGCCGATGCAGCCGGCGGTGCAGCCGATGCGGACGAGAGATCCCTTTTGTGTGTTGCTGCAGCGTACAATGGTCGGATCGATGGCGCGGCGCAGCGAGATGATGTGGTTCGGGCAGGTACGCGTGCAAACGCCGCAGCCGGTGCACATGCTCGGGTAGACCTTCGCGACGCCGTTGATCACATGGATGGCGTTCGACGGGCAGGCATTCTCGCAGTCGCCGTAGCCGAGGCAGCTGTTCGAGCAGACCCATTCGCCCTGGAAGAGGATGTTTGCCGCCGAGCAGTTGTTGATGCCGGCGTACTCGTACTTGTGCTTGGCGGTGTGGCAGTTGCCGTTGCACTTCACATAGGCGACCATCTCCACAACGTCCTCCGCCTCAACGCCCATGATGGCGGCGATGGAAGCGGCGGCGCCGTCGGCGCCGGGGACGCACAAGTTGGTTCGGGTCTCTTCGCCGGTGGCCAGTGCCTTGGCGTAGCCGTCGCAGCCGGCGTAGCCGCACGCGCCGCAGTTGGCACCGGGCAGGCACTCACGAATGGTCGGGAAAAGTTCGTCCTCGGGGACACTCATGTACTTGGAGGCAATGACGAGGACAATGGCGCTGACAGCGCCGATGACAAGCAAAACAAGGATCGCGCTTAATACTCCGTTCATGTCCGTCCCTCCTTAACCGAACAGCTTGTCGGCAATGCCGGCAAAGCCCATGAAAGTCATACTGGTGAGAGCCGCGGCCACGAGAGTGATGGGCAGGCCTTCAAAGCACTTGGGGGGCTTGGCGCGCTCGAGAGCCTTGCGGACACCACAGAAGAGAATCAGAGCAAGACCGAAGCCGACGCCGGCAGAGAAGCCGTTCACGCAGCTGAGAAGCAGACCGCCCTGTGCGGCGGTGTAGCCTTCGGAGACGTTGAGAAGCGTCACGGCGAGCACCGCGCAGTTGGTGGTGATCAGCGGCAGGTAAACGCCGAGGGCCTTGTACAGAGGCGGAACATACTTCTTGAGGAAGATCTCCACGAACTGCACGAGAGCGGCGATGACCAGGATGAAGATGATGGTGGACAGATACTCCAGTCCGTTGGGGACCATAACATACTGATAAATGAGGTGCGTGGCGGCACTGGCGAGCGTCATGACGAAGATAACGGCGCCGCTCATGCCTATGCAGGAATCGAATTTCTTCGAAACGCCGAGGAACGGGCAGATAGCGATGAACTGAACGAGAACGTAGTTCTGCGTCAGGATCATGCTGAACATGATTTTCAGTACTTCTTTAAGCATCAGTTCTTCGCCTCCTTATTTTCGGCGCAATCGCCCTCGCTGTCGCAGCCGGCGCAGCCGCCTTCGCCGCAGCCCATTTCAGGCTTGAAGGTCTTGCCCTGCTTGGACATGCCGAGCACGAGCATCGCCATCGTCAGGCCGAACATGAAGAAGCCGCCGGGCGTCTGGGTGATGATGCGGATGGTGTATTCTTCGGGGATAATCTGATAGCCGAGCAGGCTGCCGGAGCCGAGGAGCTCGCGGACGATCGCCATGGCGGTAAGGACCATCGTGTAGCCGATGCCCATGCCGAGGCCATCAAAGAGGCTGTCGATGACACCGTTTTTGTTGGCAAACATTTCGGCGCGGCCGAGCACGATGCAGTTTACAACGATGAGCGGCAGGAAGATGCCGAGTGCGTTGTAAAGGTCGATCAGATACGCATGCACGACCATTTCAACGAGCGTGACGAACGTGGCCACGACGACGATATAGCACGGGATACGGATCTTATCGGGGATGATCTTGCGGAGCGCGGAAATAACGACATTGGAACCGATGAGAACAAAGGTAAGTGCGACGCCCATGCCGAGGCTGCCCTTAACCGTTACGGAAATGGCAAGGCAGGAGCAGCAGCCGAGCACCAGTACGAGAACGGGGTTTTCCTTGAAAATACCGTTCACAAGGATCTGCATTCTTTTTTTCATATTCTCCGCCCTCCTTTATCGGACCGCCGCAACTGCGGCACAAGCGGCGTTGACACCGTCGCGGACGGCGTTGCTGGTGAAGGTAGCACCGGTCTTGAGGGTCACCTTGCTCACATCATCGGAGAGACCGGTGAACTTTGCAAGCATGGATTCCTCGCCGACCTTGCTGCCGACGCCCTGCGTTTCGCTCGAGACATCCGCCTTCACGAGGAGGATGGTGCCTTCGGTGTCGAAGCCGACGGTCACGGTGACCGTTCCGCCGTAGCCGGTCTTGCCGACCGACACGACATAGCCGGAATCGTTGTCACCCTTGTAAATGCCGGTGACGCCCTGAGAGGCGAGGTCGGCGCTTACTTCGATCTTTTCAAAGGATGTTGCATCGGGGAGAACTTCTCTGCGGGTCGCTTCGGCCTCGGCAAGAGTGTTCGCTTCGATCACGGGAGCGGTTTTGGCATTGGTGAAGCCGAGCAGCGCGGACGCTACGAGGCAGATGACCACGAGCACCACTACGGGGCGCGCCATTTCCGTCCAGAATGTGTTGTTTTTCTTTTCCATTACGCTTTGGCACCTCCCACGGGCTTCGTCCGGCAACCCTCGTTAATGTAGGACACCAGCAGGTTCATGAGCAGAATGGCGTAGGATACGCCCTCTGCAGAATTGGCAAAGACGCGGATCGCGCTGGTGAAGAAGCCGCAGCCAACGGCAAAGATCACGCGGCCCTTCGTGGTGAAGGGGCTCGTGACATAGTCGGTCGCCATGAAGATGGAGCCGAGCATCAGACCGCCGGCGAACAGGCTCAGAAACGCGGAGGTTGCGTTGAAGCCGTTGAAGAGGAATGTGAACACGAACGTGCTGGCAATGAAGCAGACGGGGATCGTGATCTTGATTACACCGCGCACGACGAGATAGATGCCGCCGAGGATAAGAGCGACGGCGCAGGTCTCGCCGAGGACACCGCCGTGGGTGCCGAAGAGCAGCGTCTCGAAGCTGCCCATGGTGAGTTGATTATCAAGGATCGCGTTGAGCGGCGTAGCGGTAGTCAGCACATCCACCGTGGCAGAGGAGACGACATCGCTTGGGAGATAATCCGTCATGCTCTCGGTGAAGGAGAGCATCATGGAAAGACGGCCGACAAGGGCGGGATTCACGAAGTTGCAGCCGAGACCGCCGAAGAGCATCTTCACGATGATGATGGCGATGAAGTCACCGATGAGGAGCTGCCAGATTGGCATGCTTACGGGCACGTTGTAGGCGATGAGAACACCGGTAACAACAGCGGAGAGGTCGGAGATGGTCTGCTCCTTCTTGAAGAGTTTATTCCACAGGAACTCAAGCAGCATGCAGTTGGCGGCGGAAACCGCAACCACAAGCAGCGAACGGATGCCGAAGATGCAGACGGATGCGATCAATGCCGGAACGAGGGCAATGAGCACATCAAGCATGATGTGCTGCGTCGTGGCGCCCTTTTTGTGATAATGAGGCGAGACGCTTACGATAAGGTCATGGTTCATTTTCCCGCCTCCTTCAGAGTTTTCATGCGGTTGTCGTACTCGCGCACAAGCGTCTTGGAGAGCTTGTTCACCTGTACGAGCGGACGGTGGGCCGGGCACTGGAAGGCACAGCAGCCGCACTCGATGCAGAGATTGATCTTGAGAGCCTTGAGCGCTTCGGCATCCTTGTTCGTATACGCGCGCTCGATCTCCACGGGCATAAGGTTCATCGGGCAGTGGTCAATGCAGCCGCCGCAGCGGATGCACGCGCTCGGCGCCGGCAGGCGGGCTTCCTTCTCGTCGAAGGCAAGAATGGCGCTTGTGCCCTTGGCCACGGGAGCATTGAGCGTGAACTGCGCAACGCCCATCATCGGGCCGCCCATGACAAGCTTCTTGGGGTCGCTCTTGAAGCCGCCGGCGAACTCGATTACGTTCTCGCAGGACGTGCCGATGGGGGCGATGACGTTCTTCGGGGAGGCGATGGCGGAGCCGTCCACCGTGATGCACTTCTCAACGAGAGGCATACCGGTAGCGCAGTAGTGTGCGATCGTCGCCACGGAGGTGACGTTCATCACGATGCTGCCAACATCGATGGGGAGCTTGCCTTCCGGCATAATCTTGCCGGTCGTGTGATAAATGAGGACTTTTTCGCCGCCCTGCGGGTACATGCTCGGCAGTGTGCGCACTTCCACGTAGCTGTCCATCGCCGTAGCGGACTTCATCTTTTCGATGCAGTCGGGCTTGTTGTCCTCAATGGCGATGATGATCTTCTTTACGTTCAGCCACTTTTCAAGCAGCTTGCAGCCTTCCGCTACCTCGTCGGTGCGGTCAAGCATGGTGCGATGGTCGCTGGTAATGTAGCCTTCGCACTCGGCGCCGTTGATGATGATCTCCTGGATCTTGGACGTATCCTTCACATCGAGCTTCACGGCCGTCGGGAACGTCGCGCCGCCGAGGCCGACAACACCGCTGTCTCGAACGGCGTTGATAAAGCTCGCGTAGTCGGTAATTTCCGGCGCCTTGACGGAATCCGACACGGTCATCTGTCCGTCGGACTCGATCACCACGGCCTGGCAGTTCGTTCCCATGAACTGCAGCAGAGGAACGATCGCCTTCACCGTGCCGGAAACGCTCGCGTACACCGGGGAGGATACAAATCCGCCGGGTTCGCCGATCTTCTGACCGACATCGACGTGGTCGCCGACCGCAACGATGCAGTTGGCAGGCTTGCCGATGTGCATACTCATCGGAATGGTCACCTGAGCCGGCGGCGGCATTTTGATTGCCTGCATACCGGCAGTGTTTTTCCGATGGGGGATATGCACACCGTTCAGGTTTTTGAGTGACATCCTTTCCACCTCTTGTTATAAATACTCTTTTTGAACCCCATTTGACAAAAGCGCATATTCAAGACACATCTCGGTGAATGTGTTCGTTAAGGTGCGAACCGTTCACGAAATATTCTCTTGCTGACGAAGCGAATTTATTTGGCGTTTAGCTGTTCAAATTTCGAATGTTTTGCCGATAAATTCCCGCAAAAAGTCTTGAAAACTGACGTTTTTTCCGTCCAAATACTATATCACAAAGCTTCCGTAAAATCCAGTAAAAATTCACAAATTTTCCATATTTTTATAGGGTATTCACACAACGCCCACTCCCCCCGCCGCGTATTCCGCTGCGCCGCTTTATTTTCCCTTGACTTTTTCGCCGGAGTTTGGTAAATTAACTTGGCAAATAAAATGCGGATATAGTTCATCGGTAGAACGACGGCTTCCCAAGCCGTAGAGGTGGGTTCGATTCCCATTATCCGCTCCATAAGTAAGTATCCCGCAGCTTTTGAGGGCTGCGGGATACTTTCGTTATTTATATTTTTTCGTATACGGAGGCACGGATGCGGAAATTCTGCCAGCGGCTTTCGGAGGCGGTTTCGTGGGCGGGACCGAACATGCCGTAGGGGAACCGACCGTCCCGGACTTCAAGAAGCCGGGCGCCGTCGATCTGCAGGGAGAGCGTGTCTCCGACAGCTTCGGCGGCTATATGGTACACAGCGCCATGCTCCCATGGGAAGGATACCGATGCGAGCTCCGCGCGTTCTCCGCCGTCCCAGCGGGCGATGCACACGCGGTTCTTCCCAGAGAAGCCGAGGAAATAGTATCTCCGGCAGCCCTGACCGTGCAGAAGAAGCCCGGCCGAGTCGCCGCTGAGCACAGAGGCATCCGCTTTGAGGGATATGTCGCCGGCGTAATAGTTGCCGGAGAACATCTGACCGTCTGCGGCGGTTTTGAAAAAGAGCGCGCCGTCCCGGAGTTCCGTTTCGCCGTCGTTGACCGAGAACGGCGTCGGCTGGCCGAATTCCGTTTTCTGTACGGAGGTGTCGATCGTATAATCCATGACTCCGGTCACCGTTATATCGTCGACATACACTTTTCCGTAAGCCCAGGGGGGATCCGCGGGGTGGATGTCGATCCGCCAGCCGATCTCGTGCGCTTCGTCGCCTTCGAGCGGAGGGACGGTAAATTCGACATGCGCCCACTCGCCTTCCGGCAGAACGACCGGTGCAAGATCGATGCGGCTGCCCCGCATGGCGCAGATCACATAGGGCGTAACAACGATCGTCGCTGCGGCCGTCTGGCAGCTCTTCATCCGGCAGCCAACGGTCTGTCCCGGATAGACGCGCGGAGAGAATACAGGGTCATAGCGTTCTCCGTTAAAGTCCGAACGGGTCAGGAATGCCTTAAAAAACAGGTCGGTCGGGTCGGGGGACTTACCGTCGATCTGAAGCTCGAGACATCCGGTCCCGGAATACCCCCGATCGGGCAACCAACGCAGCTCGTGGCTCGCGCGATCCGAGATTTCGAGGCCATGCGTCGAGCCGGGGAGTGCAAAATCGAATTCGAGGTTTCCGCGATGCACAGGCTTGATCTCCTCCGGGAGCTTTTCGCCGCGCAGACGGCAGGCCGTCTCCGCCATCTCCTTTACGAACGTGGGAATGTCCAGCATATTCAGATAACCGGATACGCAGGAGAGCACCGCACTGTCGTTGATGGGGCGGCGGTATCGCTCGGGCACACCGCCGAGGCCGCGGAAAACGCCAAGGATCGTCCCGACGTTGGAGGCGTTGCAGTCGGTATCAAAACCGCACATGCACGAGACTTCGATCGTCCGGCCAAGGTCGTTTTCGCCGTACAGCAGAGCCAGGATGCAGATGCCCGCATTGGGAATAATGTGATAACCGCCGGGGAACTTGTCGTTGCCCCACTCACTGTCGATATAGTCCCGGCAGGCGCTGAAATCGTCCGGGTGCTTTGAATGAAATTCGCGCACGGCATCGATGACGCGGCGATACATGCACTCCTCCGGGATCTCGCGCAGTGCCCTGTCGATGATCGCGTCGACCGAATCGCAGACGAAGGCCGACGCAACCGCCGCCGCCATAAACGCCGCGCCGTTGAGCGCCTCGCCGTCGTGCGATACACTTGCCATTTTGCGGGCAAAGGCCGCCGCGCGGTGCGGATCTCCGGGGCAGACGAGCCCCCAGGTGTCGACAAAGATCTGCCCACCGATCTGCTCGGCAGCGACAATGCCGTTGCGAGCAATGCTGCCGGACTCGGGGGCAGTCAGGCCGCGCTTGAGGTTCATGTACGCCCGGTGCTCGGTGGACACGTCTTCCCCGCCCCACCAGAACATACCGCGGCCGCAACGGGTATAATTGAGCCAGGTTTCCCCCGCCATGCGCTCGGTAAAATCCGTACCATCACTGTCAAGAAGCGCGCGGAGAAAAATCACCGGTCCGTTGACATCGTCATCGGGCGGATGCGTTGTATACTCCCGCAGGTAGCCGCGCATATCTCCGAAATAGTCGCAGAGACGCTCGTATGTCCACCACGGGTTTTCAACCGGCGCGCCGAGACGCATGCCGGCATCCATGCCGAGAAAACCGGCATAGATCTTTTCAATCTGTTCCGTATACATGTCTGTCACCTCAGAGTACCGACCGCAGAATTGCCATGACGTCCTCACGCGTAAGTTTCCGGTAACTGAAGCAGCTCAGATCGGTCAGATCCGCAATGCGGGAAAGACCCTCCTTGGGGACACCGAGCTCCGTCAGCGTCGCAGGCGCGGCGAGTTCGCTGAAAAATTCGCGCGTTCTGCGTATGCCTTCGCGGGCAACCTCCTCTTCGGTTTTTCCCGACGGGTCGACGCCCCACACGCGCACGGCGAGACGGCCGAGGCGCGGCAGCGCATCCATGCAGATGTAGTCGAGGTACGCCGGATGGATCACAGCGAGTCCCGCGCCGTGCGCCACATCGTAAAGGGCGGAGACCGGGTGCTCGATATTATGGCTCACCCAGTCGGTATTTTTCCCGTTGTTCAGCATACCGCACAGTGCGAAGCTGCTCGTCCACATCAGATTGGCCCGGGCTTCATAGTTTTTCGGGTCGACGATTGCCTCGCGCGCCGCGCGGATCTCCGTCCGCAGCGCGGCTTCCGCAAGATCATCTGTCAGCCACTCTCCGTCCGGCGGAGAGATGTAGAGCTCATAGAGATGCGAAACCGTGTCCACAATGCCGTTCACCATCTGATTTTTCGGAAGAGTATACGTGAGCGTCGGGTCGAGGATAGCAAAGCGTGGGAACTCGTACTCGCTGTCATAGCAGTTTTTCTCGCCGGTGGCGATGTTTGTAATGACGGCCGATTTGTCAAATTCGCTCCCGGTGGCGGGGATGGTGAGGATCACGCCGAGGGGTATGCCGGTCTGCGCCGGTTCCCAGTTGATATAGAATTTCTGCCAGAAGTCCCCGTCTGCAGGCGCACCGACGGCGATGGCCTTGGAGCAGTCGATCGTGCTGCCGCCACCGACGGCGAGAATGAAATCAATGTGATGCGCGCGGCAGATCTCAATGCCCTCGTATACCTTCTCCGTGCGGGGGTTCGGCATGATGCCGGAAAGTTCAAAAACGGTTTTTCCCGCATCCGCGAGGATCTTCATAACGCGCTCATACAGGCCTGTGCGTTTGATGCTCCCGCCGCCATAGGTGAGCAGGACGTTTTGGCCGTACTTGGCAAGTTCCTCCGGCAGGCAGTTCACGGCCTCCGCCCCGAAATGGATGCGGACGGGATTATAATAGGTAAAATCGTTCATCTGTTCTCCTTTCCCGTAATGCCCCGTTTCAAATGAATGAAACGGGGCACGAGGATCTTATACGGCTCCGAGGAGCCGATACATATATTGCTTGTAACGGTCGGCGTCCACAGTCACGCAGAGCTCGGCGTTGCACTCCAACGGTGATGCTTTTGGGTCAAAGTGAAAATACCCGCGCCGCACGGTGTCGTGAAGCTCAACGCTGCATTTGGCCGGGAAGATCTCGGTGATAATTTCGGGATACAGTGCCGTGGTCACGGCAAGGCTGTCAATGACGCCGTAGGTTTCGTCGCCGCGCAGGTCATGATAATACTTACGGAGATCGCGCGTGGCGAGGGCGCAGAAGCGTCCCGCCGGAGAGGGGCAAGCCAGCAGGCACTCCACCTCGTCCGGGCTGATCTCGGTCGCACCGCGCGTGGTATCGAGTGTGATGAAAAGCAGGTTCGCCCCGGACTGCAGAACGATCTCCGCCGCCTCGGGATCGGAGCCGACGTTGTACTCCGCATACTCCGTCAGGTTACCGGTAATGCCGCCGCTTCCGCCGAGGATCCAGAGCTTCCGGATCTTTTTTGCGATATCCGGCGCGAGCGAGATTGCAAGAGCGATGTTCGTCAAAGGGCCGATTGTGATGATCTCCATCTCGCCGGGATTTTCCCGCACGAGGTCGATGATGGCCTGCACGGCATGCTTTTCCTCGGCATGCCGTACGGGGTCGGAAAGGTTAAGCCCACCGAGGCCGTCCGCTCCGTGAACGTGGTAAGCGGCAAAGCCCTTATGGGACATGAGCGGATGTTCGGCTCCGCGGTAGACCGGCGGAAGATCCTGTTCCGCCGCGTCCTCGGCGAGGATCGCGTTTTTCGTGCACAGATCGAGCGGAAAATTCCCGCAAACGGTCGTTATGGCTTCGATGCAGCCAATCTCGCGGGCGCAGAGAGCCTCAACGATTGCCCATGCGTCGTCCGAGCCCGTGTCCGTGTCCAGGATAAAGCGCCGCCTGTTCATAGCTTTGCAGCCCAATCCGCACCGGGCACATCGTGGCGGCGGCAGTACTCGTCAAAGACGATGCCCGCCGGCAGCATTTTAAATTCCTCAAGCAGGGCGAGACGGCGCGTATAGTTATTGTCCTGTTCGGCTTCCGTCAGCTTTTCGGTCGGCTCGAGCAAGGCGATGAGGAGTGCCTTTTTCACGCTGCGCGCGCCGATCACAGATGCGCTCACGCGGTCGATGCTCGCGTCGAAGAAGTCGAGGCCGAGATGCACCTTATCAAATGCATTGCAGCGTTTGATCTCCTGCATGATGGCGACTGTATCGTCCGACACCGTCGCGACATGGTCGCTGTCCCAGCGCACGGCGCGAGAGAGGTGCGTCATGATCTCACAGCCGAATACGAAGTAGGAGGAGAGCTTCGCCGCAACACTTTCGGTGGGATGGTAGTGGCCGGTATCCATACATACCATTGCCTTGCCGGTGGTAAGAGCATAGTTTGTGTAGAACTCGTGGGAGCCGACGGTATAGCTCTCGACGCCGAGTCCGAATACCTTTCCTTCGATGGAATCCTTATTGTACTTCGGGTCGATCGGCTCGGCAAAGATGCGGTCGAGCGACTCCACGAGGCGCTCACGCGGTCCGAGCGTGTTGACGCGGGTATCCTTCGAACCGTCCGGAATCCAGTGGTTGGTGATGCACGTCTCCCCCAGCTCTTTGCCGAAATATTCTCCGATCTTCCGGCAGGCGATGCCGTGCTGCACCCAGAAATCGCGCACTTCCTTTTCCGGGCTCGACAGCGTCCAGTTGTCACGGAGCATTGGATGAGAGAAGTAGGTCGGATTGAAATCGAGCCCGATGCCCTTCTCTTTGGCATAATCCACCCATCCTGCAAAATGCTCCGGGCGGATCTCGTTGCGAGGGATCTTCACGCCGCCCGTGAGCGGATAGACCGCATGCAGTGCGAGATGCTTGGCGCCGGGGACAAGTGAGAGCATTTTATCAAGGGAGGAAAAATATTCCTCTACGTTTTTCGGCTTTCCCGGCGCGTTTCCGGTGGCCGCGATACCGCCGGTGAGCTCGGCGTCAAAATCTTCAAACCCGGTCAAATCGTCCAACTGCCAACAGTTGATCGACACGGGGATCGTATCCATTTTCCGCAGGGCTTCCTCCGTGTCAACGCCCCAGCCGGCATAGATCTCCCGGGCGGCTTCATATTGATTCAGCATGCCGTAAGTCCTTTCTCAGTTATTATTGTAATACACAACGTTTTCCGGACGGATACGCACGAAGAGATCGTCCCCCTCCGAGAGGCTCCCGGCGTACATGCCGAGGGCGGAGATATCGAGCGGCTGAGTTCCCAGCGTTCCGATGAGCTTCCAGGAAAGGCCGGTGAAGATCTTCTTTTCGAGATGGAACGGGTTGGCTCCCTCCGACTCGGGCGTGCAGAACTCAAAATATTCACCGCGAACCGCCGCCTTGACCGTATCGCCTTCGCGGCCGCCGATGTGGTTCACGGGAATGCGGACATTTTCGCCGCACACAAACCATGCGCCGTTCTCGCACGCGAGCACACCGGTGAGAAGATTCGCCTTGCCCAGGAAGTCGGACGCGAAAACAGAGGCAGGCTGACTGTAGATGGTGAACGGATCGCCCTGTTGTTCAATCTGACCGTCGTGCAGGAGGATGATCTGGTCGGACATGGTGAGTGCTTCCTCCTGGTCGTGCGTGACAAACACGGTCGTCGTTCCGATCTGCCGCTGCAGATTGCGGATCTCGTACTGCATTTCCGCGCGCACCTTGCGGTCCAGTGCCGAGAGCGGCTCATCGAGGAGGAGAATGTTCGGCTTCGTCACAAGAGCGCGTGCGAGTGCCACGCGCTGCTGTTCGCCGCCGGAGAGCTGCGTTACGCGGCGCGTATTGTAGCCGCCGAGCTTTACGAGCTCGAGCGCCTCGTTTACGCGTTCGTCGATTTCGGGCTGCGGGACCTTGTGCATTTTGAGGCCGTAGCCGACGTTTTTCGCGACGTTCATCGACGGGAAAAGCGCGTAGTTCTGGAAAACGAGTCCGATGTTGCGCTTTTCGGGGCGTACTTTCGTGACATCGGCGTTGTCTACCAGCACCTCGCCTTCATCGGCGGTTTCCAGTCCGCAAATGATGCGGAGGATCGTCGTCTTGCCGCACCCCGACGGGCCGAGAAGCGATAGAAAGTCACCGCTTTTTACATCAAAGCTGACACCCTTGAGTACCTCATGGTCGCCAAAGCTCTTTTTTAATCCTTTTACCGAAAGATTCGCCATCGGTTATTCTCCTTTCTTCTTTGCGCCGCCAGACATACCGAAGAGGCTTCCCGCGGAAAATCCCAGCCGTGAGAACACGATCACGATAATGACCGCGATCAGAACGATAATGGCCGAAAGTGCGTTCAGGTCTGCCTGATATTCGCTGCGGATACGGGTAAAGACCAGCGTCGGAAGGGTGTTGGATCCGACGGGGATCAGGTAGTACTGAACGACAAAGTTATTGAAGCACATGATCATCGCCATGATGCCGCCGGCCAGGATACCGGGCGTGATGGCGGGAAGCGTAATGTCGAAGAACACACGCGCGGGGCTTGCACCGAGCAGGCGGGCCGCTGCCTCAGGCGAGCGGTCCATATCCTGAAATCGCCCGTTGACCAGCAGGACAACATACGGCAGGACAACGATCAGGTTGCCGAGAAACATGGTGAACATGCTTCGTCCGGATCCGATGAAGGAGAACATCAGCAGCAGGGAGATTGACGTCACGAGCCACGGAATGATGATCGGAAGCTGAAGAACAAAATTGAATCTCGCCGCCCACTTCGGAGAATAGTACTGCAGTCCGTAGGAGCAGAGCGTACCGATAACCACGGCGGCCAGCGTGACGATCAGAGCGAACTTCAGACTGCGGATGCAGGCGGGAAGCAGGTTGCTCGTTGTGAATAGGGTCTTATACCAGTCGGTCGTGAAGACATACGGGAACATGCCATAGGCCGTCTTGTTGAAGGACATGCCGATAATGGCAATAATCGGGATATACATGAAAGCCAGAACGATCCAGAGGCATACCATCATCGTACGGCGAAACGCTTTGCTTGTCATGCCAGATCACCTCCGATCGCTTTCTGCGCGCGGTTTGCGGCAATGCGCGTGATGGCCATAATGAGGCTGAGGATGATGAGCAGCGCGCAAGAAAGCGCCGCGCCGTACCCCATATTCAGAGAACCGGAATACTGCGTGTCGATCATGCTGCCGACCATGGATCCGCCGGCTCCGCCGACGAGACCCGGCTCAACAAAGCTGCCGGCCACAGGGACAAACACGAGCAGGATGCCGGAGAGAAGTCCCGGCACGCTCATGGGAAAGACTATGTTCGTAAAGGTTTTCATTTTGCTGGCGCCGAGGATCAGGGAAGCCTGAATGATATTATCGTTGATTCCTTCCAGCGAGGAATATAAGCACAAAATCATGTACGGAAGATACTCATATGTCAGAATGAGCACCGTGGCTTTGTTCGTATAAAGCCATGTTTTTACGCCGTGGATCCCGATGGCATCCAAAGCCGTAAGAAGCAGGCCGCCGGTCTGGATCAGATTCATCATGGCGTAAATAAGCAGCAGCTGCGAAGTGAAAAACGGAAGGATGACCACCATCATAAACGTGCTGCGGTGCTGCGGCTTGATGATTTTCGCAATGGCCCACGCCGCAGGGTAGGCCGCAACAATGCATATGAGCGTAACCTCGCCCGCCGTAAGAAGCGATTTCCCCATCAGCCGCCAGAACGTGGCGGAAGAGAACATGCGCGTAATGTTGCGCAGCGTCCAGCCCGGCCAGGCCTGTCCCGCAAATATGTTGCGGTTCATAAAGCTGAACACGAGAAGCATCAGAAGAGGCAGGATCGTCAGGCACAGCAGGAGAATGACGCTCGGTGCCGTCCAAAGCGCCCCGGTACGAAACTGAGTTTTTTTCTTTTTCATAAATTACCGCCCCTCTTTAAAAAAGGAATGCCGCCGAAAGGGGTTCCGGCGGCATTCTGTCGTTGGATGGGTATCGATACGATCGGAGTTTAACCGACGAATTCCTGATAAAGATCCGTCCAGGCGTCCTTAACGTCAGGATCGGCAATATAAGGCAGAAGCTTGATGCAGGTGGGCATCGGGTCAAGCTCGAGGGCGACCTTCTGCTCGTCCGTAAGAGAATCAATGGCCTTGGCGTTGACCGGGGTGTAGGTGTAGTAGTCGCCGGGGTACTTTTCGCTCACGCCGGTAGCCATGGCGGTCTGCTGCTCTTCGCTCTCGATCCAGTTAATCCACTCGCAGGCGAGGTCGTACTCGTCCGTACCCTCGACAACGGCCCAGTAGTCAACATAGCCGACCGTGCCTTCGGTGGGGTGCACGAGTTTGATGTTCGTGGTGGGATCGTTGATGAGCTGGCTGTAGGGGCCGGACCAGATTTCTCCGGCCCAGAAGTCACCGGCGAGCCAGGGAATGGTCTGCTCGTCGTTGGAGGTCCAGAAGCCGAGAAGCTGTCCCTTGAGTTCGGTAAGAGCGGCGCGCACTTTCTCGATATCGGCATTTTCGATATCGTCGGAGTCCTCACCTGCCAGCAGACAGCCGATGACCCAGTCGTCGCCGTCGCCGTCAAGAACCATGACATGGCCCTTCAGCGAAGGATCGAGAAGGTCGGACCAATGCTCAAGCTCAAAGTCGACCTTATCGGGGTTGTAGGCCAGAGAAGAGGTGCCGTTGCACCAGGGGAACGCAAAGACATTGCCTTCTTCATCGACGGCGTAAGGGCTGAGATCCTTGTAGACATCGGCCACATCCTCGTAGTTGGGGATCTTCGCGGGATCGACATTGGCAATCAGGGCTTCGTCATGGAACCATTGCGTGTAGTTGTTGGAAAGAACAACCGCGTCGATGGTCTTGTTGCCGCCGGTCATGAGGGTCGTCATCAGCTCATCGTAAGAGTTGAAGTAGACGTGCTCGACCTGAGCACCCGTCATGTCCTCAAACGCCTTCTCGCAGTAATCCTCGTCAGAGTTGTAGCCCTGCCAGTTAGCGACATACAGCGTATGTCCCGTGTAGGGAAGCTCTCCGTCCGCTGCGGTTTCGGTCTCCGCAGTGGTTTCCGTTGTGGCTTCCGTCGCGGTCGTTTCCGTCGTGGTGGTTTCCGTTGCGGTTTCCGCGGCAGAGCCGCAGGCGCACAGCGCAAACACCATGACAAGCGCAAGGACAAGTGCCATTACTTTTTTCATGTATCTTCCTCCTATTCTTTTGCTGAATTTCAGAGGTGTGAGCGTTTAGTAAAACCGCAGAATTCCTCCGCTTACAGCTCCTTTATGATACTTTTTTTCGCCGTAGGTGTCAACGCGGTACAATGAACAAAAAAGTTTCGAGTTTTTTGTCATTTTGACTAATTGCTATAGGAATCGCGCAAATTTCTCCTTGCGCGTTGACTGCCAGCCCCGGGTAATTGGGAATTATGTCCAAGTTGCAGACGGTTTTTTTAGATGGATTGTGTCTTTACTTTTCCCTAAAAATTCAGTAAAATCGATTTGCCGAAAATAACAATTTACTAAACGTTTTTGGGAGATCGCTTTATATGAAAATGCGTGAAATCGCCGAGGCCGCCGGAGTGTCTCTGACATCGGTCTCTCTCGTTCTCAATGGGAAGCCCGGCATCGGCGGAGAAAAGCGTGCGCTCATCGCCAAGCTTCTGCAGGAAAACGGCTACCACCCCCGTACGCCGGAGAAATCGGATGGACTCCGTTCCCGCAGCAACATCTGTTTTCTCAAATACAGCAAACATTCGTATCTCGTAAACGGCAATCCCGGCTTCGTTGCACAGATCATGGATGCTGCCGGAGAGGAAGGGCGGCGCCACGGATACAGTCTGATGGTTACGGCATTCGGCGATTTTTCCGTGCTGAATCTTCAGGAACTTGCGGAAAGTCCCTCGACCTGCGGCATCATTCTGCTCGGCACGGAAATCGATCGAGAGGATCTGGCGCATTTCTCCGACATCCGGAAGCCCTTTGTCATTGTGGATACCGATATGGCTGGGCTGCCGTATTCGGTCGTCACGATGAACAACACCGATGCCGTTCTCCGGGCAGCGCAATACCTTTACGATCTCGGGCACCGGAAGATCGGATTCCTTTATAACTCTCTTCCCTCCGGCAACGACAGAGCGCGGCGCGCGGCCTTTGAGGAGGTGCTGCAGAGTCTGTCCGTCCCGTTTTCGGAGAACCTTGTATACCGGGTCTTTCCCACCATGGACGGAGCGCGGGAATCGTTCGGTGCCATGCTCGATCGCGGAGTGGATCTTCCGACCGCTTTTCTTGCGGACAACGACTGCATTGCCATCGGCGCGATGCGCGCTCTGCAGGAACACGGCCTGTCCGTACCCGAGGATATTTCCGTCATCGGCTTTGACGGTCTTCCCTTTTCCGCCGTCAGCGATCCCCCGCTCACGACTGTCAATGTACCATGCGCCGATATCGGACGTTGGGCCGTGGAAATACTGCATCGGCAGATCCGCCGGCGGTGCAGCGCTCCATGCAGAATTCATGTCAGCACGGAGCTGGATATCCGAAAAAGCACGGCCCCGCCGAAAATGGCTACGGTCGAGATTTAAAAGCCTGCAAATAAAAAGTCAAGCCCAAAGCTGGACTTGACAGAAGAAAAAATTG
>CAVGGQ010000019.1:0-28383 GCA_963628785.1 Oscillospiraceae bacterium | reverse complement strand
CTTTGTTCAAATCAACGATCATGGACTTCGTCCTTCCTTTTGAGCAATTCCACATAGAAAATCAGAGACTTATATTTGCATTATACAAATCAGTCCTTGTATTGTATTGCAAAATAGTCTATAATTTTATATATTTATCTGCAAGCGCGAGGTTTTATGGAAAACTATCAAGATTTCTGCGAGATCTTTTATGCGGCGCACTATCTTCCCATCGCCTTGTATGAGGGGGAACGCTTTGTCTGTGCCTCCGGATTCTATGAAGAAGGAGACCCGTACCCGTTTGTTTTTTCCAGGTTGACAGGACGCAAAAGCCCTTCCGTCTATGTTTCCTCCGATACCGGGTACTATGGTCTCGTAAGGTGCGGTGACGGTCTGCATGCTTTCGTCATGGGGCCGGCATACAGTACTCCGGTAACAGATGAATTCATTCGTTCCTATATTCGGAAAAACACGCTCTCCATCAGCCGTTACGAAGAAATTGCGTCCTTTCTGCGTAGCATTCCGCAATATACCTACAATCAGTTTCTGAATCTTCTTGTGTTCCTGCATTACACATTCACCGGGCAAAAACTGGATATCGGACAAGCCTTCGGGATCACGGACACGCGCTTTCAGGAGATGATCGGTCAGTGCCATATCCGGCAAAGTTATCGGGAATGGGAAGAACATCGGCAGCACGGTACATATCATTTTGAACAGCAGATGCTGGCGCTTATCCGTGATGGGGCCGTAGAGCAGTTGGAGCAATTTTTGCTGGCCGCCGCCAACTCGACCAACATTCAAGAAGGAAAGCTTGCGGAAACTCCGCTGCGGCAGGCAAAAAATATTTTTATCGGACTGACTACGATGGTCGGAAAGGACGCGGCCATCCCCGGCGGGTTGGACATTGAGCAGACCTACCGACTGATCGACACCTATATTCAGGAATGTGAAAAGCTCCAGTCCGAAGATGCCATCAAAAATCTGCAATACAATATGCCTATGGATTTTGCCCGCCGCGTAGCGCAGCAAAAACTTCCCGCGAGTATTTCACGGGAAGTCTATGCCTGTATGCAGTTTATCGGTTCCCACATCAACGAATCTGTTCGGGTAGAGGACATCGTTGCATTCTCCGGGATGAGTCGGGCATATCTGTTCAAAAGATTTCATCAGGAACTGGGCATGGGGATCAGCGCCTATATTCTGCAATGCCGGCTGCGAGAAGCAAAATTTCTGCTCCGTTATACAAACAAATCCCTCGGCGAGATCAGCAGCTATCTCTGTTTTTCCAGTCAGAGCCATTTTCAGACGCAGTTCAAAAAGAATGTTGGGCAAACGCCTATGCAGTACCGTAAGGATCGGCAAGAGTGTGAAGAATGCGCAGTATGGCGAAGAAAACGGCAAACTCATACCGGCGGATCAGAAGCTGTTGAAAATCCGGATCGTTCACATCGTCGGTCATGAAGCCACCGATGTCGGTCGTCCACCACGGAATGCCCGCAAGACCCATATTTAGCCTCGCCTGCAGCTGATCGCGCAGTGCCTCAAAGGTGCTCGGAACATCGCCCGACCATACGGCGTTGACGTGCTTTTGACTGCCGGCCCACGCGCAGCGGAGAAGATTCACCGAAGACTTGCCGAGCGCGCGCATCGGCTCGTCGAACGCGCGGCTGAAAAGCCGCGGATCCAGCTCCAGCTCACCGCGCTCGTTGAGCGTTCCGGGAGAGCGGAGCACACGGTCGAGGATCGTCCGCACACCGTCCTCAATACTCTCCGGCAACGGCAGCGGGCTCGATACATTGTTAAGAGAAATCGTTTTCTCTTTGACGCAAAAAAGAAGGCTTCCGCTTTGGGCGCGAAGCCACGGGCCGAGCGCTTCGCGGCGGTCGGCCGAGAGGAAAACGGCATCCGCACAGTCGGGAACATTCGGAAAGACGGTGCGGATCCGGTCAAGAGCGGTCAGGCTCTGTGTGCGAGTCTGTTCTACTCGGAAATTCGACATACGGTTTGCCCCTCCATAACTTCTCCGTTTATCGTAATGGTCTGCGGAACGAAGCAATTCGGCTCTTCCATAGCGGAAACCAGAGAATCAACGGCAGCAGCGCCGATGGCTTTGGCGTCCTGCCGAAATGTCGTGAGCATCGGGCGAAGGAGACCGGCGAGGCGGATGCCGTCGTAGCCGAAGCAACTCACGTCTTCCGGTATGCGCAGCCCCTGCGAGGTGATCTCCGTCATGCCGCCGAGCGCGGAGACATCGTCCGGATAGAGGATGCAGGTCGGGCGCTCCCGCAGCGCAAGCAGAGTGCGTGTGGCGAGACCGGAATCTTTCGGTTCGTGGAAGCGGGCCGACATCACATATTCCTCCGGGACTTCGATGCCGCAGTCGCGGCAGCCCCGGTAGAAACCGGCAAGACGTTCCTTCGTCACAACGCCGACTTCTCCGTGAATGAAGGCGATGCGGCGGTGGCCGAGCTCGTACAGATAACGGATGATATTGCGCATGCTTTCCACATTGTTGTTGACGATGACCGTCCGGCCTGGGTAGGCTTGCTCAATGAAAACGACCGGCAGTTCGCTTTTCGCGAGGCGGCAAACCTGTTCGTATTCAAAATTCCCATGCGCGACGATGACGCCGTCACACTGGCGGTTCATCGCGTGCTCATAATAGCCCATATCGGAGTGGGGGTCGTTGCCGAGAAAGGTGATGTCGTAGCCGAGCGATTCCGCACGGTCGTGGATGGCTTCAAAGACAAGAGAGAAGTATTCGTGCGCCAGCCCGTTGTTGTAGAGAATACCGATGTTGCGGCTGCGGTTCGTACGCATCGTCCGCGCGGCGGCGTTGGGGAAGTATCCAAGCTCCCGTGCCTTCTCCCGCACCATTTCCGCTTTTTCCGGGCTGATCCCTTTTTGATGATTCATGGCTTTCGAGACCGCCGATACGGAAACACCGCAGGCCTCCGCCAGTTCCCTGATCGATATCATCTGATCCTCACTTGACAATATATTTGGAAAATATCCGAGATAAATCGTTTTCTTTGCCGCAATTTTAGCACAGCCCCCGTCTTGCGTCAATCAGTTTGCCGCATATCCGAAAAATTCTGCGTTTTTTCCAAAACCATACTTGCTTTTTCCAGCATTTCGCCTATATAATGGGCGCGTAATAAGCATGTGAAGCGAAAACGGTTTCTTTTGTATACGGACGAATGAGGAGGTCCCTATGAATCCCGCAGCCGTTGATCAATACCGGAAAGCGCTCCGGGAAGGACGAAAGTATTACCGAGATGCGATCGCTCGGGGCGAGTATCCGTATCCTCCGGCCCTCGATGACATTCTGCACGAGTCCGCCGTTGCGGGCTATGCGGATCTCGGATTTGTGAACATTCCCGCCGACCGCATCGCCGGCACGAAGACCGCCGGACGCGTTGCGGCGCTGGCCGGCAACTTTATGCCGATTTTGGAGGAAGGCACCGAGTTCGCCTCCAAATGGATAAGCCTGTGTGATGCCCATCTCGGAGACGAGGGCATCCGCGACCCCGTGCGCTGCTATGAATACATGGGTCGGTTTTATATTCAGGAGGGCAACAAGCGCGTCAGTGTCCTCCTGAGCTATGAAGCGCCCGACATTCCTGCCATCGTCACGCGGGTCGTACCGCAGTACACCGATGAGCACGAGATCAAGGTATATTATGAGTTCATGCACTTCTACTCCCTTTCGGGAGAATACAATGCCGAATTCATCCACCGCGGGCAGTATGCAAAGCTGCAGGCGGCCCTCGGCTTTTCCGAGGAGCATGTCTGGACGGACGATGAGCGCCGCAGCTTTCGCGCCGGCTTCTCGCGCTTCCGGGCGACATTCAAAAAGCTCCGCTCGGAGACGCTTGCCGTAACGTGCGCCGAGGCGCTGCTCGTGTGGCTGCAGGTCTATTCCTTTGCGGAACTCAAGGAGCTGTCCGCCGCCGAGCTTACGCAGAAGCTCTCCGGCATATGGCCGGATGTTGAGGCATGCGCCGACAAGCACGACATCGAGCTGAGCACCGCACCGGAAACGCGCGAGCAGGGCATCCTTTCCAAGCTCCTCGGCATCGGCCGAACGGATCACATCTCCGTCGCATTCATCTACGCCTTTTCGCCCGAAGTCAGCGCATGGACGCTCGCCCACGACGACGGACGGCAGTATCTGAAATCTGCCATGGGCGACCACGTGGATATAAAGGTGTATACTGCGCTCGACCACGATTACGATGCCGCCATTAACGAAGCCATTGAAAACGGCGCGGAGCTCATTTTCGCCACTACGCCGTCTATGATCGGGCCGTGCCGCCGCGCCACAGCCAGGTACCCGAAAGTGAAGATCCTCGACTGCGGTCTTTTCCAGCCCTATACCGGTGTACGGATGTACTACAGCCGCATCTACGAGTGCAAGTTCATCACCGGCGCTATCGCCGGGACGATGACGGAGAACGACACCGTCGGCTATGTGGCCAACTACCCCATCTACGGCGTTCCGACCGGCGTGAATGCTTTCGCGCTCGGCGTGCGGCTCACAAATCCGCGCGCCAAGGTTAAGCTCGCGTGGTCGTGCATACCGGGAAATCCGGTGCAGACACTCATGGACGCCGGCGCTACGGTCATCTCCAACCGCGAGGCCGTCAGTCCGGACAGCCCGCGCAATCCCTTCGAGATCGGTACCTACCTTCGCCGGACGGACGGCACGCTGCAGCCGCTGGCCACGCCCATCTGGAAATGGGGACGGCTCTATGAGCGCATCGTGCAGAGCATACTCACCGGCGTTTGGGAGGACATTTCCGCGAGCAAAGCGCTCAATTACTGGTGGGGCATGGACAGCGGCGTGCTCGATGTGCACTTCGCGCCGGGTCTGCCGGACGGCGTATACAGCCTCGGCCGGATGCTGAAGATGGGCGTCACGGCGCGTTCGGTCCTGCCGTTTCAGACGCGCATCGTCGACCGAGACGGTACACTGCGAAACGACGGCTCCCGGGACTTCACACCCGAAGAACTCATAAAAATGGACTGGTTCTGCGAGAATGTCGAGGGCAGTATCCCCGGCTTTGAGGAGCTTCGTCTCGGCTCGCGGGATCTGGTACGGACACAGGGACTCTACCGTAAGTACCTTCTCCCGGAGATCGGAGGCAAACAGCTTTGAAACTTTTGCTCATATCCGATGAAGAAGAAAAATACCTCTGGGACTACTATCAGCCCGGTCGGCTCGAGGGCATCGACATGATCCTCTCCGCCGGTGACCTGAAGGCGGAATACCTGAGCTTCCTTGTGACGATGGCGAACCGGCCTCTCCTCTATGTCCATGGCAACCACGACGAGCCGTATGACAATAACCCGCCCGAAGGGTGCGAGTGCATCGACGATAAGCTCGTCACCGTGAACGGCCTTCGCATCCTCGGCCTCGGCGGCTGCCCCAAATACAACACCGGAAAGTATCAGTATACCGAGCGACAGATGGAACGGCGCATCCGTCGTCTCCGCCCGGCGCTCTTCCGCGCGGGAGGCGTAGACATCGTTCTTACGCACGCGCCTCCGGAAAATCTGGGTGACTGGGATGACAACGCCCACAAGGGCTTTGCGGCCTTCCTGCCGCTGCTCGAAAAATATCACCCGGCCTACCTTATCCACGGCCATGTTCACACGCGCTACCGCCCCAAAGCCGAGCGCGTCCTCGAACACAACGGCACAAAGATCATCAACGCCTACGGCCGGTACATCCTCGAGATCAACGACCCGACGAAATAAAGAAGCCGGACCCATGATCGCACACGGGTCCGGCTTCCTTTTAATAGATGACTATTCTGCCTGTTCTCCGAAATGCGCGAATAGGCGGTCGACAACATCGGGAGAAGACTTATAATCGAATTTTCTTGCGAAGAGTGCTGTGTCGGGGGCGGCGATGAGCTCATCGAAGTCGGTATCGCGGAAGGCGTAGGGATTGCCGCGCTCCCAGTCAATGTACCGCAGACAGCTCGCGTAGTCGTTCGCGAAAGCGTTCGGAGCGAGCGTATCGCGGAAGGGCGAGTTGACGATCTCCGTGTGCACGAACATCTCGTCCGGGCAGTAGGTATCCGCAAAGAGCGAGCGGATCTCCGGCTTTTTCTCGAGAAGATACGCGGCGAGCGCGTGCGTGATGCTGAACCACTGTGAGCCCTTCTGGAAGGTGAAGCCGTCCGGCAGACGGCGGGTGCGGTCCACGCCGAGACACAGCTGCACCCCGGCCGTGATGTTCCGCAGTGCGCGGCGCACCTTCGGCTTGCGGATGTTCCACCGCTGGCAGGGGTAGCGGAACCGCACGCGGTAAAAGTCGGTGCGGGCGATCTCCGGCGCCATGAAGCACACATAGTTTGTTCCGGGGGCACGGGTGAAATACTCCTCAATATACCGGCGCGATTTGATCGGCACATCCACGCCCGAAATGAGATGGTAGTAGTCATACCCACCCGGCACGGCTACGCGCAGGAGCTCCAGCTCTGCCTCGGCGATGGAGAAATGTCCCCACGAAATGCGGTGGCGCGGCACAAACACCACGCGCGACTTTTTCGGCACGGCGAGAAACCGCTCCGGTGAAAATTCCGCCTTCGCATCGACATGGATATAAAAGTCCGCGTTTTCGCTGTCGAGAAACCGCAGCTGTTTTTCAAGGATCTCAAAGTTCCCGTGCGTGAGGATCAACCAGGCGTGACGCATAGGACAGCACTCCTTTCGGTATTATCCCTGCGGCGAAATGCGCAGGGAAAAATGGCTCTTGTGAAATTCCAGAAGTCCTTCATCGCGCATCTTGCCGAGCTCAAGTGAGAGCCCGCTGCGCTCCACGGCGAGGTAGTCCGCCAGCTGCTGGCGGGAAAACGGAATGTCGAACTCGTACGAACCGCACCGCTGCGCCTGCGCGGAAAAGTACGTCATCAGCTTGGCACGCGTTGTGCGCTGCCCCATGAGCGTGAGCTTTTCATTGAACAGCAGATTTTTCGCCGCCATCTCGCCGAGCAGGTTGCGGATGATGCGGCTGTGATGCTCACAAGCCGAGGAGCACACGGTCAGCACGCGCTTCACATCGAGGAAGAGAGCGGTCGCCGGCGTTTCCGCCAGCACGCTCACATTCAGCACCGCACCCGGCGCGCAGGCAAAGGCCGCGGCGAATGTCTCGCCCGCCCCGGCTTTGGAGAGGATGTTGCGGTTGCCCCACACATCCTCCTGCACCACGAGCACACTGCCCGCGAGCACGAGCCCGATGGACTGCGCCGTATCCCCGACGCGCAGCAGGAACGAATTCTTCGGAAAACTCTCCTCGTGCGCGCAGAGACACGAGAGCATCGCGTCCAGTTCCTTCTCCGAAATGCCCTGAAAAAGCGTCGACGCTCGGAGAAGCGGATAAAATTCTTTCATGAGATCCCTCTTTTGTTGAATATTCAACCGACATATTGAATCTATTGTACTTTAATATAAGCAGAAAATCAAGGGCAGCGGCGCATAATTCGGCAAAGTGCCGCGAACGACATTGTGCGGTGTTGTCCAAACATAAAGAACCGCCGGGAGTGGGAACCCGGCGGCATCGAAAATACGGAGGTATGGATCTATGAAACGCAGAATTATTGAAATCGACCGTGACAAATGCAACGGCTGCGGAGCGTGCGCTGCCGCGTGCCACGAGGGTGCCATCGGCATGGAAGACGGCAAGGCCAAACTCATGCGCGACGATTACTGCGACGGTCTCGGTGACTGCCTGCCGGCGTGCCCGACCGGCGCCATCACGTTCGTTGAGCGCGAAGCCGCCGCCTACGATGAGGCCGCCGTGCTTGCAAGCAAGCAGGAGAAAATGCGCCGCGAAGGCATGAAGCTCCCCGGCGGATGCCCGGGCACGAGAATGCGCACCTTCGAACGCAGCGAAAACGCCGAAGCGCCCGCCGCGCCGAGCGCCGAACCGGTGAGCCGTCTTTCCCAGTGGCCGGTTCAGATCAAGCTCGTACCGGTGAATGCGCCGTATTTCCAAGGCGCGAAGCTCCTCATCGCCGCCGACTGCACGGCATACGCCTACGCCGCATTCCACGAGAAATTCATCAAGGGTCACATTACGCTCGTCGGCTGCCCGAAGCTCGACAGCGTGGACTACTCCGAAAAGCTCACGGAGATTATCCGCAATAACGACATCAAGAGCGTCACCGTGGTGCGCATGGAAGTGCCCTGCTGCGGCGGTCTGGAGCACGCCGCCGTCACTGCACTGAAGAACAGCGGCAAATTCCTGCCGTGGCAGGTCGTGACCATCTCCACGGACGGCCGCATACTCGACTGATGATGCCCGATGTCGAAACGCTGACCGGAGCGCTCATCGGACTTATCCGTGCTGCTGACGGCAATGAGCTCGTGACCGGGGAAACGCACCGTCTCCTCACGGACGGCCTGGCACTCACCGGGAAAATGACCCCCGACCCCATCGAGGTGCGCACGATGATCGCGCGCGTGCGCGGCGAAAAGCACCGGCTCGTGCCGGACTGCTCGGTATGCGCCTCTCCCTGCGGACGCACGGCGGACTACGATATGTGCCTTTTGACCGCCGCCGAGCCTTCAGTGCGTTCGCTCAAGGAAAAGATCCTGTCCGAGGCGCAAACACTGGCCTCGCGCGCACCACTCACCCCGGAGGTACAGACCCTCCTCGAGCGCGCCCTGTTCGCCGTAGGCGAAGAGGGCGGAGACGATTATCTCGCATCTCTCTCGGCAGAGCTCGATTCAGCTTTGCAATAATGTTCCCCATGCATATCCCCTCTGCCGCAGTTTGCGGCAGAGGGGATATTTTCATGCTCAATCTTTCACAGATAAGGCAGAGCTTTCAAATTATTTCGCTTCGGGCGATTCTTTGGGTGAATCCTGGAAAACGATCTTGTTTACGAAGAAGAATACGACCATGCTGACGCCGCCGTTGAGAAGCGTTGTTCCGATGTTGTAGAGCCACGGCGCGACAAAGTGCCCGGCCACCGCCGACCAGATACAGTTCACGGAGTTTACCGCGCATGTCACGATGCAGAACGCGATCAGATACCACATGCCCTGATAGAGGATTTTTCCGTGGCTGCGGAACACCCAGCGGCGCTGAATGAAGAAGTTGATGACCTCACCGACGGCCATGGCGATCATATACGCCGTGAAATAGGCGATGCCGCCCTGATCTGCACCGTAGCCGATGATGTACCATTTGAATTGGATGCCGAACAGCTCCAGAGCGATGCCGGGAAAGCCGAAATCCCGGCTTCCCATATAGGCGAACGCCGCGGGAAGAAATGTCAAAAGCAGGTATTTGAAGAGAGTGATGAGGTTGCTCACGATCACGAACAGCCCACCTTCGCGTACCCACTCCGCAATTTTCGGGTGTGCATCGCGAAACTTTGTCCACACATTTTCTTTTGTCGACACGCGCATCATCTCCTCGTCAGCGTCCAATCGGGTCAATCAGCCTGTGTTTTACACAATCAGAAGATAACACACGCTCCGCTCTGTGTGCGGTTTTTTGCACGAATCGTCGTGATTCGGGCATATTCTGTATTTTCGTCCGTCCGAGAGGCAACTTTTTCGCTGCCGCCTTGACAATTTCCCACATTCGGGCGATAATATATTCGGCACGAAACGAGCGGACTGCATACCGCTGATTTTGTGCATCTTATACGGAAAGGCATGTTTTCCATGGCAAATGATCAATTCAAATCGATCCGCTCACGGCTTACGGAGCTCGGGCTCTGGAACGACGATTCGCTCTTGATGCTCACCGATGATTCAAACCGCGAGGTATTTTCTTCCGACGGCAGCACCGCCCGCACGGGACTTTTCACGGCTGTCACTGCGCCTCTCGCTGTTTTCACGGCGGGCACGTACTCGCGTGAGTTCGCCCGCGCGCCGTACACGCTCCGCGCCGCCACCGACGATGCCGCCATGATGTTCGGCCCCTTCGTCCGCTGCTCGGCTTGCCCGCGCCGCGGCGCTGCGGCGGCCATCCTCCCCAATCGAGGCTTTGTCGTGACCGGACGGCATGAAAACGAGCTCATCGCCGCCTGCATTCTTCTTGAAAAGATGTGCGCGGAGGTGATTCTATCATCGCATCTGCGTCGGCTGCATCTTCTTCCCGAGACGCTCTGCATGCTCGAGCACGGCATTTATACGAAAAAATATTCCCGCCCTTCGCTGGAAGCCGCAAAAGGTCCGGCCCCGACTGAAGCGGCGCCGGATGTCCCCGACCGCGCGCTTCGCGAGGCGGTCATTGCCTACGGGAAAAAGCTCGTCGAGCATCGGCTCATTCAGGCAACCTGGGGCAATGTGTCCGTGCGGCTCGATGCGGATCACTTCCTCATCACACCCTCGGGCGTGGACTACGACCGCATCCGTCCGGAAGATGTCGTCGAGGTGCGTATATCGGATGGCAGCTTCTCGGAGGGTACACACCCGTCGAGTGAGCGGAAAATGCATCGGCTCATTTATGCTGCGCGCCCCGATGCCGGCGCCGTCATCCACACGCACTCGGCCTCACTGCAGGTGTTCGCCGCCTGCCGCGCCCCGCTTCACACCGCCGAGCTTGACATTCCCTGTGCCCCCTACGGCGTGAGCGGTTCGGAAAAACTCGCCGAAAGCGTCGCCGAGACTCTGCGCACGCACGACACATGCATCATGTCCAACCACGGCTTCACCGCCGCCGCCAAAGACCTCGAAGCCGCCCTGACCGCCGCCCTCCAAGCCGAACAAGCCGCATCGGAATTATTGCAGAGAAAATAATCATACGCACTGAGCGGAAAATCTTCAAATGTGAACGGCGATAAGCAAAGAGAGCATGAAACGCAAACATCCCCCGACCGAGGTCGGGGGATGCTGTGCTTTATGGCTTGGCGCATCGGGGGAGAGGGGACTCTGCCCGATGACCGGCGTTTTTGGGAAATCAGTACATGCCGCCCATGTCCGGGTTCGCCGGGGCCGGCGCGGGGGGATCGGGGATGTTGACGACCATGGCCTCGGTGGTGAGGACGGTGGCGGCAACGGAAGCGGCGTTCTCGAGAGCGCTGCGGCAGACCTTGGTCGGGTCAACGATGCCGGCGGCGATCATATCGCAATACTCTTCCTTGGCAGCGTCGAAGCCGTAGCCCGGCACTTCGGAGGAGCGCACCTTGTTGAGAATGACGGCGCCTTCGAGACCTGCGTTCGCGGCGATCTGCATCAGAGGAGCCTGCAGGGCTTTCGCGACGATCGCGGCGCCCGTCTTCTCATCGCCTTCGAGTTCGGCAACGACCTTCTCGGCCGCAAGACCGGCCTGCACGTACGCCGTGCCGCCGCCGGCCACGATGCCTTCCTCGACAGCTGCCTTCGTGGCGTTGAGAGCGTCCTCGACGCGGAGCTTCTTCTCCTTCATCTCGGCCTCGGTGGCTGCGCCGACCTTGATGACGGCCACGCCGCCGCTCAGGCGGGCGAGACGCTCCATGAGCTTCTCACGGTCGTAATCGGAGGTAGAAATCTCGTGCTGGTTCTTAATCTGCGCTGCGCGCTCGGCAATGGCTTCCTTCGTGCCGGCGCCGTCGACAATGATGGTGTTCTCCTTGGTAACCTTGACCTGGCGAGCTCTGCCGAGCATCTCCATAGTGGCTTCCTTGAGTTCCATGCCGTAGTCGCTGGAAATGACCTGGCCGCCGGTCAGGACGGCGATGTCCATCAGGGTCTCCTTGCGGCGATCACCGAAGGCAGGGGCCTTGATGCACACGCAGGAGAACGTGCCGCGCAGTTTGTTGAGCAGGATGGTCGCGAGAGCTTCGCCCTCAACATCCTCGGCGATGATGACGAGCTTCTTGCCGGCCTGCACGATCTTCTCGAGCAGAGGCAGGATCTCCTGAATGCTGGAGATCTTCTTATCGGTGATGAGGATGTAGGCATCGTCGACGACTGCTTCCATCTTCTCGGAATCGGTGACCATGTAGGGGGAGATGTAGCCGCGGTCGAACTGCATGCCTTCCACGACCTCGGAATAGGTCTGAGCGGTCTTGGACTCTTCAACGGTGATGACACCGTTCTGTCCGACCTTCGCCATAGCCTCGGCGATCAGAGTGCCGATCTGCTCGTCGCCGGAGGAAATGGTGCCGACGCGGGCGATGTCCTTCGTGCCGCTTACGGGCTGCGAAGAAGTCTTGATCTCGTTGACAGCGGCCTCGGCTGCCTTGGCAATGCCGCGGCGCAGGACCATCGGGTTCGCACCGGCGGCGAGGTTCTTCAGACCCTCACGGATGATGGCCTGAGCGAGAACGGTCGCGCTCGTGGTGCCATCGCCGGCGACATCGTTCGTCTTGGTGGCGACTTCGCGGATGAGCTGGGCGCCCATGTTCTCGGCGGCGTCGGGAAGCTCGATTTCCTTTGCAATCGTCACGCCGTCATTGGTGATGAGCGGAGTGCCGAATTTCTTATCCAGAACAACGTTGCGGCCCTTGGGTCCGAGAGTGATCTTCACGGTATCGGCGAGCTTATCCACGCCGGCCTGCAGTGCCTTGCGGGCTTCCGCACCATAAACAAGATTCTTAGCCATAATATTTTATCCTCCCGATTATTCTACAATTGCCAGAATGTCACTCTGACGGACGATGGTATATTCCTCGCCCTCAAGCTTGACATTGGTTCCGGTGTACTTGCCGGCGATGACCTTGTCGCCTGCTTTGACTTCCATCTTCACTTCGTTGCCGTCCACCATTCCGCCGGGGCCGACGACGATGACTTCATATACTTCCGGCTTCTCCTGCGCCGCACTGGTGAGGATGATGCCACCTTTGGTTTTTTCCTCGGCCTCCGTACGCTTGAGAACGACACGGTCTGCCAACGGTTTGAGTTTCATGTTTGTTTCCTCCTATAGTAGTGTGTTGTCACTTTTCTTGAACGGCATTAGCACTCTTGAGTTTCGAGTGCTAACCTGTGACTATAAAATAACACACCCCTTTGCAAATTGCAAGAGGGAATGTGCTGTTTTTAAAAAATATTCATATTTTCTTTTGAGCAGCACCGAACGATGCCATCTGCGGCTCTTTTCCTCGATTCGACGAAAAATCTCTCGCAGATCGCCCTTGCCGGATCGTCCGGTGCCGCCCGCGCTTATATATGCCTCGATCAGAGGTACATATAAAGCTGGCACGGGATCATGCCGTTATAGAGGCGGCGGCGCTTGTCGGCGCGCTTCCCGTAGGCGTTCTCGAAATTCTCAAGGGAGGAGATGACGTAGATCCTCCAGTTTTCACTGCCGCGCATGGTTTTGCCGAAGGCGCGCATGAGTTCGGCGGCCGCTTCCTTTTCAAGCATGCGCTCGCCGTAGGGCGGGTTGGTGCAGAGCGTGCCGTTTTCGGTCGTGCGGGAGAAGCCCCGCGCATCGGCCACGGAAAAGTCGATATATTTCTCCACACCGGCGCGGCGGGCGTTCTCGCGGGCGAGGGCCACGGCGCGCGGGTCGATGTCGGAAGCGAAGATGTGGTAGTCACCCGAGTACTCGCGGCTCTGCGCGGCCTCGCGTTCGCTCTTCCATATGCTGTGCGGCAGACAGCTCCACTTTTCGGCTGCAAATTCGCGGTTCAGCCCCGGGGCGCGATTGAGTGCGGCCAGAGCCGCTTCGATGGCGATGGTGCCGCTGCCGCAGAACGGATCGCAGAAATCTCCGCGCCCGCGGTAGCGTGCAATATCCACAATGGCAGCGGCCAGCGTCTCGCGGAGCGGTGCGGCAACCTGCGCCGGACGGTAGCCGCGCTTGTGGAGCCCGATGCCGCTCGTGTCGATGTAGAGCACGGCCTCGTCCTTCATAACGGCAAACTGCACGGGGTACACCGCACCGTTCTCCTCAAACCACGAAATGCCGTATATGCTCTTGAGCCGCTCGACGATCGCCTTTTTCACGATCTTCTGGCAGTCAGGCACGGAGTGGAGCGCACTCTCGAGTGCCCAGCCCTTCACGGGGAATGCGCCGTCCGAGGGGATAAAGTTCTCCCACGGCAGCGCCTTTGTGCCTTCAAAGAGTTCATCGAACGTGTGCGCGGGAAAACGCCCGAGCACAATCATCACGCGCTCGGCAAAGCGCGAGCGGAGATTGGCGCGCGCCACGGCGCTCTCATCTCCGGTAAAGTATACGCGCCCGTTTTCCGGCGCGACCGAATCCATATCCATATGGCGCAGCTCGTTCCCCAAAGGTCCCTCCAGCCCGAACAGACAAGGCGCACAAAGAGTCAGCTTCATAGTATTACCTCACAGTATATTCATTCGTACTTCCGTATGATATTACCTTTTTTGCGCCGAAATTGCAAGCGTGTAGCGTTACAATAGATGTGAGACCGAAAATACGAGTTGGTGTACACCGGAAGCAAGTTAAGGCAACACCGCATAATTCGGCAAGAGCGATTTGCGAGAGCAAAATTTCCGCAAAGCGCCGCAGACGACATTGTGCGGTATTGCCTTAACCCAATTCTGCAAAGTTACACTATGAAAGGAGGCCCATAATGCGGCTAAATATCAGGCTTTTTGAGCAACAGCTCTTTATGAGCGGCTATCGACAGATGATGAGCTTCAGGGCGAGTCAAACAGCTATAGCTTTTGTTGGCGAAAACACTCACATATGGAATATTAAAGCAAATGGATGCAATTGATGCGGCAACTCTCTCGGAAGTGTGGGCTTTCGAGGGAGCCGGTGTTTATCCGGGCTGTGAAAGATTTTTGCGGTTCGCCGCGAGGATCTTTCACGGGATCATTTTTTCAGGATGCCGCCTACTAAGACGAGGTATTCGGCGGGGGATTCTTTGGTGCTCCATTGGATGGGGGCTTTGAGGATGTCGGCGGCGAGGCCGCAGACATCGGCACCGATGGATTCGAGGGAGTAGCGGAGCTTTTCGGGGAAGCGGCAGGGCTTGTTGTCGCGGCGGGCGCAGCGCGCGCAGGCGCGGCAGCGGCCGGGATCAAGACGCAGAGCGCCGGGCGTTTCCCGCTCTTTTTCCTCGAGCAACGCGTCCAGTTCCTTGCGGAACGGCAGGACAAACGCGTCCGGGTCTTCGAGCATAGCCTTTTTCGCTTCTTCACTCTCGGGGAACACCTGCACGGCGTACAGGTCGACCGCGGCATACTGCGGCCAGATCTCCGCCGGGTTGAAGTCGTACGGCGGGCACGACCATGTCTGACCGTAGCGCGGGCAGACGGCGCAGCAACCGAGGTACTTCTCCACATTGACATACTTTTCGATCATCTCGCTCATCGGCAGAGAGCCGGTGAGCATTTTTGTGCGGACGGATGCTTCCATATCGTTCACGCTCCTTTTATTCATACAGCAGTTTTGTTCGGCGGAAGGGCTGCGGCTCGTAGCGGACGGATCGGATCGCCGGCTTCGGGACGCCGTACTTCGGGTTGTAGCCGAAAAGGTTGACATAGCGGTCGATGTCGTCGCGCTCCCGCTCCATGGCGGCAAGCACTTCAAGTGCCGCCGCGGCGTCGTCCGATGCGCGGTGCGTGTTTTCTCCGGTCACCCGGTACTCCTCCACGGCGTTCACGAGCTTGTGCGGATAGTCGCGGCGATCCTTGTATACGGCCATGATGTCGAGAAATTTTGCCGGTTTCAGCGCATCCGAAAGGCCGAGCCGTGCGAGGAAATAGAATATAAAGCACAGGTCGAACTGTGCATTGTACGCACACACGAGCGGATGCTCCGAGGAGAGAGCTCTTACGAGCGCTTCGGCGGCGACCGTTTTCTCCACGCCTTTCTCCGCGAGCATATCGTCCGTGATGTGCGTGAGGTTGGCGATGAACGGCGGGATGGTCTTCCCAGACGTGAGGCGGATGAGGTAGTCCTCCTCCGTGCGCGTGCCGTCGCGGTCGAGGCGCAGGAAGCCGAGCTCGATGATCTCATCGTCCTTGCTTTTGACGCCGGTGGTCTCCGTATCGAGCACGACAACGGAGTCAAATTCCGCAAACAGTTTTTCCAGCATATGTTTCTCCCGTTATTTCAGTGATTCCTGGTGGTTCACGATACCTTTGAACGGCGTCATGAGCAGGATCTTGATGTCGAAAAAGAGCGACCAGTTTTCGATATAGTAGAGGTCGTAGTCCACACGGCTTTGGATGGATGTGTCGCCGCGCAGTCCGTTGACCTGTGCCCAGCCGGTAATGCCGGGGCGCACCTGATGGCGCACCATGTAGAGCGGAATGCTGTACTTGAAGTGGTCAACATAGCGCGGGATCTCCGGGCGCGGGCCGACGAGCGACATGTCGCCGACGAGAACATTGAAAAGCTGAGGCAGTTCGTCGATGGAGTAGCGCCGCATGAACGCTCCCCACGCCGTGCGGCGGGGATCATGGTCGCGCGTCCATGCCGTATCCGAATGTGCATTGACGCGCATGGAGCGGAATTTCAACATTTTGAACGGTTTTTTGTCCTTGCCGATGCGCTCCTGCGTGAAGAATACGGGGCCGGGCGAGGAAAGACGCGTGCCGATGGCGGCCGCGAGCATGATGGGCGATGTGAGCACAATGAGCACGAGTGAACCGAGAATGTCGACGAGGCGCTTCACGATGCCCGCGCCGGCGTTGTCGAGCGGTACACGGCGAACATTCACGAGCGGCAGGCCGCACAGTTCCTCCACATACGGATGGCGTGACATGCACTCATACCCGATGGGCAGCATCGCGAGCTTCACGCCGGTATTTTCGCATTGGCGCAGGATGGCTGCAAGCTTCTCCGCCTCATGCTCATCCGGTGCGATGACCGCCTCGTCCGGTGATTCGCTCTCGAGCACGGCGCGGAGCGCATCGTATCCGCCGAGATAGGGCGCGTCGGCCAGCGCCGAATCGCCGATGTTGCCGACGGCCGTCCACCCGGCATCGCGGTTTTCGCGCACATGCCGCAGAAAGTCTGCTGCCGCTTTCCCCTCGCCAATGATGACGAGGCGGCGCATTCCCTCACCTGCGCGGTAACGCGCTCGGAGAAGACGGTGTGACACAAAACCGCGCGCGCCGATAAAGACGATGAGCAGAATATAGAAAAGCAGGATCATCCATCGCGAGAAATCCACGACGCGAAACACGAACACAAGGTCGATGTAGAGCATCACGCCGAAAGTGCAGCCGAGAAAAATGTTCCCGAAGGCATGAATGAAGCCGCGCTGCGGCTGCGGTGCGTACACGCCGAGCAGGCCGAAGAGAACAACATACACGGGTGAAAAGAGTGACGCCCAGAGCATGTGGTACCCGAAGCCGCCAATGGGGTTCTCGCCGCGGAAGACGACAAATCGGATGAAGAAAGCCGCCGCCATGGCCGCCACGGAAAGCACGATATCGATTGCGGCGCAAAGCGCCGTGCGTTTGGTCTGATCTGTATTCATACGATCTCCGCCGATCTCGGAAGTAGTTGCATAAGAAGGACGCCGTGCCGCGCGGGCCGGTTCATATTATTTTACCACAAACGGTTTCATTTCGCCACGAATTCTGCTATAATTTAAGAAAAACTTTTCGGAGGCCGTTATGGAAAACCCTGCGCCGAAAATTTTATATACCGCATCGAGCAGCGCGCATTTGCGCAGCTTCCATCTGCCGTATCTTGCGGCGCTCCGCTCCGAAGGGTGGCAGGTGACCGCCGCGGCCAACGGCACGGCAGAGGGGCTCGGCAATGGCGTGCGGTTCCTCGCGGTGCCGTTCACGAAGAGCTTCGTGTCCCCGAAGAATTTCCGCGCTTCGTTCCTGCTTGCGAAGGACATCCGCGAAAATCGGTACGATGTCATTGTGACGCACACCTCGCTCGCGGCCTTTTTTACGCGCCTCGGCGTCATGCTCACCGGGAAACGGAACACACGCGTGGTCAATACTGTGCACGGCTATCTTTTTGATGACAAGACGCCATTTATACGCCGTACAATCCTGCTCGCCGCCGAAAAGCTGACGGCGGGCATTACGGACGACATTCTCGTCATGAATCGCTGCGACGAGGGCATCGCCGAGACGCATCAGCTCTGCCGTGGAAACGTATATTTCATTCCCGGAATGGGCGTGGATTTTTCGCACTTCGCCCCGATCTCTCCGGAGGATCGTGGAGCGGCGCGGAAAGAGTACGATCTCCCGGCGGACGCCGTGGTGATGGTGTATGCCGCGGAATTCTCGAAGCGGAAAAATCAGGCGCTGCTCCTCGATGTGCTCACCCGTCTGCCGGAGAACTATTATCTTCTGCTCCCCGGCGATGGGGCACTTCTTAAAGAGATCCGCGGGCGTGCCGGATCGCTCGGCGTCTCCGGCCGCTGCCGCTTCCCGGGACGACTCACCGATGTGCGCGCCGCGCTCGCCGCAGCGGACATCGGTGTATCCTCGAGCCGCTCGGAAGGGCTGCCGTTTGCCGTGATGGAGGCCATGCACTGCGCTCTCCCCTGCGTGCTCACCGCCGTCAAGGGTCACGAGGATCTGCTTGCCGAACCCGGTGCCGGCTTCCTTGTCACGTTCGGTGATGCGGAAAAATTCGCCGAAGCCGTCCGCACCGTCGGCGAGGATACCGCTCTGCGGCGACAGATGGGTCGGGCCGCCCGCGACCGCACTGCCCGATACGCTCTGGCAGAAGTTCTCCCCAATGTGCTGGGGCATTTTATAAGACATTGAAATCGAAAAAAGCTTGCCGTCCCCCGGAATGTACTTTTTACTCGGGGGACGGCATTTTCTTTGGGCGGCGCCGCAGATAACACTGCGCGGTGCTGCCCTTATTCTTCGATTTTTTCTTTGTGGCGGAGGGGATTCGGCATGGTCAGGCGGCTGAGGTTCCAGTTTTTTTCGGCAGCATAACTTTTGGCCATGGCTTCGATAACGTCGTTGACCATTTTATGGAGACTCGGCTCAGTGCGTACGGCGCGCACAAGGCGAAGCGCTTCGCGCAGCTTTCTTGTCGAGAGCTCACTGAGCGTGACGGCGCCGGTGGCGCTGAGGGTGTCGAAAAATTCCTCGATGAATTCGCGGCGCTCGGCCATGCTCATGCCGGAGAGCACTTCTTCCATCGCCGTGTCAAATGCCTTGGCCGAGGGCGAGAGCTCCTCACAGCGGACGAAGCCGGTGGGCGATGTCTCCCAAGTGAAGCCGTCGTGTGCGCCGACGAGAACGGCGTTGCTCTTTACGACCGTATAGTCGCAGTCGTGCCAGAGCAGTGTGCCGACCATGGAGTTTTGCGAAAGAATGGTTTTGATATGCGGCTTGATGCGCTGATACCCTTCGGAGCGCAGGATCTTCTTCTGAAATCCGGGGCCGTCGTTATTGAAGATATGCCCGATGCGTGCCTGTACGCCCTCGTCCGCCATGGCGGCGGCGTACATGGCAAGGTTGCCGCCCTTTGAGTGCCCGCCGACGGCAAGCTGCCCGGGATAGACCGTGGCCGCCCAGGTGAGGTATTCGAGCGCATCGTGCTGCGCGGGGATCTCATCCATGACAGTGAGGAGGCAGTCCTCCTTCCAGCCGACGAGCGTGTCGTCCGTGCCGCGGAAGGTCACATAGTGCAGTCCGCCCGGCAGGCGCACCGTGAGGGCAGAAAACTGCTCGGTCTTTCTCTTATCCAGAATGTGGCGGAAGCCGGTGAGCATGACCTCGCGGAAGCGCACGGTCTCCGGCAGGCGCTTGACCATCTGCGTGATATACGGAGAGGAGAGAGCGCCGAGCTTCTCCGCACCGCCGGCGGCAAAATATGCATCCACCGCCTGCGGCAGAGGAATATACAGTTCATTTTCCGGCACGATGCCGGTGAAGTCGAGCGTGCCGATCTTGCAGTGAATGTAGTTGTCCACCTCATTCGGCGGCGACACCGAAAACGGCACATCCCCGCGCCACTCCAAATAATCCAGAATATTCGGCATAACAGTACCTCCATTCCGTACTTGCGGCAGCACCGCACAATGTCCTCTGCGGTCTTGCCCTTACCTTAACACAAAATGCCGAGCCCGGTCAAGATGGAAAAGAAAGGCGAAAGCAGCCGGCCCCGCCAATCGGCCGGTTGGCATTCGGCATTTTGCGTCGTGCGATAAGAGCACAGGATATAGAACAAGCGTTCCGAGGCGGCACTGGTTTATTTTATTCCCATCAGCCGGTTGAGCACAGGGATCTTTCGGGCAATGGTGCATGTCCCTATGCCGGCGGCATAGTCAAGGACGGCGATGGGGAAGACCATGGGCAGCGTCACGCCGAAGATCTTTCCCGCAGCGGCAAAGAGGACGACTTTGAAGAAGGAGTCGAGCAGCATACTCTGATAGGAGAAACCGGCAGCGAGCGTCGGGAGGCGGCAATTTTCCGGGAGAATATCGGCGAGTGCGAGCAGCAGTATCATCAGCGCATACGAGGACACGAGCTTGCGCACATAAGGGTCGACCGGCCAATCGAAAAGATACGCGCACGCGGAGACCACCGTTACGAGAAGTGCGGCGCAGAGGAATAATGCGCGGCGGTGCCGAAAAGCGTCACGCAGCTTCGGATAATAAAAGCGCATCACGAAGCCGGAGAGGAAATACGGCAGATACTGCAGCGTATTCTTTATCTGGAAAACACGCGGCAGCGAGGGAAAATGCAGCACGGAGGAAAGAATGCTGTAGACCGTAACAACCGTGAGCGCGATCATCGCCTTTTTCGGTGCGCTGCTCACGTCCTTTTCCCAGAAGAGCGGTGCGAGCAGGAACATGAGCATCATCGCGTAGGCGAACCAGTACACCTGTCCGATGACGAGGGCATCGTAAAGCTGTCCCGCAAGAGTCGAGGCATGGGCGAATTCGTCGGAGATGAGGTTGCTGTACACGAGCTTGAGAAAAGCAAAGAACCAGAACGGCACAAGGAGCCGCAGCACTTTTTTCTTATAGAACGCTCCGACCGGCTGCGCATGGCAGAGAAAGCCCGCGATGACGAAAAAGAGCGGCACATGCACGAGATAGATCATATTCTCCAAAAGCTTCGTAGCTGTGCCCGGCTCGGCGCTCTCCGCATAATGCGAAAGCCCGTGCCCGAGCACGACCAGAAAGGCCGCAAAGGCCTTCAGATAATTCAGATTCGATTTTGTCCGCCCGTCAAGCTGCATATGCCGTCCTCGGTTTCCGGGGCAAAGCCGCACAATGCTTGCGGCGCTGTCCTTCTTTTTTTCAACCGTACCTTACCACATTTTCCCATACACGGTCAAGAGCAGAGCCGCACGATGAGTATAAAAAGCGGGGCTGTCCGAAGACAGCCCCGCCGGGGTTTGCGATGATCTGCGAATTATTCGTAGAGAGCTTTGAGCTTGAGGAGGTGAGCGTAGCGGGCCTTGGCGTTCTCTTCGTTCTTCTCGAAGAGCTCGGCAGCGCGCTCGGGGAAGGAGGTGGCGAGACGCGCGTAGCGGGCCTCGTTCTTCAGGAATTCCTGATAGCCGTCCTTCGGCTCCTTGCAGTCAAGCGTGAAGGGCTTCTCAGCCGCCGGGTTGTAGCGGAAGAGGTTCCAGTAACCGCAGTCGACAGCCTTCTTCATCTCGGCCTGGCAGTTCGCCATGCCGCCCTTGATGGAGTGCATCTCGCAGGGGGCGTAGCCGATGATGAGGGACGGGCCGTGCCAGGCTTCGGCTTCCTTGATGGCCTTGAGGGTCTGAGCCATGTTCGCGCCCATAGCGACCTGAGCGACGTAAACGTAGCCGTAGGTCATGGCGATCTCGGCGAGAGACTTGCTCTTGATCTCCTTGCCGGCTGCCGCAAACTGTGCGACCTGGCCGATGTTGGAGGCCTTGGAAGCCTGTCCGCCGGTGTTGGAGTAAACTTCGGTGTTGAAGACGAACACGTTCACATCTTCGCCGGAAGCCAGGACATGGTCGAGGCCGCCGAAGCCGATGTCGAACGCCCAGCCGTCGCCGCCGAAGATCCACACGGACTTCTTGGCGAGGTAATCCTTGCCCTCGAGGACTTTGCGGGCGAGCTTGCAGGCGTCGCATTCGCAGGTCGGAACGCTCGGGTTGGCGTTGATGGCGGCAATGAGCTTCTGCGCAGCGGCGGTGTTTTTCTCGCCGTCGTCAACGGTGTCGAGATATTCCTTGCCGGCAGCGGCAATGTCTTCGTCAACATAAGGCACGGCGATGAGCTCTTTGACCTTCTCGATGTAGTTGGCACGGAGGGTCTTCTGGCCGAGGTAGATGCCGTAGCCGTTCTCGGCGTTGTCCTCGAAGAGGGAGTTCGCCCAGGCGACACCCTTGCCGTTCTTGTCTTTGCAGTACGGAGAGGTGGCAGCCGGTCCGCCCCAGATGGAGGAGCAGCCCGTGGCGTTGGAAACGTACATGCGGCTGCCGAACAGCTGGGTCACGAGGCGGGCATAGCTCGTCTCGGCGCAGCCGGCGCAGGAGCCGGAGAACTCAAGGAATGGCTTGAGGTACTGGGACTTGACGACATTCTCGGTGCCGGCGACGTCGGCTTTGACGGTGACATCCTTGACCATGTAGTCGAACACTTTCTGCTCGGGAAGCTGGCTCTCCTGGCCGACCATCTTGAGGGAGTGGGTCGGGCAGACGCTCACGCACACGGAGCAGCCCATGCAGTCGAGCGGACTGATGGCGAGGGAGTATTTGTACTTGCCCTTGGACATCTTGTGGTCGACCATCTTCGTGCCTTCGGGAGCCTTGGCAGCCTCGTCGGCATCGAGGGTGAACGGACGAATGGTGGCGTGTGGGCAGACATAGGCGCACTGGTTGCACTGTGCGCAGGTCTCGGCTGTCCACTCGGGGACGCTGACGGAAACGCCGCGCTTCTCATACGCAGCAGCGCCCTGCTGGAAGGTACCGTCGGCGTAGTCGACGAATGCGGAGACCGGCAGAGAGTCGCCGTCCATGCGGCCCACAGGCTCCATGATGTTGCGAACCATCGCGACGGTCTTTTCGGGGCCTTCGAGATGCTCGGCTTCTTTCACTTCGGAAGCGGTCGCCCAGTCGGCGGGGACATCGATCTTCACGAGCGCGCCGGCGCCGGCATCGATGGCATCCCAGTTCTTCTGCACGATATCCATGCCCTTCTTCAGGTAGGAGTGTTCGGCAGCGTCCTTCATGTACTTGACGGCCTCATCCTTGGGCAGCACGTTCGCCAGAGCGAAGAAGGCGGCCTGCAGGATGGTGTTGGTGCGCTTGCCCATGCCGACCTTGATGGCAAGGTCGATGGCGTTGATGGTGTAGAGCTGGATGTTGTTCTTCGCGATGTAGCGCTTGGCATTGGCATGCAGATGCTTATTCAGCTCTTCGAAATCCCACTGGCAGTTGATGAGGAAGATGCCGCCGGGCTTGACGTCCTGCACCATCGGGAAGTTCTTGATGATGTAAGAGGGGTTGTGGCAGGCCACAAAGTCGGCCTTGTTGATGTAGTACGGGCTCTTGATGGGCTTGTCGCCGAAACGCAGATGGCTGACGGTCACGCCGCCGGTCTTCTTGGAGTCGTACTGGAAGTAGGACTGGATGTACTTATCGGTGTGGTCGCCGATAATCTTGGTGGAGTTCTTGTTCGCACCGACGGTGCCGTCGCCGCCGAGACCCCAGAATTTACACTCGATGGTGCCTTCCGCAGCGGTATTGGGGGTCTCTTCGCGAGACTTCTCGGCGAGGGACAGGTGGGTGACATCATCGACGATGCCGATGGTGAACTGGTGCTTCGGCTCATCCTTCTTGAGCTCTTCGTACACGGCGAAGACGGACGCGGGAGGCGTATCCTTGGAGCTCAGGCCGTAGCGGCCGCCGATGACCTTGGCCTGACGGCCGGTCGTGGCAAGAGCGGTGACGACATCCATGAAGAGCGGCTCGCCCTGGGCGCCCGGCTCCTTGGTGCGGTCGAGAACGGCAATGCTTTTGACGGTCTCGGGGATGGCGGCAATGAGCTTGTCGGCGCGGAACGGACGGTACAGGCGGACCTTGACAAGGCCGACCTTCTCACCGTGTGCGGTCAGGTAGTCGATGACTTCCTCGGCGACGTCGCAGATGGAGCCCATGGCGATGATGACACGGTCGGCATCGGGAGCGCCGTAGTAGTTGAAGAGCTGGTAATTCGTGCCGAGCTTGGCGTTGACCTTGGCCATATTCTGCTCGACGATTTCGGGAAGAGCATTGTAGTAGGTGTTGGAAGCTTCGCGGTTCTGGAAGAAGATGTCGCCGTTCTCATGCGAGCCGCGCATCGTCGGATGCTCGGGGTTGAGAGCGCGCTCACGGAATGCCTTGACCGCATCCCAGTCGAGCATGTCGGCAAGATCGTCGTAATCCCACACGGCGACCTTCTGGATCTCGTGAGAGGTGCGGAAACCGTCGAAGAAGTTAATGAAGGGAACACGACCCTGAATGGCGGACAGGTGAGCCACCGGGGAGAGATCCATGATCTCTTGGATGTTGGTCTCGGCCAGCATGGCGAAACCGGTCTGGCGGCAGGCGTACACATCACCGTGGTCGCCGAAAATGCTCAGCGCGTGGGATGCTACCGCACGGGCAGAAACATGGAACACGGCCGGGAGCAGCTCGCCCGCGATCTTGTACATGTTGGGGATCATGAGCAGCAGACCCTGGGAAGCGGTGTAGGTGGTGGTCAGTGCACCGGCGTTGAGGGAGCCGTGGACACTGCCGGCGGCGCCGGCCTCGGATTCCATCTCCGCGACTTTGACAGTGGTGCCAAACACGTTTTTGCGACCCTCGGCAGCCCACTGATCCACGTAGTCCGCCATGGGGCTGGACGGGGTGATGGGGTAGATTGCCGCGACTTCGGTAAACGCATAGGACACGTGGGCGGCAGCGGTATTGCCGTCCATGGACTTAAGCTTTCTTACCATTCGATTCATCTCCTATAAATTTTTGCTTTCTCTGTTTCGGGATTCGGCAGGGCTCCCGAAGCATCTTTGCGAACAGAGTTATTTTATCACGCCGACCGCCGTATGTAAAGTGCTATGCATGTGCTTTTTTTGCATAAATTTGACTGAATCTCATCGGAAATTCTTGTTTTTTTGGTATGATTTTCCGGATTTTATAAGGAAGAAACTTCTTGTACTTTTCGCAAATCTGATTTATAATTGTGAATTGATTTGTAGAAAGGAAATTCTGCCATGGTAAAACTTGACAATGAAAGAGGCTCCGTCTGCATCAGCTCCGAAGTATTCACGTGGCTCGCTGGCGATGCCGCCACCCGGTGCTTCGGCGTCAAGGGCATGGCCGGCCGTGTGAAGGAAAACGGTCTGGTACAGCTTCTGCGCCACGAGTCCATGACGAAGGGCGTGGTTGTCACACCCAACGACGACGGCAGCATTACCATCGAGCTGCACATCGTGGTCGACCACGGTGTCAACATCGCTGCGCTTTGCAAAAGCATTATGAATGAAGTCAACTACAAGGTTTCCTCCGCTACGGGTGTGTCCGTCCGTCAGGTGGATGTCTGTGTAGATTCCATGACGATGGACTGATAAGTCAAGGAGGAAACCCCGCAGTGAGAACAACTATCAACGGCGAGACCTTCGCGGAAATGATTTTCTGCGGTTCTGCCGCACTGGACGAAAACCGTCAGCAGCTCAATGACCTGAACGTATTCCCCGTGCCGGACGGCGACACCGGCACAAACATGTCTCTTACGATGTCTTCGGCCGCCGCCGCTCTGCACGAGTGCACGCCCTCAGCCGTAGGCGATGCCGCAAGCACCGCATCGCAGGCGCTTCTGCGCGGTGCGCGCGGAAACTCCGGCGTCATTCTCTCCCTGCTCTTTCGCGGTATAGCGAAGAGCCTGCGCGGCAAAGCCGAGTGCAATGCCGCCGATTGGGCGAAAGCCATGTGCGACGGCGTTGATGCCGCCTACAAGGCCGTTATGAAGCCCGCCGAGGGCACGGTGCTCACCGTGTCCCGCCTCGCCTCCGAAGCCGCCGCCGAGCGTGTCAAGGACGGCGTGACCGACTTGGAAGAGCTCCTCACCGATGCGCTCGCCGTAGCGCGTGAGACGCTCGCCAAGACCGTGGACATGAACCCCGTGCTCAAAAAGGCCGGCGTAGTCGATGCCGGCGGCCAGGGCTATGTCGTCATTCTCAATGCCATGCTCCTCTGCCTGCAGGGCAAGTTCGAAGCGAAGAAGCCCTCCGGCGAAACGAAGACGAGCGCGGAGTTCTCCGCCATTAACGACGAAGAGATCACCTTCACCTACTGCACCGAGTTCATCGTTGCCCGCGAGAAGCAGCGCGACCCTGATCTTCTGCGCAGCTATCTTGAGAGCCTCGGCGACTCGCTCGTGTTCGTCACGGACGACGACATCATCAAGGTGCATGTCCATACCGACGCCCCGGGCCGTGCGCTGACCGAAGCGTTGCGCTACGGTGCGCTGCAGACCGTGAAGATCGAAAATATGCGCAATCAGCACACCTCGCTTGCCGAGAGCGAGCAGGCCGCTCCGACGGAAGCTCCGAAGACCGAGCCCGAGAAGGAAGCCGAGCCGGAGTTTGTTCCCGCAGAAAAGGAATTCGGCTTTGTCGCGGTGTGCGCCGGAGACGGCATGGCCGATCTCTTCCGTTCCCTCGGTGCCGACCGCATCGTTACGGGCGGTCAGACCATGAACCCTTCAACCGAGGACATTCTCCGCGAGGTGAACAAGACCCCCGCCTCGACCGTGTTCGTGTTCCCGAACAACAAGAACATCATCATGGCGGCCGAACAGTGCGCTCCGCTCACCGAGAAAACCGTGCGCGTCATCCCGACCCGCACTGTGCCGCAGGGCGTTGCCGCTCTCGCCTACATGGATCCCGACCAGAGTGCCGACGCGCTCGAAGAGTCGTTCAAGGAAAGCGCCGGCCGCGTGCACACGGCGCTCGTAACCTACGCCGCGCGCGATTCGGACTACGACGGTCATCTCATCCACGCCGGTGAATATCTCGCTCTGCTCGACGGCAAACTGCTCGGCAGCTACTCCAACGTTCCGACGCTCCTCAAAGAGCTCAACTGGGCCTTCGGCGAGCTTGACCCCGAATTCCTCACCGTATACTACGGACAGAATGTCACTGCGGCCGATGCCGAGACCGTATCCGACAGTCTCACCTCCTGCTTCCCCGAGGCGGATGTCTCCGTCGTAAGCGGCGGACAGCCGGTGTACTATTACATGATCGCGGCGGAGTGAACAAAACCGCTGCTGTATTCGTCTGATAATTAGAGACCCGCTCTCGCGGGTCTCTTTTGGTAATGAAAAGAACGGAGGATCTGCGCCTATGGCAAAACGTTCATCCCGTCCCGACGGTGCGAAGAAGCGCCCGTCCCGCGGCGTGCTCATTGCGCTCTGGGTCATTATCGGCATTCTGTTTCTCGTGGCGATATGCGCCATTCTGGCGATCGTGAGCCGCGTGCCCATGCCGATCGCCGATGCGGAAGCGGAGATCACCGCCGAAGAGACCGAGGCCTCCGCCGTACCCGAAGAGAGCGCCGCACCCGCGGAAACGCCGCTCCCCGAGGAGCTGCAGGAAGCGCCCCTTTCCCCCGACGAGGAGGTCGCCGCGCGGACTGTCGTGCGCTCGGACGGCTTTCCCGTACTCAGTCACGAGCCGGAAAATTTTTCACTCGGCAGCAATGGGCGAATGACATACAGCGGCGAGACTTATCTCACCGGTATCGATGTCTCCGAGCATCAGGGAAAAATCGACTGGGAAAAGGTCGCTTCGGACGGCGTTGACTTTGTGATGATCCGTATGGGCTACCGCGGTTCGACGGCCGGCGGCCTCTACACGGATGAGTACTTCACGGACAACATTGCTGGAGCAAACGCCGCGGGCATCGATGTCGGCGTGTACTTCTATTCGCAGGCCGTCACGCCCGAGGAGGCTCTCGAGGAAGCCAACTATGTGCTCGAAGCCATCCGTCCCTATAAGGTCACGTTTCCGGTCGTGTTCGACTGGGAGATCGTCGGCGGCAGCGAAGCGCGCACCTATACCGTCTCCCGCGCCGTACTGTGCGAGTGTGCCGAGGTGTTCTGCGATGCGGTCGAGGATGCGGGGTATGACGCGATGATCTACTTCACGCAGTATCTTGGCTACCGCAAATACATTCTCCGCCGGCTCACCGACTACGAGTTCTGGTACGCCGAGTACGAAGCGCAGCCGCGCATCGTCTTTGACTTCGACATGTGGCAGTACTCCAGTACCGGCACCGTAAACGGCATTGACGGCGACGTCGACCTGAACATCTATTTCCGGGAAGGCAATACAGCATAATTCGGCAAGAGTGATTTGCGAGAAAATTTTGCTTTCGAATGAGGCGCATTGACGCAGCAATACTTTGTGTATTGCAAGGAAATGCAACGAAATGCGGGAGTAAAATTTCCGCAAAGCGCCGCAGACGACATTGTGCGGTGTTGCCGGAATAATCATAACCACGGGCAAAGCCCGTGGTTTGCTCTAGGCCTATAAGGCCATGATACTGGCCTAGGC
>CAVGGQ010000018.1:0-29324 GCA_963628785.1 Oscillospiraceae bacterium | reverse complement strand
ATCGAGGTTGTCGATCTCGCCGTCGCCGTTCACATCGCCGAGCAGAACATCGGCGTCGATGGTGACGACTGGGGAATCGGCGGTTTTGACCGCCACGGCGTCATTGGCGAAGGTGCTGTCGCACACGGCAATCTTCGTGATGGCGAAGCCGGCGGAGGTGCCGACCGCAGCATCTTCCTTCGCGGTGAAGGTGAGCGTGGCGATGGTGCCTTCGGCCATGGTGAACTTGCCGTCGCCTTCAAAATTCACGGCGCTGACGGTAAGGGCATTGTCGTTGTCCGTCTTGATGTAGTTGGCCTCGGGGGGCGTGCCGACCTTGGTGAGGGTGCTCGAAGCGCCGATCTCACTGCTCGTGAGGGTAACGACGGTGGGGTCATAGTGAATGTAGTACTCGAAGCTTGAGATATCCTTGAGGGTGCCGGTGAGGGAGAGCGTCAGTGTGACGCTCTCTCCCGCTTTGACTTTCTCGGCGCTCGCCGTTAAAGCGATCTGAGGCACGGTCTCCTCGGCGTCTGCCGCCAGCGCGGGGATGCCCAGCGCGAGCGTCAGAGCGAGAACAAGGACAAGCGAAAGAATTTTTTTCATATCGTCCTCCTGTTTGTCGTCCGGTTTAGTTTGAGGCCGCCGCGGAGGCTGCCGCGATGATCGCGTAGATCATCGCCGCATCCTTCACGGTAACGAGGCCGTCGGAATCCATATCTGCCATGAGAAGCTGCGCATCGGAGAGGGTGCCGCCGGCTGTGGCGTAGGCATACACGAGCTGAGCATCGAGCAGATCCACAACGCCGTCGCGGTTTGCATCGCCGCTCGGAAGCTCGACGGTGCTCTGCCAACGGAGGATCGGGTATCCGCCGTTCACGCCTTCGGTGTCGGTAACGAAGCTCTCACCGAGGGCTGCAGCCTTGGTCTTGAGTTCCTCGGCCGTGCAGAGAGTGTCGGGCTTGGAAGTTTCGCTCGGGCAGGAGCCTTCGAGATAATAGCAATTCGTGGTTCCCTTTGTCGTCGCCTTGAGCGAGCCGCAGTCCTTGGGCGCATAGACACCGCCGATGTTGTAGCAATTCACGATGGTCGGAATATAGCTCGTCGAGCTGCCGGAGGCGATACCGCCGGCCATACCTTTCGAGCCGGTCGCGGTAACTGCGCCTATGTTGTAGCAGTTCTGCACTGTGGAGTACGAAGACTGACCGTTGGCAATACCGGCTCCCGACTTGTCGGCCGTAACCGTTGCGGCGCTGAAGCAGCTGTCGATGATCGTGTTATTTTGCATGTATGCCACGATGCCGGCAGCATACTGGCCGGTCGTGACGACGATGCCGGTGACGCCGAGATTCTTGATGGTGGCCTTCTCGCCGACATAGCCGAAGAGTGCCTGATAGCCGGCGGTGGTGTTGATGTAGAGGTTCTTCACGATATGACCGTCACCGTCAAAGGTGCCGGTGTACTTTTTGGTGCTCGTGCCGATCGGCGTCCAGCTCTTGCTAGCAAGCTCGATGTCGGCGGTGAGCCTGGCGGAGGCAGTCGTGCTGCCGGTGTTGACGGCATTGGCGAACCACGCAAGCTCTGCCGCAGTGCCGATCTGATAGACCTCGGACTCATCCTTGGAAGGTTCGGTCATGGAAGTGCCGTCCCAGGCGTTTGCGCCGAGCGAGGAGAGGGCATTAAGCGTGAGAGTCAGGATGCCGTCCTTCACGGCGGCTTCGTTCGCGCTGCCGAGGCTAAACTCACCCGTGACACTTGCATAGCCGTCCTTGGCGGCGATGTAGGTATAGCGGCCGTAGCCGAGCGAATAACGGCCGTTCGCGTCCGCCGCGACCGTCTTGCCGTCCGGGCCTGTGAGCGTCACGGTGACGCCTTCGAGTGCCGTGCCGGAAGCATCGGGAACGACAAAGGCGGTGTCATACGTCACCTTGCGGTAAACGGTGACGACCGCATCCGCATAGTGGCTGAGGTAGTAGGTGACGGAAACGGCATTGAAGTTCGTGCCGACGCCGGTATCCGACATGGTATAGATCGTGCCGAACGGGTTGGCGGCGGAGTACATGGTGCCGAAGGTGTAGCCGTTGGTGAGAGTGAGCGTCGTTGTCTCCGCATCCTCGGCGAACTCAATGTCCGCGGGAACGGTAAACGTAATGGAAGCGTTGTCCAGGACCTGATACTGGCCGAGCGATCCGGTGTAGGTCTCATCGCTCTCGGCATCATCGTAGGATACACTGAAGGTGGTCGGGTTGAAGATGCCGGACATCTTGTTCATAGTACGGAACATGCCGTCGAAGGTGATCTTTACGCTGTCGCCCGGCATGATGTTCTCGCCCGGGTTGGAGGCGTTCTCTGCCGTGATCGTAACCTGCGCTGCGCGCACGAGACGATAGCTCACGCCGGTCTCATCGGTCATGCGGAGGATGACGGTACCGCCGAGTCCGTTGCCGATGTTCTTGAAGCCGTTGAGAGGCACGGTCCAGCTGCCGTCCTCGTTCTGCGTCGCCGCAATATAGCCCGTGAAGGAGCTCTGCATGGCGTTGTTCGCGGAAACGAGAGCGTACTGCACGGTCGCAGTGCCGGTGGAGGTAACGGTGAAGGTCAGAGCGGGATCGGTCTCGCTCTTTTCATAATACCAGGAATCGAAGTTGTAGTCCCATTCTGCGGAGCGGGTCGTTGTGGCGCCGTCCGCCATGTTGAACGCGACATGGGCGTCCGCCGTGCCGTGGGTCACATTCGTACCGCCGACGACCATAACGCCGACGCGGTGCGGCTGCGTGGCGGGATAAAGGCCGCCGTGGGTCTTATTATACTCGCCCGGGTTCACATCGATGCTGTCATAGTAGACCGTGACGATGGAGTCCTGCGTGCCGGCCGTGACATCCGCCCAGTTGGCGGAGGCGTTGCCGCCGTCCACAGCGGACACGGAAGCATCGCCGCTCACGACATTCCAGTGGAAGTCGGGCTCGAGCATGATGTTGGCCGTATCGCTGTTGATGAGTTCCCAATAACGATAGGCGCGGACGCGGGTCGTGCCGCTGAGCGTTTTATAGCCGGAGGGGTCGAGGTTCACCTGCAGATCCGCTTCATCGCGGGTCTTTGTGGCCGTGCCGAGGGAATCGAAGCTGTGAGAGACGCGGTTCGTCGCGGCGTTTTCGGCGTAGGTGAAGGTCTTCTCGCCGTTTGCATTCATGCTCGCGAGCCAGCCGGCCTGCGTCGTATGGGTGCTGTCGCTCATACGCCAGGTGTAGTTGCTGTTGCTCTTGGAGATGGTGTAGGTGTTGGTCTTGGTGCCGTCCGTGTCGGATGTCCATTCACCGTCGGGTTCGACTTCCGTGGTGTTGAAGTTGTTCCACTGGAAGTAGAGGCCGAAGTCGGCGCTCTGCGGAACATTCACGGTGAGCATGATGGCCGTGCCGATGCTCAGGGTCTTGGTCGTCGCGCTGTATCCGGTCGGGAACGTATTATTGATGGTCTGCGCGAACATGTAGCCGTCAATGTCCGGATAGGCATAGGCATTGTAGAGGCAGGCGTTGCCGGCCGCATACACGACAGTCGGGTAATATGCATAGTTGCCCTTCGTATACGGTGTGCCCATGGCGGCGCTCGTGCTCATGATCGGGCAGTCGAGACCGATGTGATACTCATTTGCCGTGAAATAGGTGCCGTCCGTCTTTTTCGTGGTCGTGTAGAAGGAGACCGTGCGGAGATAGATGCTCGTGCCGCCGCCATTGTTGCCGTCCACATTGGTGTCGGTCGGCAGGGTGAGCGTCATGCCGCCGAGCTCTATGTCATACGCTTCGGTCTCGGTGTTCTTGCTGAAGGCGCGGTAGGCATAGCGGCCGGCCGTGAGGTTGGCATAGAACATCTGATAGTTATCCGTGAGAATGCCCTTGGATGTATCGTAGGCATCCACGCCGTCGGGAGCGGTGGTCGTGAAGTTGCTGTAGACGAAGCAGTTTTCGACTTCGTCGCCGAGGACTTCATTGCCCTCTTCGTCGGTCGTGATGTTGTAGAGCTTGATGATGGGGTAATTGCCGTTGTAGTCCACGCCGACATAGAACGAGAAGTTCAGCGTCGGCGTATCCTCTGCGGTGAGGGTGAGCGTCCAGGTGTCCGCAGAGAAGTGCTCGCCGTCGTGAGAGGCGTAGAAGCGGTAGATGTAGGTGCCCGCCGTGTTCTCCGTGATCTGGATGGTCGTGCCGCCGAAGAGAGCGCCGGTAAACGCCGTCTTGGCGCTCCAGGTCTCGCCGTTGTCGGCGGAGCGCTCATAATAGATGTTCGTGTAAGTGAGAGCGGACTGTCCTTCCGCCGCCTCGAACACCTTGCCCGCCTGCAGGTCGGAGAGGAGGTATGCCTTGCCGGTCTGCACCGTGGCGGCCGTTTCGGCGGGGTAGTCCGCCTTGCGGGTCGGAACGGCAACCGGAGTCTCCATGGTCAGGCTGCAGGTATCGCACTTGCCGTCGGCGTTCGCATCGGCATGCTCGGTCACCGTTTCGCCGGAGAGTACCGGAGTCGGGCAGCTGTCAACATACGCATCGCCCAGCGCGGAGGCCTTGAGGCCGTCGGCTGCCGTGAAGGCGGTCGCGCCTTCGGTCACGCCGGAGGATGCCGCGGTGGTGTCGAGATAGTAGCAGTTCGTCGCGGTGACGGTAGAACTTTTGTTGCCGCGCGTTCCGCCGAAGATAGCGCCGACCTGTGCTTTATCTGCATAGTCCGCGGTGACAGTACCGGAGCTATAGCAGTTTGTCATGGTGACCGTGCTCGTGCCCGTGGATCTGGTGGCACCGACAATGCCGCCGACGCAGAGCTGCTCTTTGCTGGAGCGCCAGTAGGCGCTGACATTGCCGGTATTATAGCAGTCGGTAACGACAACATCTGTTCCCTCAACTTGTCCGATGATGCCGCCGACACCGGTATAATACACGGTTTTGCATCCGTTCTGATAGATCTTACCGGTATTGCTGCACTTCTGAACGGTCACACCGGTCTGTGCATAGCCGATGATGCCGCCGACTTGGCCGCCGATGCCGGTGATGTCCACATTATTCGTGCAGTTGGTAAAGGTGCTGCTGCGAGCCACTGAGGCAATGCCGCCGTAGCCGTAGACTTCGAGATTATTCGGATTGGAAGCCGAGAACTCAACATAATTATGGCAATTTTCAACGGTGGTATTAAGTGATGCGTATCCGATCAGACCGCCGATGTAGCGGGCAGCACATGTCGACTTGCCGTATACGCTCAGGTTCTTGATCGTCGCCTGAGTGCACACGCCGAAGAATCCTTTATAGTACGAGTCTACATTAATTTCTTCGGAGTCTGTAAGACCGATGTACAGTCCCTTGACGGCGTGGCCTTGTCCGTCAAAAACGCCGGCAAAGCTTCTTCCGGCAGCCTTGTTTCCGATAGGCACCCACGGATTTGAGGCGCTGCAGTATTCGAAAACATCAATATCCGCCATCAGACGGGCATTCTTGAGGTTGCCGTTGTTGACTTCATCCGCATACCATTTCAACTGAGCGGCAGTGGATATTTCGTAATATCCGTCTTCAGCAAGAGGTGCTTTATTTATATCCGTTACCGTTACTTCGCAAGAGGCCGTAAAGCCGCCGTCGCCCGTAGTGACGGTAATGGTCGCCGTGCCCTCCGCGACTGCGGTAACCATGCCCTTGGCATTGACCGTTGCAACGGACTCATCCGAGCTCTTCCATGTGACGCTTGTTCTTGTTGCGTCTTCCGGAAGGATCGTAGCGGTCAGCTGCACGGTATTGCGGCGCTCAATTGTTGCCGTGGTTTTGTCCAGTGTCACACCGGTCACAGCCACATCCGCACTACCATCGGGGGCTTTGTTTTCACCGATTTCGAACTTGAAGCAATTGAATACACTGTAGCTTCCGTTTTCAACGCCCAAAGCTTTTCCGCTGCTCAAGAGGGTGCCGGTCGGAATCGTTACAAGATATGACCCATCGTCATTTTGCGTTGCGCCGTACCCTGTAACCGAAGTCGCCCAGTCGAGGCTTCCGTCATCATTAACAGCGTAGCAATAAGAGACGACTCCGCTCTCTGTTTCTGCCGGATAGGTAACATACACATACTCCGTGCCTTGCGGAATCGTTACTGTGTAAAGAGGCTTTTCGCCCGGATTACTGTAATCATTGACATTCAGCGTGTCTGTGGAAATATTATAAATGTACTGTGTTCCCGCCTCATCGAGAGTGATGGAGGTAAAGTCGTAGTCCTTATAATATTCCGCAGGATCGAATGCCTTCGTTACGACGACCTTCGCCGTAGCCGGGGCGTAGCGGGCATCATCACCGGTTTTGGTGTCGCGCGCCATCAGGTAGTAGGTGCCGCCCTTGGTGAAGGTGTAGGAATAGCTGTTGCCACCTTCTGCGGTCGGCTCGATCGTGGCCAGCCGGTTCCAGTTGGCATCGTAGACTGCAACGCCCAGACCGGAAACGGCTTCAAACTCCTCCGAGCCGCCGTCTGCTACCGATTCTGTGTCATACTTCAGCGTTGAGAAGGAGACCGTGTCGCCGGCATTTACCTTGTATTCATCTGCGTCAAAGCAGGCAAAGGCACCGCCGTCGTTCCAGAAGCTCCAGTTGCTGAACATGGCAACATCGATGGTGTCGCCGTCGGAGAGGAGTATGTAGTCCGCCGTAGAGCCCCAGCCGGCGCTTATGAGAGGAAACATATGGTTGCGGTAGTACATGAGGTTTTCGTCATGACCCCAGAACTGCTGCATATACATCGATGTCGCACTGTTGGTGAGGTAGAGAGCACAGCTTGTATCCATGTACGCTATCTCGTCGTCCATATTCAGAACGCCGCTGCCTTCGCCGCTTGTACCCACGATCTTTTCCGTACCGGTCATGACCTCCTCGGGTGTGTAGCCGAGATAGTAAACGCCGATCATATAGAGATAGAGGTGGAGGGCCGTCGGGCGCTTGATAACATCGTCGGTCGTGTACTCGCCGGAGCCGCTTTCCGTGCCGTAGCGGTAGTAATCCGACAGATCCTGGTTGGCCAGGTCGAAGTACGGTACCGTCACTTCGAGATGGGAGAGGACGGTGCCGTCCTGCCCGACGATGGGCACGCCGTCGCTGGAGATCGTCACATAGACCGTGACGGAATCCGCCGGTGTCTCATCGTAGTTGTACTGGGCGGGATCGCCCGCATCGGCCTCTTCCACCGTGATGGTGAGCTTCACGCTCGCGGTCTCGCCGTCGGAGCATTTGGCCGTGACGGTCGGAGTGTAGGTACCCGCCGTCTGGTTGGTGAATGAGAGCTCGCCGTTCACGATCTTCGTATGCGTGCCGTAATCACCGCTGTCCAGGGTGTACGAGAGAGTGTGGCTGCTGCTGTCGGAAAAGAGATCCGAGAGCTTGATGCTCAGCAGTCCGCCCTGCGTGGTGGAGTAGGTCGTTACGGCACCGTCTTTGGCTGTGAGGCATCCGTCCGCTGCAAAGGCCGAAGTCGGCAGCAGAGAGAAGACCATCAGCAGTGCAAGAAACAGCGCAAGACCTTTCTTACCTGTGTGCATAGGTTTTGTACTTCCTTTCCTTTTTCGGCGGCACCTTGCAGAGCCGCCGTATATTTCAGGGTTTTGCTTACAATATTAAATTAAATGAGTGTGAGGACCGCGGCGGCGTCGAGAAGAGTGAGAGAGCCGTCGCCGTTCAGGTCGGCGGAGAGCCATGCGGCGGTATTGTCCGCCGTGAGGCTTTGCCGTCCGCGCGCCATGGAGTAGATGACCTGCGCATCGTTTATATCGATGCGACCGGAGTTGTTCGCATCTCCGGTGCAGAGGATCTCGGTCTTTCCGCTCTGCCGTACGCGGCCGATGCGCCCCTCCGCTCCCTCCGTGTCGGCCGTCAGCGTGCACCAGGCCTCATAGGTCTCGGACCAGAGCATCTCTTTGCCGTCAAAAGTCCAGCGGCAGCGGGTGCCGGGATCTTCGGAGACTTTCACGAGCCAGAGCGTACCATCGGCCGAGTCGGCGTATTCCGTCAGGGAAATTTCCGATACGGCGGAGAATGTTTCGTAGGCGGCGTAGTAGGCTGTGGGGCGCAGGTAGGTGTCCATGCCGTACTCATCGGCATAGTCCACCGTGACGCCGTCCTCCGAGCAGTGGCACATAAGGACGCGGCCGTCGGAGGTGACGGAGGTCACGATGCCGATGTGCTCGGACTCCGCCGTGCCGTCGCTGCAGAAGACGAGGTCGCCCGGCTGCACTTCCGCGAGGGTGATCCTGTCGCAGGCGTTCAGCTGGCCGTTCGTGCCCTCACCGACGGAGGGTAGCGCGGCAACGGTGCCGGCGGCATTGACGAAGACCCAGGAGATGAAGCCGGAGCAGTCGAGGCCGTCCGTGAAGATCGTGCCGTTCTCATCCTGCTGCGGGAAGCCCCATGCTTTATCGGCACCGGTCCGGTTGTATTTGCCGTTCCAACGGTAGGTGATCTTTCCCTGCTGCGCAAGGGCAAGACGAACCACATCCTCGCGGAGCATCGAAACCGGGTCACCCGCGCCGTTCTCCGCCCAGCCGAAGCCGCTGCAGAGAGAGACGAGCTTCTCCTTCTCCGAACCGGAGAGGAGTTTCTTATAGCTCGCATAGGCCGCGGCGTCCAGAGAGTTTTGCAGAGCATCGGGCGTGAGCGAATAGGTGATGCGCACCTCCCGCTCGGTCGTGAAGGCCGGCTCGCCGTTCTCATCCGCTTCACCGGAGGCGATGTCCTTTTCCGTCAGGGTGCAGGAGAAGATCTGCATGCTGCGGAAGAGCGTTCGAAGGAGCGTGAGCTCGCCGCCCGAGAGGGTTTCGCAGAGCAGCTCGTCCGCCGTTTTCCCGGTACGGACGGCCAGTGCCGCCGCGAGATACGGAAGAGCGTCGGCACATTCTTCCGCGCTGCTCTCCCCGTAGGAGAACACCACCTTGGGGGCATCTCCGTCCTGCGCGAGAGACGCGCTCGTCTCGCCGATGCTCAGTGTGATATCGTCGAGCAGGATGCGCACGGCACGCGTGAAGGTGAGGCTGCCCGAAAGGCCGGAGGTGTGGAAGGTCGGCTCAACGGTCGTTTCGCGCTCGGCCAGTACCGTTCCCGCTTCGGGCAGTTCCGGGGAAGCGGAGGGCTCGGGCTCTTCGGAGCTTTCCGGCTCCTCGGAGGCTTCGGGCTCGACAGTCGGCTCGGCGCTCTCGGGTGTCGGAGACGGAGCTTCCGTTTCCTCCGGCAGAGCAGACGGTACCGAAGTCGGGTCGGGCAGCGGCTCGAAGATGGGAGCCGTGCTTTCCTCGGGTGCGGGGCTCGAAGATGCGATATCGTCACCTGCCCAAACGAGGGAGGACGACGCCGTCAACAGGGCAGCCGATAGCACGAGAGCCAGTGTGTTTCGAATACTCTTTCTCATTTGCATGATCTCCTTCAGAGAAGTACGCTTTTTTGCAGTTCGGCATGTACGGGATTGCCGTTTTTCACGGTGATCACGATTTTGCCGTAGCCGAGCTCGCGGATGAGACGAAGGATCTCCTGTTCGGCGTCCGTCAGCTCATCGGGCGGTAATTCAACCGGCAGCGCAGTAATCATTCCATTGTTCACTCCTTTCGCGCGGACAGGCGGGTATCGATCCTCGTGCATAGAAAAATGCCCTCTGCTTATTGGCAGAGGGCATAACTCATCGCGCAAAAAAGAAACGCCAACAATCGTTCCCATACCCGATGAGGCGTATATTCGGTACGAATCGGGGCACGGGATCATTGCCGGCGGCATCACGCATAACAAATCAACACGGAGAGCTCGCCCGCTGTCTTTGATGTACGGACTTTGGTAATTCTCCTGACTTACGCTTCGGAAGGAACTCCTTCCATGCCCGGTGACCTACCTTCTCCCGGAGAAATATTCTCCGAAATGGCGGACTTTCGTCCCACGGCTTTCGTCGTTTCGGTACGGACTCGCGCTCACAGTACCGTGCGTGCAGGGGATTTGCACCCCTTTCCTTTTTCACCGCCGCCTGACCGAATCCGGTCTTTACAGCGAACGGCTACCTGTCCGATTAAACTATATTCATTTTACTCTACTATTATATTCAAAACGCCGTAAAAGTCAATGCCCGACGGAATGATAATTGTTCACTATCCGCTATATTTCGTAGCTTTGATGTATTTCACGGTTGCACCGTCACAAAATACGCATAGCGTTTGCTTTTCCCGTGTGGGAGAGAAAAAGGCGTAAAAAACCGTGCGGAAAATACAATTTCCGCACGGTACGGGTGTTCAGTTTTCGACAATGAGGGCTTCGATTTGGGATTTGGGAACGAAGCCGACAGAGGTTTTTACGGCGCGGCCGCCGCGGAAGAGGATGAGCGTGGGGATGCTCGAGACGCCGAAGTGCGAGGCAAGCGCCATTTCCTCATCGACATTGACCTTGCCGACCTTCACCTCGGGGTGCTCCTCGGCAAACTCCCGCAGTACCGGGGCGAGCATTTTGCACGGGCCGCACCAGGTGGCCCAGAAGTCCACGAGCACGGGTTTCCCGGATGCGAGAACCTCCTGCTCGAAGTTCGATACGGTCACGGTGATTTCCGCCATGGTTCGATCCTCCTTACTGCAGTTTGCAGAGGGCAGAGGCGATGCGCGTGGCGCAGCGGGCGTTGTTGAGTGCGAGCTGCACGTTCGTGTCGAAGCTCTCGCCGCCGGTCAGCTCCTTGACCTTGGCAAGCAGGAACGGCGTGATGTTCTTGCCGTGCACGCCGGCCTCATCCGCCGCCTTAAGGGCGACATCGATGATGCCTTCCATGTATTCGTTGTTGAGGGAGTACTCCTCCTGCACCGGGTTGCCCACGAGCACACCGCCGGTGAAGCCGATCTCACGTTGCGCGTGGATGATGGCGGCGATCTCTTCTTCGTCCTTCGCGGCATAGTCCACGCCGAAGCCGCTCTTGCGGCAGAAGAACGCGGGAAAGTCCGCCGTGCCGTTGCCGATGACGGGGACGCCCATCGTCTCGAGGTACTCGAGCGTGCGGCCGATGTCGAGGATCTGCTTGGCGCCGGCACAGACGACCGTCACGGGAGTATGCGTGAGCTCCTGCAGGTCGGCGGAGATGTCCATGGAGTCCTGCCCACCGCGGTGTACGCCGCCGATGCCGCCGGTGGCAAATACGGGGATGCCCGCCATGGCGGCGATGATCATCGTAGAGGCGACCGTGGTGGCGCCGGTGCGGCCAAGTGCAATATACACGGGCACGTCACGGCGGCTGACCTTGCCGACATTCTCGGCGCGGCACATGATCTCCAGCTCTTCCGCCGTGAGGCCGACCTTGAAGCGGCCCTTCACGATGGCGCAGGTGGCGGGCACGCCGCCGAGGGAGCGGATGGTCTCCTCCACCTTGTGAGCGAAGTCGAGGTTTTCGGGATAGGGCATGCCGTGGCTCAGGATGGTGCTCTCGAGCGCCACGACCGGCTTGTTCTCGTCAAGAGCCTGTCGGATCTCCGGCCGGATGTCCAGATACTTTTCGCAGTTATTCATAGTTTGTATTCCTCCAGTGTCTTATTGACGAGTTCCGCGCTCATTTCGGAGCTGACGGTCCCGGCGCTCGTAACGGCGACAGTACCCGCCGCAAGCGCCCATCGGGCCGCCTCTTCGGGTGAGAAGCGGTGCAGGTAAGCATATAAAAGTCCCGCCATGAAGGCGTCGCCCGCGCCGGTGGCATCCGTCATCCGGATCACGGGGCGGAGGCTCGCGTACAGGCGCGTACCGTTCCGGTCGGCCCAGTAGCAGCCGTATTGGCCCATGCTGACGACGACGCAGTGCGTGCCCCGCTCCAGGAGCACATCGACGGCTCGCTCCAGCTCGGGACCATTCGTGATGCTCAGGCCGGTCATGGCGGTAAGCTCCATGATGTTCGGCTTTACGCACCAGAGCCGGTCGGCGTAATGCTTGAGGCGGTGGGCATAAGTGGTCGACGCGGGGTCGGCGAATACCGGCACGCCCTGCAGGCGGTCGGAAATGATCCATTCGATCGTTTCCGGCGGCAGGCAGGGGTCGCACACGATGGCGTCGGCACGGAGCAGATCTTCGCGCTTTTCCTCGAGCCACGCGGGCGTGATGTGTTCGAGAATGCGCATATCCGACATGCCGATGAACATGTTGCCGTCCGGAGCGATGAGCGCCATGTAGCTTGAGCTCGCGCAGTCCTCGTAGTGCAGGAGGTGCGACATATCCATGCCGACCGCCTCGCCGGAGGCGACGATCTCGCGCCCGTAGAAGTCGTTGCCGACGGCAGAGAAGAGCGCGGTCTTCTCCCCCATGCGCGAGAGATTTTCGAGAATGTTGCGCGTGACGCCGCCGGGCGATGTGTGCAGGAAGCCCGGGTTGGAGTCGTGCAGAATGAGCGCGGCACGGCTGCGGCCGTGCAGATCCATGTTGGCCGCGCCGATGCCGGCGACAAATCTCGTGTCTGCCATATTACTTGAGCACGATGCGCTTGAAGTTCTTCTTGCCGCGGCGGAGCACCACGCCTGCGCGCAGCTCCTCGGCGGTAAAGGACTTGCCGATGTCGGTGACTTTGTTATCGCCGCACAGGACGCCGCCCTGCTGAATGTTGCGGCGGGCATCGCTGCGGGTGCCGCAAAGGCCGCTCAGCACGAGGAGGCTCATGATATTGGCCCTTCCGTCCGTGAGATTGGCTTCGGTGATGACGGCTTCCGGCACATGCTCGGTGCTGCCGCCGCCGAAGATGGCTCTCGCCTTCTCCTGCGCGGCGCCGGCTTCGTCCTCGCCGTGCACCATTTTGGTGAGCTCGTAGGCCAGGATCTCTTTGGCGGTGTTGAGCTGGGCGTCCTTCCAGGATGTCATGTCGTCGATCTGTTCGAGCGGCAGGAAGGTGAGCATGCGGATGCACTTCATGACATCCGCGTCGTCCACATTGCGCCAGTACTGGTAGAAATCGAAGGGCGATGTCTTGTTCGGGTCGAGCCACACGGCGTTGCCGGCGGTCTTGCCCATTTTCTTGCCCTGTGAGTCGGTGAGGAGCGTGATGGTCATGGCGTAGGCGTCCTTGCCGAGCTTCTTGCGGATGAGCTCCGTGCCGCCGAGCATGTTGCTCCACTGGTCGTCGCCGCCGAACTGCATGTTGCAGCCGTACTCCTTGAAGAGGTGGTAGAAGTCGTAGCTCTGCATGATCATGTAGTTGAACTCAAAGAAGCTCAGGCCCTTTTCCATGCGCTGCTTGTAGCACTCGGCGCGGAGCATGTTGTTGACGCTGAAGCACGCGCCGACTTCGCGCAGGAGCTCGATGTAGTTGAGGTTCAGGAGCCAATCGGCGTTGTTGACCATCATGGCCTTGCCCTCGCCGAAATCGATGAAGCGCTCCATCTGGCGTCGGAAGCACTCGGCGTTGTGGTCGATGTCCTCTTTCGTGAGCATTTTGCGCATGTCGGTACGGCCGGAGGGGTCGCCGATCATGGTGGTGCCGCCGCCGATGAGGGCGACCGGCTGGTTGCCCGCCATCTGCAGACGCTTCATGAGCGTGAGTGCCATGAAATGGCCGGCCGTCAGGCTGTCTGCGGTGCAGTCAAAGCCGATATAGAAGCGAGCCTTGCCGTTGTTGATAAGATCGTGGATCTCCTGTTCATCCGTGACCTGCGCGATCAGTCCGCGCCGGACAAGCTCTTCGTAAATTTGCATCGAATTCTCTACTCCTTTTTTATGTTACCGCTTTTGCGGTTATTTTTTCAATGATTCGCGGAATTTTTCGTCGCGGGAGAGAAGTTCTTCCGCGCCGGCGAGCTGCGTGTCGGTAATGACATCGCCGCCGCTGAGACGGGCGAGCTCGCGCCGGCGTCCCTCGCGGTCGAGGAGGCGAATGCTCGTATAAGTCCGGCCGTCCCGCTCCGCTTTTTCCACGAGGTACTGCTGCTGTGCCATGGCGGCGATCTGCGGCAGGTGCGTAACGCACAGAACCTGTTTATTGCATGCGAGGGAAGCAAGCTTTTCGGCGACGCGCTGCGCGGCGATGCCGGAGACACCGGTGTCGATCTCATCGAAGATGAGCGCTTCCACGCCGTCCTTTTCCGCAAACACATTCTTCAGCGCGAGCATGATGCGGGAGAGCTCACCGCCGGAGGCGATGCGGCTGATGGGGCCGAGCGCTTCGCCCGCGTTCGCGGACATCACAAAGCGCACATCGTCCGCGCCGGAGGAAGTGAGCGCGTTGTCGCCCTCGCGCTGCTCCAGGCGCACCTCGAAGCGGACGGACGGCATGCTGAGGTCGCGAAGCTCCGTGACCACGCGCTCTTCGAGCCGCTTGGCGGCTTCGCGGCGCTTTTCGGTGAGCACCTTTGCGGCGCTCTCGGCTTCGACATAGGCTTTTTTCGTTTCCTTCCCGAGCTTTTCAAGGCGGTCGCCGGCGTATTCGAGCTCATCGAGCTCGCGCTGTGCATTTTCGAGAAGTGCGGCTAACCCCGCTTCGTCCGTCTGATACTTTTTCTCGAGACGGCGCAGCTGTGAGAGGCGCTCTTCGAGACGGTCGTATTCGTCCGGTGAGAAGTCCAGCAGCTGCAGTTTTTCGCGCAATCGCTCGGTGGCGTCCTCGAGAGAGAGACGGGCCGTGCGGATGAGCTCTTCCGTTTCCGCGAGATCCGGGCTCCATGCGCCGGCGCGGGAGACATTGTACTCCGCGTCGCCGCACTGCGAGACGGCGCTCACATCGGAATCGTAGATGGCCGCAAGGGCAATATTGATGTGCTCGGTGAGTTTTTCGCTGTTGCGCAGAAGGTCGCGCCGCTCCGTAAGCTCCGCTTCCTCGCCGGGGCGGATCTCGGCTTTGGTGAGTTCCGCAATGCGGTAGCGAAGACTCTCCTCGCGGTGCTGCTTTTCCGTCTCGTCCATGGAGAGACGCTCCGTTTCGCGGACGAGGGTGCGGTAGGCGTCATACTTTGCTTTGTACGAGGCAAGCTCTCCGAGGCACTCGCCGAAGAGGTCGAGATAGCTCAGGTGGCGCTTTTCATCGAGAAGCTGACGGCCGTCGTTCTGCCCGTGAATGTCAAGCAGCAGAGCACCGAGCTCGCGAAGCTGCGCAGCCGTGACCGGCACGCCGTTCACGCGCGCCGTTGTCTTGCCGTCCGCCGTGATGCGCCGCTGCAGGATGATCTCGCCCTCGTCCGCGTCGATCTCACTTTCGGCGCACCATTTCTCCGCTTCGGCGGATAGGAACGATGCCGTCGCGCTTGCGCGTTCCGCGCCCGAGCGCACGAGATCCCGGGTGACGCGGTTTCCGAGCACGGCGTTGAGCGAATCGATGATGATGGATTTGCCCGCGCCGGTTTCGCCGGTGAGGACACTCAATCCGGCGGAAAATTCCACATCCGCGCGCTCGATGACGGCGATATTTTCAATGTGGAGAGTTTTCAGCATTACAGCATTTCCTCGATTTCCCGGCAGAATTCCTGCGCGGCCTCCGCGCAGCGCATGGCAAGGAACGCCGTGTCATCGCCGGCGATAGTTCCGACAAGGTTGGGCACATCGGAGTTGTCGAGCATGGATGCGGCGGCATTGGCGAGACCGGGCAGCGTGTGGATGACGATGATGTTCTGCGCCGTATCGTAGCTTATGACGCCCTCGCGGAAGATTTTGCGGAGGCGATCCACATTTTCCACGGAATCCTCGCGGGCGGGAACGGTATATCGGTAACCGCCGTCCGGGCAGAGTTCTTTGACGAGGCGCAGCTCGCGGATGTCACGGGAAAGCGTGGCCTGGGTGCTTTTCACGCCGCGCTCGCGCAGGGCGTCGATGAGTTGGTTTTGCGTTTCGATATTCTGCTCCTGAATCAAGGCCAGGATAGCTTCCTGTCGCTTGGACTTCATGGGGCGGTCACCTCTTTCATTTATCGACTAATTTCTCAAATACAATGTCAAAAAAGCTGCGGCTCTTCACGCGTGCCATCAGAAGCGACTTGCTTGAAGCACATACGCGAAGCTCATCGCCCTGCAGGAACGGCACCGTTACACCGTCATAGGAGAGGAGAACTTCCTTTGCGCCCTGCTCCACTGTTCGGATGTACACCTGCCGACCGGATTTCAGCACATAAGAGCGCGCCGCAAGGCGGAAGGTGCAGACGGGCGTGAGGATGATGCAGTCGGCACTCGGCTCTACGATCGGGCCGCCTGCCGCCATGGAATAGGCCGTGGAACCGGTCGGTGTGGAGACGATGATGCCGTCGCCGGAAAATGCCGTGATCTCACGGCCGTCGCTGAATGTTTCATAGCGCACCACGCTGGATACGGCGCGAACGACGGCTTCGTTCAGCGCGATGCCCGAAAAGACTGTCTCGCCGTTTCGGAGAAGCTCCAGATCAAGCATGAGGCGCGATTCCGTCTTATAATGCCCCTCGGCTACTTCCAGAATGATGTCCGTTTCGGTTTTTTCAAGCTCGGCCATGAAGCCCTTATGCCCGAGATTTACGCCGAGGATCGGAATGCCGGTTCCGGCCAGTCGGCCGGAGAGCTGCAATATGGTACCGTCGCCGCCGAGCGACACAACGAGCCGTGCGCCGGGCAGGAGATCTTCTATGGTGTCCGTAACGATATTGGCGGGCCAGGTGGATTCAAATCCTTCGCCGAAAAGCGGCGCTATGCGCACCTCGTGACCGTGGGAGCGCAGTGTTTCCGCCGTATGGCAGGTTGCTTCAAGGCCGGCGTCTCTGTGTGCGTTGGGGCAAAGCAGGATGTAGCCGTCTTTCATTTTTCGGTTTCCTTTCCGTGTGCTTCGTGCGAGGCGGTGACCAGAGCCTCAATGTTCGGCTCGGGAATGCTCTCCGCGCCCTTTTCCAGCCACGCAAGATATTCAATATTTCCCTCCGGTCCTCGGATGGGAGAATAATCCAGACCTTTCACGCCGAAGCCGCACTCCGGCGCATAGCGCAGAAATTTGCGCAGGACTTCGCAGTGTACGGCGGGATCCCGCACGACGCCCTTTTTTCCGACCTTCTCCTTGCCCGCTTCAAACTGCGGCTTTACGAGGCAGACCATCTGTCCGTTCGGCTTGAGAAGCGCATTCACCGCGCCGAGCACAAGGCGGAGCGAAATGAAGCTCAGGTCGGCCGTGGCGAAGTCCGGTTCCTCCGGGATTTGCTCGTGCGTGATATAGCGCACGTTCGTGCGCTCCATGCACACGACACGCTCGTCGGTGCGGAGACTCCACGCAAGCTGCCCATAGCCGACATCCACGGCATAAACCTTGGCAGCGCCGTTTTTCAGCATGACATCCGTAAAGCCGCCGGTCGAGGCACCGCAGTCGATGCACACGGCACCCTTTACATCAACGGGAAACACGCGAAGCGCCTTCTCAAGCTTCAGTCCGCCGCGGCTCACATAAGGAAGCGTTTCGCCGCGCACCTCGACAGAAGCATCCGGCCCGAACGCCGTTCCGGGCTTTGTTTCCTTCTGTCCGTTCACATACACGTTGCCCGCCATGATGTAGGCCTTTGCGCGTTCGCGGCTTTCGGCGAGGCCGTTATCGAATACCAGCTGGTCAAGTCGGATCTTTTTCATGCATTATCTCCTTTACCGCCGCGGCGATGCCTTCGGCATCGAGATGCAGGCAGCGCTGCAGCTGTCCGACGGCGCCATGTTTTATAACGCCGCTGCCCAGATCCAGAAGCTTCACACCGCGCAGAGATATGCCGTTCGCGGCGGCATCCGCCAGTAGAAGCGTTCCGATGCTGCCGGCGCGGCAGGCTTCCTCCGCCATAACGAACCGCCCGCTTTTTCGAAGTGACCCGCGCACCGTCTCGGGTGCAAGAGGCAGGAGGCGGTTGAGCTTGATCACCTCGGCGCGGATACCCTCTTTCTCAAGAGCGTTGGCGGCTTCGAGCGCAGCGTTGACGGTTATGCCGTGCGTCACAATCGAGATATCACTTCCTTCGCGCAGCACAGTGGAATCCTCGCGCGAGTGATCCTCGCTATAAGTGCCCTCACTGCCGCGCGGATAGCGCAGCGCCACGGGGCCGGTTTTTTCGCGCGTGGCGATGGAAAGCATGGATTCAAGCTCCCGATAGCTCGCCGGCGCATAAAGCGTCATGTTCGGAACGGAATTCAGGTAGGCAACATCGAAAGAGCCCTGATGCGTCACGCCGTCGCGGCCGACAATGCCGGCTCTGTCCACGGCGAAAACGACGTGCACGCCCATTAGGCCGATATTTTCAATGAGCATATCATAGGCACGCTGCAGGAAGGTGGAGTATACAGCAAAAATCGGCGTGAGCCCCTGCTTTGCCATACCGGCACACATGGCCACCGCGTGCTCCTCTGCGATGCCGAGTTCAAAATAACGTTTCGGGAAGCGGGAAGCAAATTCTGTGAGTCCCGTGCCCTGCTCCATGGCGGCGGTAACGGCGCACACCGTCGGGTCGATTTCCGCGAGAGCCGTTACGGCAGAGCCGAAGCAGGTGGAAAAGTCCTTTTCCGTCTTCGGTTCGACGCCCTTTTCCGGGTCAAACGGATTTACGCCGTGGTAGCTCTGCGGGTCGGATTCCGCAAGGTCGTAGCCCTTGCCTTTTACCGTGACGATGTGGACAACGACCGGACGCTGCATGTCGCGCGCCCAACGGAGCGATGTTTCGAGTGCCTTCTCGTCATGACCGTCCACAGGGCCGATATAGTAAAAGCCAAGATCGTCGAAAATTCCCGAAGGCAGGATGCTCGCCTTAAGCCGCTCCTTGATGCGGTGCAGCTCTTCGTAGGTCTGCGGGCAGTGCTTCATCACGCGGCGGTAGTTGCGCTTGAATTCGAGATATCCGGGACGCATGCGGGCCCGGCTCAGAAGGCGCGCCACGCCGCCGACATTCTCATTGATGGACATGCCGTTATCGTTGAGTATGACGACGACCGGCTCCCGGCTCGCACCGAGGTCGCTGAGCCCTTCATAGCAGAGGCCGCCGGTCATTGCGCCGTCGCCGACGATGGCGGCGACATCGTAGTTTCCGCCGGTGAGCGAACGTGCCCGTGCCATGCCGATGGCCAGCGACACCGAGTCGGAGGCATGCCCGGCGAGAAACGGATCTGCATTGCTCTCACACGGCTTCGGAAAACCCGAAATGCCGTCGAACTGCCGGAGCGTAGTGAAGCTGTCGCGCCGTCCGGTCAGGATCTTGTGGACATACGACTGGTGACCCACGTCGAAAAGCAGCCGATCCTTCATCGGATCGTACACACGGTGGAGCGCTACGGTGAGCTCCACGCTGCCGAGGTTGGACGCGAGATGGCCGCCGGTTTGAGAGACATTCTCCACGAGAAACTCGCGGATCTCCCGGCAGAGCGTCGGGATGTCTTTTTCCGCCACGGCGCGCAAATCGGCGTTGCTGTTGATTTTATATAAAATTTTTTCGTCTTTTCGGTTCAAGAAATCTGCTTCCCCTCATACTTCTGAAAAGATAATATAACAAAAATCAGCACCCTTTACAAGAGCAAAGGGTGCATTTTTTGAAAATTATTCATGTTTTTCGAGGCGAATATTCATTTTCTCCGGTCGGCAAGCACGTCCGCAAGGCGGCAGAGGAATTCCGTATCGGAAAAAATGCCTTCGAGCGCTGCTTTGGCGAGCTCCGTATGATGATGCACAAGCCGCGTACATTCGTCCAAACCGAGAAGTGAGGCAAACGTTGTTTTTCCCTCTTCCCTGTCGGAGCCGATGGGTTTTCCGAGCTCGGCTTCCGTGGAGATGCAGTCGAGGACATCGTCGCGAATCTGAAATGCCAGGCCGAGGTTTTCGGCAAATGTCTCCGCGGCCGTTACCTGCTTCGGTGTACCTCCGGCGCACTGTACGCCCATGACGCAGGCGGCACGGAGGAGCGCACCGGTCTTGAGGCGGTGGGTCTCGTAGAGCTCGTCTTCGGAGAGCATCTGTCCCTCCTTGCTCGTATCGAGATACTGCCCGCCGCACATGCCCTGTTCCGCTGCCGCCTCGGCGAGCGTTTTGGCCATGGCCGCCGTGCGTTCAAGCGCTGCGGGCGAAGAGAGGACGGAAACATAGGCCGCCGACTGCAGCGCATCGCCCGCGAGAACGGCGGTCGTTTCTCCGTAGACCTTGTGGCAGGTCGGGCGTCCGCGGCGCAGGTCGTCATTATCCATGCACGGCAGGTCATCGTGGATGAGCGAATAGGTGTGGAGCATCTCGATGCCGCAGGCGGCGGGGAGCGCATCGGCGCGGTTTCCGCCCGCAGCTTCGCAGAACTTGAGTACAAGCATCGGACGGATGCGCTTGCCTCCGGCGAGAAGCGAGTAGCGCATGGCATCCAAAAGCTCTTTCTGCGCACAGCTCTCGGCGAAGCAGCCGTTCAGCGCAGCGTTTACCTCGTCCTGCAGAGTCTTGAGTTCGGCAGTAAAATCCATATCATTCATTCTCCGATACAAACGGCGTTTCGGCCGGCGTGCCGTCCGCGCTCTTCTGCAGGCGCACCACGGTCTGCTCCGCGTTGTCGAGCTGCGCAGTGCACGAGCGGATGAGCTCCGCGCCCTCGGTATAGAGGGCAAGCGACTGCTCGAGCGGAGCATCGCCCTTTTCGAGCATACGGACGATCTCATCGAGCCGCGCGAGCTGCTCTTCGAACGATTTTGCCTTTTTCGTTTTGCTTTCAGCCATATCGATATCCTGTATTATGTCAACCTATTTGGATTCCGTGACGCGGACAATGGTCTCGCACTTCACATCGCCGACGGCGCAGATGACCTTGGTCGTTCCCTTTTTCACGCCGGTGACGACACCGTTTTCGTTCACGGCGGCGATGGCCGTGTCGGCGATCGTCCAGGTCTCCTTGTTGGTGCTCGGGTCGATGTTATAAAGCGTGCAGTTGAGGTCGACCGACTGTCCGACGGAAATGGTGAAGTCGGAGTTCGGAACGCCGAAGCAGGTGATGACCACGCGCGGCGTTTTGTCGTTCGGGTCGGGCGTTGCGGCGGCGTCTGCGGCTTTGGTCGCGGGCGGTATTTCGGTCACGCGGATGATGCAGCCGGCTTTGGCTGTGCCGCAGGTCGCAACGACATTCGTGGTGCCCGCGCGCACACCGGTGACGAGGCCGGTCTCGGATACGGTGGCCACGCCGGTGTCCTCCGAAGACCAGGTGACTTCACTGCCCTCGGGCGTCACGACGGCGGTGAGCTGGATCTCAAAGCCCCACAGGCTGCTCAGGCTGATATCGGTCTTTTCCGTGTCGCCGAAATAAATTTTCACGGTGGGCTCGGTCACGGTAATCGTGACGGATGCGGACGCATCGCCGAGCGTATAGGTGATCTTCGGGGTGCCGACCTTCCAGCAGGTGACGATGCCGTTTTCATCCACGCTCGCCGAGGATGCATCGCTCGATGTCCAGATGCCGCCGCTCGAGCCGTCGCTCGCAACCGCCGTGAGGCGGATGACGGTGGATGTCTGGAAACTCAGCGTCGTGACAGGTTCGTCTTCATAGAATATCTCGATCTTCACCGGTTCGGGTGATGCCTCCGGCGAAGAGGATGTTTCGGGAGAGGCCGAGGCGTCCGCAGACGGCTGCGGCGTGGCAACGGATGTGGACGATGCTTCTGCGCCCGTATCCGAAATGTCGCTCTCCGTGTCTTTGTCTTTGCGGAAAAGGTCGGAAATGCCGCAGCCCGTCAGTGACAGGCACAGCGACGCCATAAGTAGAGCAAGCAGGCAAGCGCGAAACAGCTTTTTCATCATTTTTCCTCCGATTTCCGCTCTACGCGGCAGTCCAGGCCGCCGCGCTCGAGTCGAATATGTATGCTGTCGCCCACGGCGACGAGGGATGGATTTCTGAGAATGGTGCCGTTTTTGTCGGTGGTAACGGAGAAGCCGCGGGAAAGGACCTTGAGCGGGCTCATCGCCTCGAGAGACGATACGAGCCGCACATACTCCTGCCGTTTGCGCAGGAGAAGGTGCTTTTCCGCTGCCGTCATCCGCTCGGTCAGGCGGTCGATGTCGAGCCGCCGCGTTTGGATGAAGGCCGTGGGGCTTTCCATGACCGGACGCGCGGAGAGCTCGCCTAGGCGCGATGCGGCGCCGTCAAGCTTCTTCTTCATCGCGTGATCCAGACGCCCGTTGAGAGAGCGGAGCGAAGCGCGCATATCCGTTTGGTCGGGCACGGCGATCTCCGCGCCGTTCGAAGGCGTCGATGCTCTCGCATCGGCGACGAAGTCCGCGATCGTCACATCCGGCTCGTGGCCTACGGCCGAGATGACAGGGATGTCGGAATCATAAATGGCACGCGCTACGCGTTCATCGTTGAACGCCCACAGGTCTTCGATGGAACCGCCGCCGCGTCCGGTGATGATGAGGTCCGCAATATTCCAGCGGTTGGCATAGCGGATGGCGCCGACGATCTCGGGCGGCGCTTCCGTTCCCTGCACGCGCACGGGAAGCACGATGACCTTCGTCATCGGCCAGCGGTGACCGAGGATGCGGATCATGTCACGCACGGCCGCTCCCGCGCCCGAGGTGATAAGGGCAATGGTCTGCGGCATCGCGGGGATCGGTTTTTTGTGCTCCTGCGCGAAAAGGCCTTCCTTCAGGAGCTTTTCCTTGAGCTGCTCATAGGCGGCATACAGGTCGCCGATGCCCTCCGGCACAATGGCCGATGTGTACAGCTGATACGCGCCGTCTCGTGCGTAGACCGAAATGCGGCCCGTGCAGATGACGCTCATGCCGTTTTCCGGGCGGAAGCGAAGACGCGAGGCATCGGAGCGGAACATGACGCACCGAAGCGAGGCACCTGCGTCCTTCAGCGTGAAGTAATGGTGTCCCGAAGGGTAGATCTTATAGTTGGATAGTTCTCCGCGGACGCATACGCCGCGAAGCGCGTAATCTCCGTCCACAAGTGCACGGATGTGTTCCGTTATCTCCGTTACGGAGAGCGGAGTGACTTCGGTCATTCTTCCGCAGCCGCCGTATTTTCGGCAGCGGTCTCTTCCCCTGCGGGAGCTTTTTCCTCGGTGGGGAGCTCATCTTCGATCTTCGCTTCGGGCACGGTCTCACCGCGCTCGCGCATGAAGGAACCGAGGATGCCGTTGATGAAGCGCACCGTTTCCGGCTCGTCGAAGCCCTTGGCGAGCTCGACTGCTTCGTTGATGGACGCCGCATCGGGAATGTCGGGCATGTAGAGGATCTCATAGAGCGCCACGCGCAGTACGGCCAGCGCCGTGCGCGAAATACGTGAGATCTTCCAGCCCTGCGCATAGCGGGACACGAGAGCATCGAGCTCCTCGCGGTGCTCTTTCACACCGTTCACGAGAGCGGTGATGTAGGCGCGCTGCGTTTCATCCGGCTCTTCGGCAAACAGATCGTCCTCTGCCGGGAGAGCGCGGAAATAGTCTTCTTCAAAGAATTCTTCTGGGCCGATGTCGCTGCCCGCCGCCGCCGCAAAACTGAGCTGCAGAGCGAGCTGCCGTGCATTCGTTCTTGTCATACGAAGCATTACCCCTTAATGTCGGCCTTGTCAAAGGCAATGCCGGTGATGTGCACGTTGACGATGGTCTTGAGGCCGGCCATGTCCTCGATGCTCGTGGCGACGCGGTCCTGCACCTTCTTGGCAACAACGTTCACGCCGTAGCCGTAGCGCACCATGATGAGGATATCGACAACGGCCTTGTCGTTTTCGGACGTGATCTTCACGCTCGGAGCCGTTGTGCTCTTGATGCCGAGGAATTCGGCAATATCCGCCCCGGGCGCGGAAGAAAGGCCGGAAACACCCTCCACCTCGGACACGGCGGCGTTGACAACGACTTCCAGAACATCCTGAGAAATGCTGATATTTCCCTTTTCGGTCCGGCTGGTAATATAATTTTCGGGCATAGATAAAACCTCCCATGTATTTTAAACTATTCTATGACAATTTATTATATCACAGAATTACAGAAAGATTCAACTTATATTTGAAGATTTGTTTTCGGAAAAATAGAGACTGTGCCGGAGTGAGGCTGTGCGGTTCCGGCAGTGAAAAGCTCTCGGAGCTTCTTTTTCTCCGAGAGCTTTTTCCGAGAGCTTTTTTATATGAGGTTGAAGTGCTTCAGTGCTTTGGCAAGACCCTCTTCGGTGATGGGGGCGGTCAGGTAGTCGGCTTCCCGGTGGAGATAGGCGGGGGTGTTGCCCATGAGGACGGAGGTACCGGCTTCGCGAAGCATGGGGAGGTCGTTGGCGCCGTCGCCGAAGGCAAAGGAGTCTTCTTTGGCAAAGCCGAGCATTTCCATCATTGTTTTCATGCCGCCGGCTTTGGTAAGTCCCTTGCCTACGACTTCCATCATGGCGTGTTCGCGGTGAATGAAGTCGAGCGTATCGGAAAATGCCGCTTCGAAGCGCCCGGGTTCTCCGTTTTCCTTCGGCCAGCATACGAATTTATCGAAAGTGAAATCATCCCGATAGGTATTGCGAAAGGCCGGCACACCGATTTTTTCCAGCCATGAGTAATCGGTCATCAGATATTTAGATTCCGCAGAGATGTCTTCGTCCATCCATACGCCGGTTTCCGATTCGAAGAGCATATACATGCCGCATTCGTACCCGGTGTCGCGGATCTTCACGGCCTTTTCGTGCGGGATCGTATGATAAGCGAGGCTTTTTCCGTTATAGAGAATGTGTCCGCCGACGGAGCAGACATAGCCGTCAAAGCCGAGTGCCAAAATCTGCGGCTCGATGTGCCGATAGGGGCGGCCGGTGTTGACGATGAGCGTATGCCCGGCTTTCTGCGCAGCGTGCAGCGCCTCGCGGGCGCTTTCCGGAATGATGTGATCCGCCGTCACGATTGTTCCGTCCACATCAAAGAATAAGATCTTTTTCTCCATTTTACATTATCACCCGGCGGTAAGTTTGCCATAAAAAGCGCGATTTGTAAAGCAGAATTCCGAGCCGCGAAGCCCCCGTATCTTATGCAGACAATACAAAATAGGCGAAACTGTTTATTGACATATGCCGAAAGACGGCGTAAAATGCAAATCGTTCGTCTGCGAACGTTCGCAGGCGAACGATCTTGCGGCAGGAGGCGGAAAATGAATTGTTGTGAAGAAAAGATCCGCTCCGACTCGGCGTGGGGACTGCGGGCACTGGAGCATCTGCGCCGCCGTGCGGGAAACTATGCGATGTCGGATCTGCCGCTGCAGGATGCTTCGCAGTATGTGATGCTGCTCACCGTGTTCCATATGACGGAGGACGGCTCGGCGCCGTCGCAGCGGGAGCTCGCCAATGTCATGCACCTCTCCCCCGCCACCGTTACCGCAACGCTGAAAATTCTGGAGAAAAGCGGTCACATTCGGAAGATCCCCGATGAGAAGGATCTGCGGATCAACCGCATTGTGCTCACGGAAGAGGGCGAGAGCGTGATGCGGGAAGGCATGCGGCGGCTCCGTGAGCTGGACAAAGCCATGCAGGAGGGCTTTACGGACGAAGAGCTTGAAGAGCTCAACCGCTGTCTGAATAAAATGCGCGACAATCTCCTGCAAACCATGAGATCCAAGGAGGCGAATGCCCATGATTAAGAAGCTTTTCCCCTATCTTCGTGAATTCAAAAAGGACGCGATCCTCTCGCCGCTGCTCATCGTTCTGGAAGCCATCTGCGAGCTTTTCCTCCCGCTCCTGATGGCAAAGATCATCGATGACGGCATCAACGGCACCGGCGGCATGGAAGTCATTGTGAAAAACGGTATCCTCATGCTGGTGCTCTCGGTCATCTCCATGCTCTGCGGCATGCTGGCGGCGAAGCACGCCGCTTACGCGAGCCAGGGCTTCGGCCGCAATCTTCGAAGTGCGCTTTTCCGTCAGGTACAGCGTTTTTCGTTCTCCGGCATCGACCGTTTCTCCACGGCGTCGCTCATCACACGCATCACGAATGATGTGAGCGCACTGCAGCAGACGGTGGCGATGAGTCTGCGCATTCTCGTTCGCGCGCCGGTGCAGCTGCTCTCCGCGCTTATCGTGTGTCTGGCTATGAATGCGAAGCTCACGCTCGTGCTCGTTGTGGCGATCCCGATCCTTGTGGTCTCCGCCGGTGCTCTCATGAAGGTAACGCGCCGGTACTTCAAGATCTTTCAGGAGAAGATCGACGGGCTCAACGCCGCCGTGCAGGAAAACCTCGTTTCCGTACGTGTGGTCAAAGCGTATGTCCGCGCCGATCACGAGGAAGGTAAGTTTTCCGAGGCCAACGGGGAGCTTCTCCATGCCGGTCTCAACGCCGTGATGCGCATCATCGTGATGATGCCTCTTATGAACATTCTCCTGAACGGCGCGACGCTCGGCGTTTTCTGGTTCGGCGGCAACATGGTCGTGAACGGCACGATGCTCACCGGCGAGCTCTATTCCTTCTATATGTATATCGCACAGGTGCTCATGAGTGTGCTGATGGTCGCGATGTGCCTTCTGCAGGTCACGCGCGCTTCCGCCTGCGCACAGCGTATCGACGAGGTGCTGGAGGCGCAGCCAGATATTCGCGATGGCGATGTTCCCGCATCGGAGCTGCCGCCCAAAACCGGCAAGATCGAGTTCAAGCATGTTTCGTTCCGCTATAAGGCCGGCACCGGCGATGATGTTCTCAAGGACATCAACCTCACAGTGGAGCCGGGACAGTTCGTTGCCGTCATCGGCGCGACCGGCACCGGAAAATCCACGCTGGTCAACCTCATTCCCCGCTTCTACGATGTGAGCGAGGGCAGCATTGAGGTGGATGGGCTCGATGTGCGGAAGTACCCGATCCATGAGCTGCGCGAGCGCATCGGCATGGTGCTGCAGAAGAATGTTCTCTTCTCCGGTACCATCCGCGAAAATCTTCTCTGGGGCGACAAGGATGCCACGGAGGAGGAGATGATCCGGGCGGCCAAAGACGCGCAGGCGCACGAGTTCATTATGGCACATCCCGACGGCTACGACACCGTGCTCGAGCAGGGTGGCGTGAACGTTTCGGGCGGTCAGAAGCAGCGGCTGTGCATTGCACGCGCCATGCTGCGGCATCCGTCCATATTGATCCTTGACGACTCCACGAGCGCCGTGGACTCCGCAACGGAAGCGGAGATCCGCCGCTCGTTCAGCGAGAATCTCAAGGATACCACCGTTATTATCATCGCCCAGCGCATCAGCTCCGTGCGGTACGCCGACAAGATCGTCATCCTCGAGGACGATCACATTGCCGCCGAGGGCACGCACGAAAAGCTGCTCGCGAACAGCCCGATCTATCAGGAGATCTACGCATCCCAGCAGGAAGGAGGTCTTTCCAATGGCTGAACCGAGAACGAAATATGCCGCGAGCCATAAGAACCCCTCCGGGCGCGGCATGCGCAGCGGCTATCAGCGGCCGAAAAACGTCGGCAAGACGCTCTCGCACCTGCTCGGCTACATCACGAAGCGCAAATGGCTACTCGTGCTCGTATTTTTGTGCGTCATCGTATCGTCCGGTGCGAGCGTTGCGAGCACCTACCTTCTCCGCCCGATGCTCAATGAGCTTGTCAGCAGTGCGCCTGTTGCGGAAAAGCTCACGAATCTTGCACGAACGCTTCTTTTGATGCTCGTCATCGTTCTCTTCGGCGCCGGGTGCTCTTACGCCCAGTCCGCCATTATGGCGCAGCTTGCTCAGCGCGGCACGGCACGCCTTCGCGCCGACCTTTTCAACAAGCTCCAGACGCTCCCGCTCAAGTATTTCGACGGCCACACGCATGGCGAGCTCATGAGCCGTTTCTCCAACGACGCCGACAGCGTGCAGCAGTGTATGGAGCAGAGCATCGTTTCGCTTTTTTCGAGTATTCTGACCTTTATCGGCATTGTGGTCATGATGATCTATACGAGTGCTCCGCTCTTCGTCATCACAGTCCTGATGCTGGCCGCCACCATGTTCGTATTTTTCTCACGCGGCAAGAAGAGCCGCAGGCTCTTCCAGCAGCAGCAGGCAGCGCTCGGCGAGCTCAACGGCAACATTCAGGAAATGATCGAAGGTCTCAAGGTCGTTAAGGCGTTCACGCATGAGGCGGAAGCCGAGAAAGAATTTGAAGAGCTCAACAACAATTTCTATACGGCCGCACGTGAGGCGAACTATCTTGCCACTTCCATCATGCCCATAGCGAGCAACATTTCCAATGTCGGCTACGCCGCAACGGCGATGGTCGGCGGTCTGCTCACCTTTGTGCTCGGCTTTGATATCGGCGGTCTCGCTGCGTATCTGCAGTACTGCCGCAATGTTACCATGCCCATCAACCAGGTGTCGCAGCAGATCAACGCCATTCTCTCCGCGCTTGCCGGTGCGGAACGCATCTTTGAGATTATGGACACCGAGCCCGAGATCGACGAGGGCACGACAACCATCGTGCGCGTCTGGGAAGAAAACGGCGAGATCCGCGAGACGGACGAGCGCACCGGTCACTGGGCGTGGAATGTCACCTCCGACGGCACGACGGCGCTGATCCCCGTGCGCGGCGATGTACGTCTGCAGCATGTCAGCTTTTCGTATGTTCCCGAGAAGCCCGTGCTGAACGACATTACCTTCTACGCAAAGCCCGGACAGAAGATCGCCTTTGTCGGCTCGACCGGCGCAGGCAAGACGACCGTCACGAACCTTTTCAACCGGTTCTATGAGATCAACTCCGGCAGCATTACCTACGACGGGCTGGATGTGCGGAGCATTCAAAAGGCCAGTCTCCGCAGCGCGACCGCCGTGGTGCTGCAGGATACGCACCTCTTCACCGGCACGGTCATGGAGAACATCCGCTACGGCCGTCTCGACGCCACCGACGGGGAGTGCATCGCCGCCGCGAAGCGCGCCGATGCGCACAGCTTCATCCGCCGTCTGCCGGACGGCTATAACACAATGGTGACCGGAGACGGCGCGAATCTCTCGCAGGGACAGCGGCAGCTTCTCTCCATTGCCCGCGCCGCCGTGGCCGACCCGCCGGTGCTGATCCTCGACGAGGCCACGAGCTCCATCGATACCCGCACGGAGCGGCATATCGAAAAGGGTCTCGACAGCCTCATGCAGGGGCGCACCGTGTTCGTCATCGCGCACCGTCTCTCCACGGTACGCAACGCCGACTGCATCGTCGTCATCGAGCACGGAAGCATCATCGAAAAAGGCACACACGAAGAGCTTCTCGCCCTGAAAGGCCGCTACTACGACCTCTACACCGGTCAGAGCACGCTGGACTGACAGGATTTTATCAAAATCTCCGCTTCACGCAAAAACGAAGCGGAGATTTTTCAAAGCGGTGTTTGACTTAATGAGATTCATGTGTTAGTATAGACAGGCTAATGTTATTAAGAGTGAATATATGCGCCCGTGGTGAAATTGGTATACACGATGGATTTAGGTTCCATTCCGCGAGGGTAGGGGTTCGAGTCCCCTCGGGC
>CAVGGQ010000017.1:0-29994 GCA_963628785.1 Oscillospiraceae bacterium | reverse complement strand
CGTCAACTTTGAGCGCCTCCACCGCTGAAGTTGAGCATCAATTCCGCCTAAGTTGAGCACGGCTTCCGCTTGAATTGTGCATAGCCACCGCAAAGGTTGAATATTGACAGAATGATGTTTCGCATAATTGAGTGATTGCGAGATTAAGCTTTTCTTTTACCATTCGTATTTGACTTGACATTTATAAGCCTCCTTGTAATTCGGGGTGGGAATACCTCTAATTACAAAGGCCTTTTTGCTAACCGCAGTTAGCAAAAAGGCCTCACATTTTACCGTATTTGTCAAGTGTTTTTTTGAAAATAGTTACAAAAAACTGGACCCCGCATTTCTGCGAGACCCAGCCTTTCTTAACTTAGTGACATTGCCTTTCAAACGAGAGCCCAACGAAGTGGGTCTCGTTTGAGAGCGCGGTAAAAATACTTTTTTTCCTGTTTATAGGCTTACTTCAAAAGGGCTTCGAGGTCGGCTTCGGGGGTGGTGATGGGGGCTATGCCGAAGTTTTCCGCGAGGTAGTTGAGCACATTCGGCGATACGAAGGCCGGGAGCGTGGGGCCGAGGCGAATGTTCTTGATGCCGAGATAGAGGAGCGTGAGCAAAATGCACACGGCCTTCTGCTCATACCACGAGAGCACCATGGAAAGCGGCAGGTCGTTCACGCCGCAGCCGAAGGCGTTGGCGAGCGCGACGGCGATCTGAATGGCGCTGTAAGCATCGTTGCACTGTCCGACATCCATGAGGCGCGGCAGTCCGCCGATGGTGCCGAGGTCGAGGTCATTGAAACGGTACTTGCCGCAGGCGAGCGTGAGAACGACGGTGTCGGCGGGCGTCTTTTTCACGAACTCCGTGTAGTAGTTGCGGCCCGGACGCGCGCCGTCGCAGCCGGCAACGAGGAAGAAGTGACGGATGGCACCGCTCTTCACGGCATCGATGACAGTGTCCGCCACGCCGAGGACCGTGCCGCGCGCGAAGCCGGTCATGACCGTGCTGCCGCCGTTGATGCCGGTGAACGCCGTGTCCTCGGCAAAACCGCCGAGCTCAAGCGCTTTTTTGATGACGGGCGTGAAGTCCTTGTCCTCGCCGATGTGGGTCATCTCGGGATAGGAAACGAGCGCCGTGGTGAACACGCGGTCGGAATAGCTCGCCTTGGGCGGCATGAGGCAGTTGGTGGTGAAAAGGATCGGCGCAGGCAGGTTGACAAATTCCTTCTGCTGGTTCTGCCAGGACGTGCCGAAGTTGCCCTTGAGATGCGGGTACTTTTTGAGCTCCGGATAGCCGTGCGCGGGGAGCATCTCGCCGTGCGTATAGATGTTGATACCCTTGGCCTCGGTCTGCTCGAGCAGGAGCTTGAGATCGTGCAGGTCGTGGCCGGTGATCACGATGAACGGTCCCTTTTCCACACTCAGCGGCACGGTGACCGGCGTGGGATCGCCGTAGGTCTCGGTGTTCGCCTTGTCGAGCAGTGCCATGCACTTGAGGTTTTTCTCGCCGACTTCCATCACGATGGGAAGAAGCTCATTCATGCCCCAGTCCTCGCCGACGGCGCAGAGGGCCTTGACGAAAAAGCGGTTGACTTCGTCATCCGTATAGCCGAGCACCATGGCGTGATGCGCATAGGCGGCGACGCCGCGCACGCCGAAGAGAATGAGCGACTTCAGGCTGCGCACGTCTTCGTCGGCGTTCCAGAGCAGGTTCATGTCGTAATCCGCCTCGCCGCTCGAGTGTTTTGCCGTTTCCGCGTGGACGCGCGCCGTCAGAGCGCGGATGGTCATCTCGTTGAAGTTAACATTGGTCACGGTGGTGAAAAGGCCGCCGATGAGCAGGTCGCGGGTCTCATTCGTCAGCGCCTCCTCGCCCTTCACGGCGCGGGAGAGCGCGATGAGCGCCCCGGTCAGCTCGTCCTGCAGCTGCGCGATGCCGGCACTCTTGCCGCACACGCCCGCTTTCCCGGTGCATCCGGTGCACCCCGCCGTCTGCTCACACTGAAAACAAAACATTTTGATATCCTCACTTTCTTCGTTGTCCCTGTTTTTCTTCCCGCAGCACCCGCTGCGGAACTTCTTGTCATGAGGATACCATAAGAAATTCAATAAGTCGGTTGAATATTCAACGCAAGAAAAACTTTTTTAAAAAATATCCCCCGCGGTGTGCTCTGCACAAAGAGCATTGCCGCAGGGGTGCTGCTTTCAGTATGTCTCTTTCTCGGAGACACACTCGGATTTGATTTTGCCCACCAGATACTGCAGGGCATCTACGGCATGGGGGCGGATGTCGGCGCCGATGAGGACGAGCATGATGTCGTCGCCGACGGAGAGCTTCCCTTCATTGAGCCAGGCGCGGACATAAAAGACGCCGTCGAACTTTCGCGTTTCCTCTATGGCCGCATCGACCTTGGCGCGGTCATAGGAGAACTCCATGCCGGCCACGGGCGCAGCGCTCTCGTCACCGAACCGCGCGCGGGCACGGGCCGTACCGCGCACGACGCCGTTGTGCGTGAGGTACATGCCGACATTCGCGGCGGCGGGATCCTGCTTCGCTTCGCGCAGCCATGCGTCGACGGACGGCATTTTTTCCCTGTGCATATGCTTTGCGGCCTCTCCGCAGTCGGCCGAGCCGCTGCCGAGGAGCATTTCCATGCCGTGGGCGATCGGCTTGAGCACCGCGGCGAGGTTTTCCTTCGCCGCCCGCTCGCTGCCGGGAAGATTGACGATCAGCGTCCGGCCGCGGATGCCGGCCTCGGCGCGGGAAAGACAGCCCCACGGGGTGATTTTGCAGCTTTCGGCGCGCATGAGCTCCGGAATGCCCGGCGTGCGCCGTTCCACAACGGAGAGCGTCGCCTCCGCCGTAACATCGCGTGGGGAAAACCCCGTGCCGCCGGTCGTGACGACCAGCTGCAGCCCGAGCTCATCGGCGCATTTCATAAGCTCCGCACGGATCTGTTCGCGTTCGTCCGGAAGAATGACGGTGCGGCAGACATCGTAGCCCTCCTCCTTCAGCATGGCGCAGACGGCCGGACCGCTCGTGTCCGTGCGCTCGCCGCGAAACCCTTTGTCGCTTACGGTGATGACCGCTGCTTTGCAGTTCATTTCTCTTCTCTCCTTTGAAAATTTCCGTGGACCCCGCCGCTCTTGGAGAGCAGACGAAGGTCGGTGATGATCATATCCTTCTGCACGGCCTTGCACATATCGTACACGGTGAGCGCGGCCGTGCTGGCCGCCGTGAGTGCTTCCATCTCCACACCGGTGCGTCCGGCGCAGGAGACGCGCGCTTCGATCTCCACGCTGCAGCATGTCTCATCGAGATGCAGTGAAAGGTCAATGCCGTCGATCATGATGGGGTGGCACATCGGGATAATGTCCGGTGTGCGTTTCGCACCCATGACGCCCGCGACCTGCGCCACGGTGAGCACATCGCCCTTTTTCATGCCGCCGGTGCGGATAAGCTCGAATGTCTCGCGGTTCACGAGCACGCGCGCGGCGGCAACGGCGGTGCGCCGTGTCTCCGGCTTCTCACCGACATCGACCATTTTGGCGCGGCCTTCCTCGTTGAAATGCGTAAAATCTCCGGATGTTTCCATGATTACCCTCCGATCTCGTTCATATTCCGCCCGGCGTGGCTGCGCTGCACGGCGGAGAGCGGCGGATGGCACGGAGGCTTCGCAAGAATGACCTCTTCCATCACACGGCGCATGCCGTCCTCGTCCAGCCCTTTGATGGAGTACTCCCTGTCGGAGTGGAGACACGGCTTGAGCCGACCGTCCGCCGTGAGCCGGATGCGGTTGCACGAGGCACAGAAGTCGTGACTGACTGCGCGGATGAGCCCGATATTTCCCTTTGCGTCCGGAAGACGGTAGAGCTTCGCAACACCGCCGTCCTGCGGAACCTCCCGCAGCTCCGGCAGCGCCTCGAGCACTGCCGAACCGGGCACGTAAGCACCGGCGCCGAACTCCTCGTTTTCCGTCATCGGCATAAGCTCAATGAAGCGAACGTCCGCATCAAAGCGCCGCGTGAGGGCGGCGAGCGCAGGGATCTCGTCGTCGTTGAATCCGCCGATGAGCACGGCGTTGATCTTGATGTGCGAAAAGCCTGCTTCAAACGCGGCGTCGATGCCCCGCAGCGCATCCTCAAGCGTACCGATGCGGGTGATATACGCATACTTATCCGCGCGGAGCGTGTCAAGGCTTATGTTGAGCCGCGAGACGCCCGCCTCGCGAAGCGGCCCGGCGAGCACGGGCAGAAGCGTTCCGTTCGTCGTGAGGCAGAGCTCGCGGATCCCCGGCACGGCGGCCGCGCGCGAGCAGATCGAGAGAATGTTCTTTTTCACGAGCGGCTCGCCGCCGGTCAGGCGGAGCTTATCGATACCGAGCGAAGCCGCCGCACGGACGGCGCAGATCATCTCATCCTCGGTGAGCATGTCTTCGTGCCGCTTTTTGCATATTCCCTCCGCCGGCATACAGTACCGACAGCGCAGATTGCACCGATCGGTCACCGAAAGACGGAGGTAATGTATGTTTCTTCCAAAAGAGTCGATCATAAAATTAAATCCTTTTTTGATTATTGCTTTCGGGCTTCATCACCGTCCGGCAAATTCGCGCCGTCCCGCGCCGCTTTGCGGTCGAGACGGCGGTTTACGAGGAAGCGCATCACCGCAGCGCCGATGATGATGACATAGCCGATGATGCTCATAGCATCGGGCAGCTCACCGAAAAAGAGTATGCCCCAGAGTGAGGCGTAGATGATCTGCGAGTAGTCAAACACGGAAATTTCCTTGGCCGGAGCGTGACTGTAGGCGGCGGTGATCGAAAGCTGCCCACCGGCGGCGGCAATACCCGCGAGAAGAAGATATAGCCATTGTATCACACTCATCGGCTGATAGTCAAACACCCAGAACGGCAGCGAACAAATGCATGTAAAGACGGAGAAAAAGAGCACGATCTCCGTACCGCGCTCACCGTGCCGGCCGAGCTTGCGAACAAAGGTGTACGCGGTTCCCGCACCGAGACCGCCGAGTACGCCGACGAGAGCGGGAAGACTGGCCAGCCCCGCCGACGGACGGACGACAAAGAGCATGCCGACAAACGCTGCAGCCACGCTCAGAATGTCCACGCGGTTCGGGTACTCGCGCAGAATCATGATCGAGAGAAGGATCGCAAAAAACGGCGAGAGCTTGTTGAGCATATTCGCATCGGCAATGGCCAGATGATCCACGGCCCAGAAATTCGCCACCATGCCGAGCATACCGGTAATGCTCCGTGCAAGATGATCCGGGAGACAGCCTAGGTGAATGCGGAAACCCTTGCCCTCACGCAGCAGAAGCAGGAACGCCGCGAAGGCCGCCACCACGTTGCGGAAAAAGATCTTCTGCATCGTGGGCAGATCCCCCGAGAGACGCACAAACAGCGACATCAGCGAAAAGAAAAACGCCGCGCATGAAATAAAGAGAATGCCGAGAGTCCGCTCGCTCTTCAGCCGAAACATCTTCAAAGGGATGACCCCCATCAACATAATCAACAAAACCATTATACTCCCATTGTTGAATTTTACAAACCATTTTTCGCGAAAAATCTTGCCAATGTGCTCGAAATATGGTACAAAATTCTATCGTGATCATCAAAAGCAGAAAGAAGACACCATGGATTCGAACAAAACGGAACAGAAACGCCGCCGCAGAGAGTATGCGGAAGGTCTGCGCGACGGCATACCCATCGCGCTCGGCTATTTTGCCGTGTCGTTTTCGCTCGGCATTGCGGCGCGCAATGCGGGACTTTCCATTACGGAGGGCATCCTCGCAAGCCTCCTCAACAACGCCTCGGCGGGTGAGTACTCGCTCTTTACGCTCATCGGCAGCGGCGCGGCGTGCATCGAGATCGCTCTTGCCACGCTGGTCATCAACGCGCGCTATCTCCTCATGAGCTGTGCGCTCAGCCAGCACTTCCGCCCGGAAACGCCCTTTTACCACCGCTTTTTTGTCGGCTTCGCCGTCACGGACGAGCTTTTCGGCATCGGTGTTTCACGCCCGAACGGGCTTGACCCGCGCTACTTTTACGGTGCCATGTCCGTCGCCGTGCCCGCATGGGCGGCGGGAACGGGACTCGGCATCTTCATGTGCAACCTCCTGCCGCAGAACATCGTGAGCGCTCTGAGTGTGGCGCTCTACGGCATGTTCCTCGCCATCATCATCCCGCCTGCAAAGCAAAACCGCGTCGTGCTCGGGTGCGTGCTCGTCGGGTTCCTCGCGTCTGCGGCGTTTGCGTACCTGCCCTTGCTGAAGACCCTGTCCTCCGGCACGGTCACCATTCTCCTCACGGTCGTCATTTCCGTGCTCGCGGCGATCCTTTTCCCGCGCCCTGAGGAAGAGGAGGCAGCTGAATGAGCAAAACCGTTCTTTCCATCCTCACGGCGGCGGCCGTCACCTACCTCATCCGCGCCCTGCCGCTCACCCTCATCCGCAAGCCCATCCGCAGCCGCTTCCTGCGCTCGTTCCTCTACTATGTGCCGTATGTGACGCTCGCCGTGATGACATTCCCCTGCATCGTGCAGGCGACCGAGCAGCCCCTCGCCGGGGCCGCCGCCCTCATCGCCGGCATCCTCATCGCCTGGCGCGGCTGCACACTCATGACCGTAGCCGCATTGTGCTGCGTCGTTGCTTTCGCAGCAGAGTGGCTGCTGAAGCTTCTTTGAATCTCTGTTGTATATATTGCATATAACCCGCTCGCCGACTTCTGCCGGCGGGCGGTTTTTTGCGTGAATGAACAGCGGATCATGGGGGAACGGCGCTTTTTCGGGGATCTGTTTGCTTTTCGAAAATCTTTCAAGTATGTTTCAAGTGCGGCTTGTAATATGGCCTCCGTTAAGTATGAGGAAGTGCCGCGCTTACCGGCGCGCGGCGGTTTCCCGACAATATAAGGAGGCAGTGCCGATGATAGAAGTTTCCCACCTGACAAAACGATACGGCGATTTCACCGCCGTGGACGATCTGTCCTTTGAAATCGGGGAAGGACAGGTGTACGGCTTCCTCGGACCGAACGGTGCGGGCAAGTCGACGACGATGAACATCATGACCGGATGTCTCTCCCCGAGCAGCGGCACCGTGAAGATCGAGGGCTATGATATTCTCGAGCAGCCGGAGGCGGCCAAGCGCCTCATCGGCTATCTCCCCGAGCTCCCGCCGCTCTATATGAACGAAACGCCCGAGGAGTACCTGCAGTTCGTCGGCGAAGCCAAGGGACTGCGCGGCGCGGCGCTCCGCGAGCAGATCGAAAAAGCCATTGAGAGCACGCGCATCGAATCCGTGCGCGGCAAGGTGATCGCCGCTCTCTCCAAAGGCTACCGTCAGCGTGTCGGCATTGCGCAGGCACTGCTCGGCTCGCCGCGCGTCATCATCCTCGATGAGCCGACGGTCGGCCTCGACCCGCACCAGATTATCGAGATCCGCGAGCTCATCCGCGACCTCGGCCGCGAGCACACGGTCATTCTCTCCTCGCACATTCTCTCCGAGGTGCAGGCCATCTGCGAGCAGGTGCTCATCATCGCCAAGGGCAAACTTGTGGCGTTCGACACGCCCGAAAACCTTGAGAAAATGCTCGGCGCGCAGTCGGTCGCTTTCCGCGTACAGGCGGACAAAGCCACGGCACAGGCCATTCTGGAAACCTCGGACGGCGTGAGCGACCGGACGATCGAAACGACGGACGACGGCGCGCTCCTCGTGCGTGCACAGCTTGCGGACGGCTCGGACGCACAGACCGTATGCGGTGCTCTGACGCTCGCATTCGCGGCGAAGGGTCTGCCAGTATTTGAAATGCAGCGCCATCGCGCCAATCTCGAGGATGTGTTCCTTGAACTCACCGAAACGGACACGGCGGCTGCACCGGCCGAAGGCGAGAGCGAAACGGCCGAGCCGGAGACAGACAAACCGACGCTTGAGGCGGCGGCTTCGGCGAAAGAGCCAGCGGAGCCAGAGGCGGCCGAGCCCGAAAAGACCGAAGAGGAGGAATCAAAATGATCGCCATATACAAGCATGAACTGCGAAGCGCGTTCAACGCTCTTGCGACCTATCTTTTCTGCGCGTTCTTCCTCGTATTCGTCGGCATCGGCGCGGTCATCTATAACATCCAGTCGGCCGTTGCCAACTTCGAGTATGTACTGCAATTCGTTTGCATCGGCATGGCTATCCTCATTCCGGTGCTCACCATGCGCTCCCTCGCCGAGGAGCGGCGGCAGAAGACCGACCAGCTTCTCTATTCGCTTCCGCTCAAAACGACGGATATCGTGGTCGGCAAATATCTCGCCCTCCTGATGATTTTCCTCCTGCCCATGTGCATCATCGCCATTTACCCGCTCATCTTCTCGCAGTACGGCGATGTGTATCTCCCAAGCGCCTACGGCTCTCTCATCGCATTCTTCCTCATGGGCGCGGGACTCATTTCGGTCGGCATCTTCATTTCGTCCCTCACGGAAAACCAGGGCGTGGCCGCCGGCATCTCCATCGTGGTGATGATCTTCAACTACTACAGCGTAACGCTCGCCGAGCAGGTGTCCTCCACGGTCATGGGCTCGATCTTCGCCCTCATCGTGATTGCGGCGCTCGTCGGACTCCTTGTCCGCGCTCTTACGCACAACACCCCGATCGCCGTCGGCGTCGGCGCGGCGCTCGCAGCCGTCGTCGCGGGCGTGTACTTCATTGACAGTACGCTCCTCGAGAATCTGCTCCCGAATGTCATGAAGAGCCTCTCCCTGTTTGAGCGCTTCTACACATTCGTAAACGGCGTATTCGATCTCAAAAACATTGTGTTCTACCTGTCCGTTATTGTGTTCTTCCTGTTTTTGACGGTACAGTCTCTGGAGAAGAGGAGGTATAACTGATGAACAAGCCCGAAATTTCCGGAAAAAAGCGGGAAGGCTCCGCAAAGAACCTTGTCGCCATGAAGGGCGGCACCTACTCTCTCGCCATAACGGCCGTTGTGCTCGCCATTCTCGTGGCGGTGAACGCCCTCGTCGGTGCGCTGCCTTCCTCGGCCACCGGCTACGACATAAGCTCCACCAAGCTCTATTCCATCACGAGCAACACCAAAGTCGTCGTAAACGCCCTCGAGCAGGATGTCACGATCTACTGGGTCGTGCAGTCCGGCGAAGAGGACAGCGTGATCGAAAACCTGCTCTCCAAGTATGAGAGCCTTTCGAGCCACATTTCCGTCGTGAAGAAGAACCCGGACGTTTACCCGACCTTCGCCGCGCAGTACACGGACGAGACCGTGTCCAACAACAGCCTCATCGTAGAGTGCGGCAGCAAGTACCGCTACATCGGCTATGATGAAATTTACCTCACCGACATCGACTATACGACCTACTCCTATGTCTACTCCTTCGACGGCGAGGGCGCGCTCACCTCGGCCATCTCCTACATCGTGAGCGAGGATCTGCCGGTCATCTACACGCTCGAAGGCCACGGCGAAGCCGAGCTCCCCGACAATGTGCAGACCCAGATCGGAAAGGACAACATGGAGATCTCCTCCTTCTCGCTCGTGAAAGAGGACGCCGTGCCCGAGGATGCCGCATGTGTGCTCATCTACTCGCCCGAGAGCGACATCTCCGAGGAGGAGAAGGATCTGCTCGCGGAATACGCCGAAAACGGCGGCAAGCTCCTCGTCATCGCCGGCCCCGCGGAGGACGGCTCGCTCACAAACCTCACCGCACTCCTCTCCGACTACGGCGTGAACGCCGTTGAGGGCATCGTGGTCGAGGGCGACAGCAGTCACTATGCCTTCCGTCAGCCCTACATCCTGCTTCCGGACATCGAGAGCGGCGACATCACAGACCCGCTCGTCGAGGAAGTCTACTACGCCATTCTCCCCATCGCGCAGGGCCTCGACGTTTCCGGCGCGGACAGCTCCGTAACGACACTGCTCTCCACCTCGGACGCCGCCTTCAGCAAAACGGCAGGCTACAGCCTCACCTCGTACGATAAGGAAGACGGCGACACGGACGGACCTTTTGCCCTCGCCGTGGACATCTCCACCACGGGCGGCGGCGAGATCATCTGGATCTCATCCTCGCACTTCCTCGATGAGCTCTACAATGCCTATTCCTCCGGCGCAAACCTCGACCTCACGATGAACGCGCTCTCCGCGCTTGTGGGTCAGGGCGACACCATCTCCATCCGCAGCAAGAGCATGAGCTACAATTACCTCACCATCAGCGAGTCGGCTGCCACCATGCTCAAGACATGGGTCATCGGCGTGCTGCCCGGCGTGTTTGTGCTCTACGGCATCATCACCGTCATCGAAAGGAGAAGAAAACGCCATGCCTAAAGCGAAAAAACTCTATATCCTGCTCGGCGTGCTCGTTGTGCTCAGCATCGCGGTGTTCGCGGTGAGCCGGTATGAGCAGAAGCAGGAAGAGATCCGCACCAGCGATGAGATCGTCCTCTCCATCCCCACGGACACCGTAACGGCGGTGTCGTGGACGAACGAGAGCGGCAGCTTCACTTTCACGCTCGATGAGAACGGCACCTGGATCTACGAAGCCGATACGGCCTTCCCGGCGGACCCCGACAAGATCGAAGCTCTGCTTGAACCGTTCTCGGAATGCGGCGCGGCCTTTGTGATCGAAAATGTCGAGGATCTCGGCATGTACGGCCTCGATGACCCCGTGTGCACCATTGAGATCACGGCGGGGGAGGAGACGACCACTGTCACGCTCGGTGATTACAGCCGGATGGACTCCGAGCGCTATGCCTCCACCGGCGACGGCAATGTGTACCTTCTCTCGCACGACCCGCTCGATGAGTTTGACGCGGTGCTCGGCGATATGATCCTCCACGACACCGTGCCCGACCTGGACGATGCGACCGAGATCGTGTTCACCGGCTCCGAAAACTGCACCGTCACGAAAAACGAGGACGGCAAGAGCATCTGCGCGGACGACATTTACTTCTCCGGCAGCCTGCCGCTCGATACCGAGCGCGTGCAGTCTTACCTTACGGCGCTTGACTCTCTCTCGCTCACGGACTATGTGACGTACAACGCGACCGATGAGGAGCTTACGGCTTACGGCCTCGCCGATCCCGCTCTGACCGTCACGGTCACCTACCCCGTGCCCGACGAGTCCGAGGACGCCGAAGAGGATGCGACCGTAGACGAGACCGTGACCGTGAGCATCGGTCAGAACGCCGAGGAGCTCGCGGATGCGGAAGAGAGCGGGGACTATGACGATGTGACCTGCTACGCCCGCGTGGGCGATTCCGGCATCGTTTACGAGATCTCCGGCACCAAGTACGATACGCTCCTGCGCAGCGGCGAGGATAATCTCCGCCACGCCGAGATCTTCACCGCCGACTTCGCCGAGGTGACCTCGATGGAGATCACGCTCGACGGCGAGACCTATACCTTCGCCGTAAAGACCGACGAGGATGGGGAAGAGGACGCGAAAGAGAGCAAGTCTTCCGACTCCGATGACGAGGGCGAAGCCATATGGCTCTGGAACGATGAGGAGATCGACATCTCCTCCGTGGAGAGCGCACTCGAGGCCGTGGAAGCCTCCGAGTTTACGACCGAGAAGAGCGGCGACACCGTAGAGCTGAAGATCAAGCTCACGCTCTCGAACGAAGACTTCCCGACGCTCACGCTCACCTTCTACCGCAAGGGCGGCGAAAACTGCATTGCCGCCGTGGACGGCACCGTAACGGCCGTTGTGCCGCGCAGCGATGTTGTCGACCTCGCCGAAGCCATCCGCACCATCACCCTCGGCAGCGAGGAATAACTTAAAAGCATACTTTCCGAGACAGCACCGGGCAATATCGGTGCTGTCTCAACTTTTTATTGCTTTAAGCGGAAAAACGTTGTATAATAATTCGGTTAGGAAGCGCCGCCGACGACATTGTGCGGTGTTGCCTCAGATATCGGCGCCGGGAGTTCGGCGCGGAGATTTTCGGAGGAATTGTCATGGCTGTTATTGCCCCGTCTATATTATCTGCCGATTTTGCCCGTCTGGGCGAGGAGATCGAAGACGTCCGCGGCGGCGGCGCGGAGTGGCTTCATTTCGATGTCATGGACGGATGCTTCGTGCCAAACATATCCATCGGCCTTCCGGTGCTCTCCTCGGTGCGCAAGTGCACGGATATGTTTCTGGATGTGCATCTGATGATCGAAGAGCCGGTGCGCTACGCCAAACGCTTCTGTGATGCGGGCGCGGACATGGTGACCATTCACCTCGAAGCGGACACGCCGGAGAACACTACCGCCGCGATCGACGCCATCCATGCCGCGGGGAAGAAGGCGGCCATCGCGCTCAAACCGGCCACAAGCGCGGACGCCGTGCTGCCGTGGCTTGACACGCTCGACATGGTGCTTGTGATGACGGTGGAGCCGGGCTTCGGCGGACAGAAATTCATGGCGGACATGCTGCCGAAGATCGAAACGCTCCGCAGCCGCATCGACCGGCGCGGACTCACCTGTGAGCTGGAGTGCGACGGCGGCGTTGACGTCAACACTTCGCCCCTCGTGAAAAAAGCGGGCTGCACCGCGCTCGTGGCGGGCAGCGCCGTATTCGGCAAAAGCGACCGGGCCGCCGCCATCGCGGCCATCCGAAACGCATAAACTACAGGAGACATTCTCGTTATGGCATCGTTCTTTCCCGCTGCAATGGAAAATCTGATCGACAGCTTCGCCTCGCTCCCCGGCATCGGCCGGAAGAGCGCACAGCGTCTGGCGTTCCATGTGCTCTCGCTCCCACAGGAGGAAGCGGAGCGCTTTGCCAATGCTGTACTGGAGGCAAAAAAGAGCGTCCATACCTGCCCGGTGTGCCAGAATCTCACCGACAGCGACATTTGCCCCATCTGCGCATCCGACAGCCGTGACAAGTCAACCATCTGCGTTGTGTCCGAGCCGCGCGATGTGCTCTCCATCGAACGTAGCCGCGAGTATAAGGGAGTCTACCATGTGCTGCACGGTGCCCTTTCCCCGATGAACCGCATCGGCCCCGACGACCTCCGCATCCGCGAGCTCCTCGAGCGCGTGTCCGAGGGCGGCGTGGAGGAAGTCATTTTAGCCACCAACCCCGATACCGAGGGCGACACGACCGCCATGTACCTTGCGCGGCTCCTTCGTCCTTTTGAAGTGCGCATCACCCGCCTCGGCTTCGGTGTTCCCGTCGGCTCCAATCTCGAATATGCCGACGATGCCACCATGCTCAAGGCCCTCGAAGGCCGCCGCGAGATGTGATTGCACCCGTCAAACCGACTTTTTTCCCGGTAAGGGCGCAGCCCGTCCGGGTAATAATAATTTTCATTTCCGATTTACAGGAGGAGTATTATAATTTTATGGCACAAAAACTGAAGATCATTCCCCTTGGCGGCCTCAACGAGATCGGCAAGAACCTCACGGCGTACGAGTACGGAAAGGACATCATCATTGTCGACTGCGGCATGGGCTTTCCGGACGACGACATGTACGGCGTGGATGTTGTCATTCCCGATGTGAGCTGGCTGGCGCAGAATAAGAGCCGCCTGCGCGGCATATTCATCACGCACGGTCACGAGGATCACATCGGCGCTCTGCCGTACGTCATGGATCGCCTCAACGCCCCCATCTATGCCACGCGTCTCTCGGCGGGGCTCATCGAGCTCAAGCTGCAGGAGCACGGCCTTCTCGAAAAGACGAAGATCGTCACGGTCGAGGCGGGGGAGACCATCACTGCCGGGTGCTTCCGCGTGGAGTTTATCCATGTGAATCACTCAATCGCCGACTCCGTGGCGTTCGCCATCAGAACGCCGATCGGCACCGTGGTGCAGACCGGTGACTTCAAGATCGACGTCACACCCCTGCAGGGCGAGATGACCGACCTTACGCGCTTCGGCGAGCTCGGCCGCGAAGGCGTGCTCGCGCTGCTGATGGACTCCACCAACGTGGAACGCCCCGGCTATTCGCCCTCGGAGAGCAAGGTGCACGACCGCTTCGACCAGCTCTTCAAGGACTGCGACAAGCGCATCATCGTAACGACCTTCGCCTCCAATGTCGACCGCATCGGCCAGATCATCGATCTTGCCGTGAAGTATAAGCGCAAGGTCGGCATTACCGGGCGCAGCATGGAAAATGTCGTAAAGCTCGGCGTGGAGCTTGGCTATATGAAGGTGCCCGAGGGCACCCTCGTCGACATGAAGCGCATCAACTCCGTACCGCGCAACAAGCTCGTCATCCTCTCCACCGGCAGCCAGGGCGAGAGCATGTCCGCTCTCTACCGCATGGCCTTCTCCGAGCACAAGCAGGTGGACATAGGCGCGGGCGACCGCGTCATCATCTCCGCAAGCGCCATTCCCGGCAACGAGACGACCATCTCACGCGTGATCGATGAGCTTTTCGCCAAGGGCGCGGAGGTCATCTACGAGCGCGGCACCGACCTGCATGTTTCCGGCCACGCCTGCCAGGAAGAGCTTAAAATGATGTACAAGCTCGTGAAGCCGAAGTTCTTCATCCCCGTGCACGGCGAGCGCCGCATGCTCCACAAGAGCGGCGATATGATCATGGCCATGGGACACGACCGCAAGAACGTAATCATCGGCGAAAACGGCCGCATGATCGAAATGACGGCCAAATCCGTGAAGCTCGGCGGCACCGTCCCGGCGGGACAGGTGCTCGTGGACGGCATGGGCGTGGGCGATGTCGGCGCCGTGGTGCTGCGCGACCGCAAGCTTCTCGCGGACGAGGGCATGGTCGTCGTGGTCATGACACTCTCCGCCGATACGAAGCAGCTCATTTCCGGCCCGGACATCGTGAGCCGCGGCTTTGTATACGAAAAGGAAAACGACAAGCTTCTCGAAGAGCTGCGCCGTGTGGCACTCGAGAGCATGTCCTACTGCGAGGACAACGGCATCACCGACTGGGCGGGCATCAAGGGCCGCGTAAAGTCCGGCCTCTCCGGCTACCTCTTCAAAAAGACCCGCCGCAGCCCGATGATCCTCCCCATCATCATGGAAGTATAAAGGAGAATAGTCATGGCTCTTCCGTACTGCATTCCGTATTTCGACGCGCACTGCGACACTCTGACCAAATTCAATTCTCTCCGCCGCTGCGAGAGAGACCACATCGACCTCATGCGCCTGCATCACTTCTCTCCGGCCGCACAGGTGCTCGCCATCTGGGCGCCGCCGGGATTTGACGGCCCGCTCATGTTCCGCCGCATTATGGCGACGGCCGAGCGCGAGCTCAAGGCCAACAGCGACATCGCCGTGCTCTGCACCGATGTGCACCAGGCCGACAACGCCGCAAGGGACGATGCCGTGGCGCTCTTTCTCTCGGTCGAGGGCGGAAATCTCCTCGGCTGCAGCGTGGCGGGACTGCTCGATGCCTACCGCCGCGGCGTTCGCATGGTCACGCTCTGCTGGAACAAGGACAACCGTCTGTGCGGCTCCGCCATGGACACCGGCTCCGACCTCACAGAGGACGGCGTGCGCTTCGTGAACGCCTGCTGGCAGAAGGGCGTAGCGGTCGACCTCTCTCACACATCCGAAAAGACATTCTGGGATGTCATCCGCATCGCCAAGCGCCCGGTATTGTGCAGTCACTCCAACGCCAAGAGCGTGTGTGATCATCCGCGCAACCTCACCGATGCGCAGATCAGCGCCATCGTCCACAACAACGGCGTCATCGGCCTGAACCTCTGCCGCGACTTCATCGGCGGCACGGGCGACATCGACGCGGTGCTTGCGCACATCGATCACTTCCTCTGCCAGGACGCGCGCGAGAATCTCTGCCTCGGCACGGACTTTGACGGCATAGACGCCGCTCCCGACGGCATCTCCGGCGTGCAGGACATGGAAACGCTCTATGAAGCCATGCTCGCACACCGCTTCAGCGAGGCCCTCGTGCAGGATATCTTCTACGGCAACCTGCACCGTTTCCTGGGAGAAGTCCTGTGAACATTCAGATTTTCGGGAAAAACAAGTGCTTTGACACGAAAAAGGCAGAGCGATATTTCAAAGAGCGCCGAATCAAGTATCAGTACATCGATTTGAACCGCTACGGCATCAGCCGCGGTGAGCTGCAGAGCGTGAAAAACGCCGTCGGGCTCGATGAACTCATTGACGAAAAGCACCCGGACGCCGCGCTCCTTCGCTGCCTCGCCCGCGCGGACGACAAGCTCGAGCACATCTTCGAAGACCCCGCGCTTCTGAAAACCCCCATCGTCCGCAACGGCAAACAAGCCACCTCCGGCTACTGCCCCGACATCTGGAAAGACTGGCAATAAAACACCCCGGCAGGAACGGCAATAAGAAATCCACCCCGAACGATCAAAAACCGTTCGGGGTGGATCCATGTCCGGGAGAAGACTCAGAAAATATACTTCAGTACCAGCAGAATAATGACGCCGGGGACGCCGAGAATGCCGGAGACAATGGCGTTGAGCCAGGTCATTTCGAGAGAAATGCCGATGACGGAACCGAAGAAGTTAAGGAGAAAGAGCATAACAAATCCGCACACGGCGTGCACCAGCAGCTTGAACGCCCACTTGATCGGCTTGCGGAAAAGGCGCAGCAGCAGAATTATGATCACTACGGCGACGGCGAGTACGAGAACGGCAGAACCTTCGGACATAACGGAACTCCTTTATGCGGGCTGCGGGCCCGCTTGATTTTTTTGTGCCGATGTATTATACTATATTTTAATATATTTTGCAATCACCCCGATCCGGGGTCTGCACGGATGCGAAAGGGAACTATATGGCAGCAGCAAAACCGCAGGAATACGGCAACGAAAGCATCTCCCAGCTCAAGGGAGCCGATCGCGTACGCAAACGCCCGGGCGTTATTTTCGGCTCGGACGGACTCGACGGATGCGAGCACGCCGTCTTCGAGATCCTATCCAACTCCATCGACGAGGCGCGCGAGGGCTACGGAAACCGCATCACGGTCACGCTCTTCGAGGACAAATCCATCGAAGTCGAGGACTTCGGGCGCGGCTGTCCCGTGGACTGGAACCCGACGGAAAAACGCTTCAACTGGGAGCTCGTCTACTGCGAGCTGTACGCAGGCGGCAAGTACAAAAACGATGACGGCGGCGACTACGAGTTCTCCCTCGGCCTGAACGGCCTCGGCGCGTGCTCCACGCAGTACGCGAGCGAATATATGGATGTCACCGTCCGGCGCGACGGAAAGAAATACACCCTCCATTTCGCCAAGGGAAAAATCAAGGGGAAAATGCTCGTCGAGCCGACGGACAGCAAGAAGACCGGCACGACCACACGCTGGAAGCCGGACATCGAGGTCTTTACGGACATCAACATTCCGGAGAGCTATTTCCTCGACACGCTGCGCCGGCAGGCCGTCGTGAACGCGGGCGTGATGTTTGTTTTCCGCTCACAGCACGGAAAAGCCTTTGAAACGATGGAGTTCTGCTATCAGAACGGCATCGCCGACTATGTGGCGGAGCTTGCGGGCGAGAACCCGATGACGCAGCCCTACTACATCGAGAGCGACCGGCGCGGGCGCGACCGCGAGGACAAACCCGAATACAAGGTGCGCATGTCGGCGGCGTTCTGCTTCTCCAACCGCACGAACACCATCGAGTACTACCACAACTCCTCGTGGCTCGAGCACGGCGGCGCGCCGGACGCGGCGGCCAAGACCGCTTTCGTCTACGCCGTGGACGCCTACATCAAAAAGACGAACAAATACCAGAAAAACGAGAGCAAGATCACGTTCCAGGACATTGCCGACTGCCTCATTCTCGTGACGAACTGCTTTTCCACGCGTACATCGTACGAGAACCAGACGAAAAAATCCATCAATAACCGCTTCGTGCGCGAGGCGATGACGGACTTTTTCAAGGAGAAGCTCGAGATATACTTCATCGAGAACAAGGCGGAGGCCGACCGCATCGCCGATCAGGTGCTCATCAACAAGCGCAGCCGCGAGCAGGCGGAAAAGGCGCGCGTGAGCATCAAGAAAAACCTCACGAAAAACCTCGATCTCGCCAACCGTGTGCAGAAATTCGTGGACTGCCGCTCCCGCGATGCGTCCCGCCGCGAGATCTACATCGTGGAGGGCGACTCGGCTCTCGGCAGCGTAAAGCTCTCCCGTGATGCGGAATATCAGGGCATCATGCCGGTGCGCGGCAAAATATTGAACTGCCTCAAGGCGGACTACGCCCGCATATTCAAAAGCGAGATCATCACCGATCTCATCAAGGTACTCGGCTGCGGCGTGGAGGTGGAGAAGCACGGCAAGGAGCTCAACAACTTCTCGCTCGAAAATCTCCGCTGGAACAAGGTCGTCATCTGCACCGATGCCGACGTGGACGGCTACCAGATCCGCACGCTTATCCTCACAATGCTCTGGCGGCTCGTGCCGACGCTCATCCGCGAGGGATACGTGTACATCGCGGAGTCGCCGCTCTACGAGATCCAGGCCAAGGGCAAAACGTGGTTCGCCTACTCCGACCGCGAGAAAGCGGAGATCATCGAATCCCTCGGCAATACCAAGACCGTCATCAACCGCAGCAAAGGTCTCGGCGAGAACGACCCGGAGATGATGTGGCTCACGACCATGAACCCCGAGACGCGCCGCCTCATCCGCGTGATGCCCGAGGACGCCGACGAGACCGCACGCGTGTTCGATTTGCTCCTCGGCGACAACCTCACCGGGCGCAAGGAGCACATTGCCGAAGTCGGCAGCCGCTATCTCGACCTCGCGGATCTATCATGAAGCAAAGAGAGGAAACGTAAAATGGGTAAAAGCAAAAAAGTCCGCAAGGCGGACGTCACCGCGCTGCGGGAGTATGTGCGCATCCGTAATATCGTAAAGAATATCGTTGTCGTGCTCACGGTACTGTGCATCGCCGCATGCATATTTGTCGGCCCCACGTACCCGAAAAATGTGTGGATCATCATCGTGCTTTTCGCACTGTACATTCTGATGTTCATCATCCTGCGCCTTGTGTCGCGCTGCCCGTACTGCGGGAAGTCCGTCATGGGCAAGTTCAACCGACGCACGCACTGCCCCTACTGCCACCGCCCCATCAAGCCGAACGCCCCCGCGACGGATGCCATGGCGGGCAAACGATAAGGACACGCATCTATGGCCAAGAAGAAAGAAAACCCGGCACTGCGCCACGCCACCGCGGAAGAGCAGAACGTAATGGGGCTGCACTCCGCCGTTGTGGAGCAGCCCGTGACCGAAACGCTCGAGAACAACTACATGCCGTACGCGATGAGCGTCATCGTCTCGCGCGCCATTCCGGAGATCGACGGTTTCAAGCCGAGCCACCGCAAGCTCCTCTACTGCATGTACAAAATGGGGCTTCTCACCGGTGCACGCACGAAGTCGGCGAACATCGTCGGCGCGACCATGCACTATAACCCCCACGGCGACAGTGCCATTTACGACACCATGGTGCGCCTTTCCAAGGGATACGGCGCGCTCCTTACGCCGTTCGTGGACTCCAAGGGCAACTTCGGCAAGGTCTATTCGCGCGACATGGCGTGGGCGGCCTCGCGCTATACGGAAGCCAAGCTCGCGCCCATCTGCGCCGAGCTCTTCCGCGATATTGACAAGGACACCGTGGACTTTGTCCCGAACTACGATAACTCCACCACCGAGCCGACGCTCCTCCCGACCACATTCCCGAATGTGCTCGTGAGCGCGAACATGGGCATCGCCGTCGGTATGGCCTCGAACATCTGCGGCTTCAATCTCGCCGAGGTGTGCGAGACGACCATTGCCCTCCTGCGCGACCCGGAGCACAACATCCTCTCCACGCTGCCCGCGCCGGATTTCCCGACCGGCGGCGAGATTTTATGCGACCCGGCGGAAATGGCATCGCTCTACCAAACCGGCCGCGGCGGCGTGAAGGTGCGCGCCCGCTGGCGTTTCGACGCCAAGGAGCGCATCATCGAAATTTACGAGATCCCTTACAGCACGACGGCGGAGGCCATCATCGACAAGGTTGCCGAGCTATCCAAAGCAGGCAAGCTGCGCGAGGTGAACGATATGCGCGACGAGACCGACCTCAACGGCCTCAAGCTCGCCATCGACATCAAGCGCGACACCGACCCCGACAAGCTCATGCAGAAACTCTTCCGCATGACGCCGCTGCAGGACAGCTTTGCGTGCAACTTCAACATCCTCCTCGGCGGTACCCCGCGCGTGTGCGGTGTGGGGGAGATCCTCAACGAATGGATCGTCTGGCGGCTCGATTGCGTACGCCGCCGCGTCTACTTCGATGTGACGAAGAAAAAGGAAAAGCTCCATCTGCTCAACGGTCTCAAGAAGATCCTCCTCGACATCGACCGTGCCATCGCCATCATCCGCAATACCGAGCGCGAGAGCGATGTCGTGCCGAATCTCATGATCGGCTTCGGCATCGATCAGATACAGGCAGAATTCGTCGCGGAGATCAAGCTCCGGAACATCAACCGTGAGTACATCCTCAAACGCACGGCGGAGACCGAAGAACTCGAGCGGGAGATCACCGAGCTCGAGGACACGCTCCAAAGCCGCCGCAAGCTCCGCGCCATCATCATCTCCGAGCTGCAGCAGGTAATGAAAAAATACCCGAACCCCCGCCGCAGCATCATCACCTATGCGGCCGACACCGGGGAGGAGCCGGAGGAGGACCCGACCGAGGATTACCCGGTCAACCTGTTCCTCTCCCGCGAGGGCTATTTCAAAAAAATCACGCCGCAGTCGCTGCGCATGAGCGGCGAACAGAAGTACAAGGAAAACGACGGCCCGTTCCTGAGCTTCGAGACGACGAACCGCGCCGAAATGCTCGTGTTCACCGACAAGGCGCAGGTATACAAGTGCCGCGCCGAGGACTTCGACGACACGAAGGCCTCGCAGCTCGGCGTGTATCTCCCGGGCCACCTCGGCATGGACGAGGGCGAGAGCGTATTTTCGCTTGTGCTGCCGGGCGACTACCGCGGCGAGGTGCTGTTCTTATTTGAAAACGGCAAGTGCGCACGCGTGCCACTCGAGAGCTACGCTACGAAGACGAACCGCAAAAAGCTCACCGGCGCCTACTGCGATAAGAGCCCGCTCAAAACGCTGCTCGTGCTCAACGAGGAGCGGAACGTTGCGGTCTTCTCCACCGAGGGGCGCGCACTCGTATTCAATACCGCCCTCCTCGCACCGAAAACCTCCCGCGCCACGCAGGGCGTTGCCGTGCTCACGCTCAAGCCGAAATACCGCCTCGAGCGCGCGGCGTTCCTTGAGGATACCGCCATTCAGAATCTCCCGCGCTACCGCATGCGCTCTGTTCCGGCGGCGGGCGCGCTGCTGAAAGAAGAAGACCGCGGCGAGCGGCAGCTCTCCCTCCTCGACGGCGAATAAAACAGGAAAGCGCAGATGAGTGCCATGGAAGAGAAACTGCACGGAAAGTTCTGGTTCGACATTGTCAAGATTGTTTTCGGCTCCGCCCTCACGGCGGTGTCGTTCCGCTATCTCACTTACCCGAACAGCATCGTCTCCGGCGGCGTTACAGGCATTGCGCAGATCGTCAACCTGCTCACCGGCCTGCCGGTCGGTGTACTCGTGATTGCCATCAATGCGCCGCTCTTTATCTGGGCGTGGCGCAAGCTTGGGCGGCATTTCGTGGGTCTCACGCTTCTTTGCATGCTCTGCTGCTCGGTGTTCATCGATGTCCTCGCCTATTTTCCGTACAATGTCACGGAAGAGCCGATGCTCGCCGCCGTGTACGGCGGATTCATCACCGGCACAGGCTACGGTCTCTGCTACACCACCGGCGCAACGGCCGGCGGCACGGACATCCCCTCGCGCCTCCTGCGCCGCCGTTACCCGCACATCAACATGACGACATTCATCCTTGCTTTCAACTTCGTCATCATCCTCACATTCGCCCTCGTGTTCCGCCGCTTCGACAGCTGCATGTACACGCTCATCTGCATGTACATATCGAATAAAGTCGAATCCCTCATCCTCTACGGCCCCGTCAACTCGCGCCTTTGCTACATCATCTCGGATCGCAGCGGGGATGTGAGCGACGCCATCACGAAGCGGCTCCACCGCGGCGTCACGCTTCTGGACGGCCACGGTGCCTGGTCGGGCAAAGAGGAGCGCGTGATCCTCTGCGCCGTAAAGCCCGGACAGCTCGGCCCGCTGCGCCGCATGGTGCGCGACATCGACCCCGAGGCATTTCTCATCGTCGACGACGCCCGCGCCATTTACGGGCACGGATTTGAAAGTATACAGGAGGACTGAACCATGGCAGATCTCGAAAAAACGCGCCAAAATCTGGAAAGCTGCGGCTTCAAAGCGCATGTCTTCGCGACCGGCGCGGAGGCGGCGGACTATCTCACGCAGACGCTGCACGGCACGAGCATCGGCATCGGCGGCAGCGCCACAGTCGGCGAACTCGGCCTCTATGAAAAGCTCTGCGCCGACAACGAAGTGTTCTGGCACTGGAAGAGCAAGGAGAGCGACGTGCAGACGCGCGCCGCGCACGCGAATGCCTATCTCTGCAGCGCGAACGCCCTGAGCGAAACGGGCGAGATCGTGAACATTGACGGCAACGGCAACCGTGTCGCCGCAACGATCCGCGGCCCCAAGCGGGTGTTCATGCTCGTCGGACGCAACAAGATCACGCCGGACCTCGAGAGCGCAGTATACCGCGCCCGCAACACGGCAGCTCCTCTCAACGCCCGCCGCCTCGGAAAGAACACCCCTTGTGCCAAGTCCGAGGAGCCGAAGTGCTTCGACTGCCGAAGTCCCGAGCGCATCTGCCGTGCCCTGACCATCCTGATGGAACCCACCACCGCCATAGAGGAATTCCATGTTCTTCTCATCGACGAAGACCTCGGAATGTAAAGAGATCCGATCCCTCAATAAACGCCAATACCCCGCCTGCGATTCAAATTGCAGGCGGGGTATTTTGTGATTTACGGGTTTATGCCGCATCGTCGACACTTGCCGGGGCAGGGTCGGCGGGCTCTTCGGTGGGGACGGGCGTGGGAGCGGGCGTCGCGGTGGGGGCGACGGTCGGCTCGGGGGTGGTCTCGAGATTGCCGAATACGCCGGTGTCGCTGCCGCGGTCATCGGGGTCGGTGAACTGCACGATGGGCAGGTTCTCGTTGATGGCGGACATGATGCGCTTCCAGATCTGCGCGGCGGGGTTGCCGGAGAAGTACATCGGCGCGGGGGTGTCGTAGCCGGTCCACACGGCGGTGACATAGTAGGGCGAGAAGCCGCAGAACCAGCGGTCGCAGTTGTCGGAGGTGGTGCCGGTCTTGCCGGCCACGGGCATCTTGCCGTAGCCGAGGTAGGCTTCGTAGCCGGTACCGTACCATGCGGCGGCTTCGAGAATTTCCGTCATGCACCGGGCGGTGTTCGCGCTGAACACGCTGCTCGTCTTCGAGCCGTTCTCGAGGATGGTGTTGCCCTCGGTGTCGGTGATGATCGAGTAGGAGCGGGCGTAGTTCATCGTGCCGTCGTTCGGGAACACGGTGTACGCCTGCGCCATTTCCCGCACCGTTACGCCGTTTGTAAACTGGCCGAGGGCGAGCGGCGCGTAGTCGCGGTCGGCTTCCACAAGCTCAAAGCCCATGCGCTCGGTGAGGTACTCAAACGATACGCTCGGCGTGAGCTTGTCGATGATCTGCGCGGCGACGGTGTTCTTGGAGGCAATGAGCGCATCCCAGATGGTGATGATGCCCTCATAGCTGCCGCCGTCGTTGTGCGGGTACCAGTAGGTGCCGTTGAGCTGTATGTCGGGACTGTCTTCCACGAGCGTGGATTCCGTGATGAGCCCCAGATCCATGGCCGGCCCGTACGAGGCGAGCGGTTTGATGGACGAACCCGCCGGACGGCGCGCGTCGGTGGCGTAGTTCCAGCCGAAGTTGCGGTCTTTGGTGCCGACCGCACCGCCGATGGCCTTGATCTCGCCCGTGTACGGATCAATGACCATGCACGCCGACTGGAGCGACTGGCTGCTGTAGTAATAGGGCTCGGGGAGAGAGTCCGTGTCGGAGTATATGCCGTCCACAACGGACTGAATGTCGGGATCAACGCAGGCATAGATCTGGTAGCCGCCGTGGTAGAGGAGCTGCTTGGCGGCATCCTCGGAGAGCCCAAGCTGCGTCTGCAGATCCTCCAGCACATCCGATATGACCATTTCCACATAGTAGGAGTAGATCTCCTGCTGATAGACCTCGTTCTCGCCGCGGATGAAGTGGAGCTCGTCGTTGTCCACCTCGGCGACGGCGGAAGTGTACTCCTCGTGGGTGATGTACCCCTGGTCGTACATCTCGTAGAGAATGGTTTTCGTACGCTTTTTGTTGTTTTCCTGGCTTGCAAACGGACTGTAGCGCGAGGGGTTGTTCGTGATGCCGATGATGCTCGCGCACTGCGCCAGCGTCAGATCGCTCAGATCCTTGCCGAAGTAGGTGTCCGCCGCCTTTGCCACGCCGTACGCGCCCTCACCGAAGTACACGACGTTGAGATACCATTCCATGATCTCTTCCTTCGTGTATTCCTTTTCCAGGTCGAGCGCGCGGAAGATCTCCACGAGCTTTCGCTGCACGGTGACATCGTCGTCGGTCGTGATGTTCTTGATGAGCTGCTGCGTGATGGTCGAGCCGCCGAAGTCGTTCTTCATGCCGAGGAACATGTTGACGAACGCGCCTGCGGTGCGATACCAGTCCACGCCCTTGTGCTCGTAAAAGCGCTTGTCCTCAATGGCCACGGCCGCTTTTTCGAGATACTGCGGGATGTCCTCGTAGTCGACCCATACGCGGTTCTCGTCCGTCTGCAGTACGGCGAGCTCCACGGCTTCACCGTCACTGTTGTAGGCCCAGATCGTACTCGAGAGCGAAATGGCGTAGTCCGAAAGCGTGATGTTGAGGTCGGTCGTGAGGTTGTTCTTCACATAGTAGGCGAAAATGCACGCGAACAGCAGCCCGCCGAGCAGCAGCACGAGAACGACCGAGAGAACGATGCGCACCGAGAGACGGATCACGCCGCCCGCGGTGTTGTATGCAGCATCGCCGACTGCTGCGGCGCGGCTTTTGCGGAACGAGAATTTCTCCTTTTTGGGCTTCTCATCCGAGGCCGGTTCTTCCGCAGCCTTCTTCGACTTTTTGCCCGAAGACGGTTTCGCCTTCTTTTTCTTCTCCTCGGTCTTCACGGAACCGGTATCGGGCAGCGGCATCGTATCACCGGCCGTATCTGCCGCACCCGCGTCGGGCAGCGGCATTGTGTTGCCGGACATCTCTGCGCCCGCATCGGGCCGGGGAGCCTCGGCACCGTCTTCCACGGGCGGGAAGGGCGTCGTGCTCTCGGACGGAACCGGGGTATTATTGCTGATGTTTTCTTGATCCATGGCATCCTCCGGGATAGGGGATATTTCTACTGAGGCAACACCGCGCAATATCGTCTGCGGCGTTTTGCGGAAATTTTGCCGTTGCCTTGCCTTTCCTTGCAATACACAAAGTATTGCTCTCAGTATATCACACTTTTCGGAAATAGTGTATCCGAAATGGAAACTTTTTCCCCGGGCAGCATCGCATATATCGTACTCGGCACTTTACGGAAATTTTGTCCGCAATTCATTATACGCTGCTTCCCAAGCTTATCTGTTAGACGGAAAAGGGCGCAAATTCGTTCATTTGCGAAAACCGCCGCGATGCCCAGAGCACCGCGGCGGGGAAATGCGATCTCAGAGAACGGCCGACAGGAACGCCTGCGTACGGGGGTTCTGCGGGTGGTCGAAGATCTCGGCGGGGGTATTCACCTCAAGAATGGAACCGGCGTCCATGAAGATGACGCGGTTGGCGACCTCGCGGGCGAAGCCCATCTCGTGCGTTACGACGGCCATCGTCATGCCGTCCGCGGCGAGCGAGCGCATGAGGTCGAGCACTTCGCCGACCATTTCGGGGTCGAGCGCGCTCGTGGGCTCGTCGAAGAGCATTACCTCGGGATCCATGCACAGCGCGCGCACGATCGCAATGCGCTGCTTCTGTCCGCCGGAGAGACGGTTCGGATATTCGTTCGCCTTGTCGGCGAGACCGATGCGCTCGAGAAGCTCCGTCGCCTGTTTTTTTGCCTCGGCGGCAGTTTTGAGCTTGAGCGTCACGGGCGCGAGAGTTATGTTCTGCATCACGGTCTTGTGCGGGAAGAGATTGAAGTGCTGGAACACCATGCCCATTTTGCGGCGGTGCAGGTTGATGTCCACCTTTTTGTCTGTGATGTCCACGCCGTCAAAATAGATGTGGCCGGAGGTCGGCACCTCGAGCAGGTTCAGGCAACGCAGCATTGTGGATTTGCCCGAGCCGGACGGCCCGATGATGGCCACGACCTCGCCCTGCGCGATGGTGAGCGAGCAGTCATTGAGCGCGCGCACCTTGCCCTCGTTAAATTCCTTGCTGACGTGTTCCACACGGATGAGTTCAGTGTTTGTCGCCACGGCGCATTCTCCTTTCGATGGCTTCGATCGCTTTGCTGGCGGGGTAGTTGATGGCAAAATATACGATGGCGGCGAGCACGTACGGCGAGAGCGTCTTGTATGTGGTCGAGGCGACGGTCTTCGCGCCCCAGATGAGCTCGGACATACCGAGTACCGAGCACACGGAGGACTCCTTCACCATGGTTACGAGCTCGTTGGCGAGCGCGGGCAGAATGTTCTTGATGGCCTGCGGCAGCACGACAAGCCGCATGCTCTGCCACGCGGTGAGACCGAGCGAGCGGGCGGCCTCGGTCTGTCCGGCATCCACGGCGAGAATGCCGGCGCGGATGATCTCCGCCACATACGCCGAGGAGTTGAGCGCGAGAGCGACAACGCCCGGAATGAAACGCGAGAGATCGATAAAGCCCAGAATTACGGTCGACGGGATCTTGATCCAGCCGAAGAGGCCGTAGAAAATAATGTAGAGCTGCACCATCATCGGCGTGGAGCGGAACACCGCAATGTAAGCGCCCGCAACATTGCGCACGACGCGGTGCTTGCTCAGACGCATCAGCGCGAGTGTGAGCGCCGGGATAATGGCAAGCGCCACGGAAATGACCGACAGCAGCAGCGTATACTCGAGTCCCTGCACAAAGAACGAGAGATATTTCGGCAGGAACGAGAAGTTGAAGAAGTTTGCGGGGCTCATACCCTCAAACAGACTGGACCACCACATAAATTCCGAAATCCTTTCTTTCGGCGCGAGCCGTTGATTTGCTATTCAATGTATGTTCTCAGGCAAGTGCCGAACCGATCCGGCATTTGCCTGAAACCGCACATAAGCGCCCTGCCCGCAAAAAAGCAGGCAGGGCAAAGAAAATGTACTTCTGTTCGGTTATCAGCCGATGGCCTGGTCGCTCAGCGCGTCGGCTTCGGCGGCGAAGGTATCGATGGAACCGTCGGCCAGGAGCTTGGCGATGGTCGCATTGATGGAGGTCAGCAGGCCCTTCGGGTCACCCTTCTGCACGGCAACGCAGAACGGAGCAGCCTCGCCGAGGCTCACATCCGCGACTACGAGGTCGCTGTTGGCCTGTGCATACTGCATGGCAACGGCACCGTCCACAACGATCGCGTCCACCTTGTCGTAGACGAGCTGGTTCACAAGGTCGTTCACGCTCGTGAGAGCCACGAGGTTCGCGCCAGTGAGAGTTTCATTGACGATATCCACCTTGGTGGTACCGGTCTGAGCGCCGACGGACTTGCCCTCGAAGGATTCAACGGAGGTGTACTCTTCCGCCTTGTCGGCTTTCACAAGGATCATGGCCGGCAGGTCGGTGTAGTAGGGATCGGAGAAATCGGCGGCCTCAAGACGCTCCTCGGTGACCTCAATGGCGGCGAGAACGATATCCGCATCGCCCTTCTGCAGGTTGGCCATCAGGCTGTCGAAGTCCATGTTGACGACCTGCAGCTCCATGCCCATGTCGTCGGCGATAGCCTGAGCGACGGACACATCGATGCCGACGTACTTCTGCTCGTTGTTCTCGTCGAGAACGATGAACTCAAACGGAGCGTAGTCGGCGCTGGTCGCAAAAACGAGCGTGCCGCCCTGGACGGTCTCTTTCGCGGCCTCGGCGGTGGCTTCGACTTCGGTGGCTTCGACTTCGGTGGCTTCGACTTCGGTGGCTTCGGCTTCGGTGGCTTCGGCTTCGGTGGCTTCGGCGGTGCTTGTGGTGCTACCGCAGGCGGCCAGGCTCAGGATCATAACGAGAGCCAGAAGAATGGCAGTGATCTTTTTCATTTTTGTTTCTTTTCCTTTCTTTGATCTTATCATCGGTAATTACATACGGACAGAGCCGCTTTTCACATCGGCGAGGCATAGTATAACCGCATAATTATTCATTGTCAAGGATTAAATATTCGATTTAACGAGAAATTTACTCCCGGGATTTGTGAAAAATGCCAAAACCGCCCGCAGTGTATTGCACTTACGGCCATTTTACATTATAATGCGCAGATGTCTCACAAAGATGAATATCCTCAAAGAAATTTTGCAAATTATCGAATATTGTGAATATAACAAGGAACTGCAGTCATGAATTTTTATCGGCACCCGACCCACAACTCCTATCTCGCCGTGCACACGGACACGCTGTGCGCGAACATTGCCGCCATCTCCGCCTCTCTCACGCACGGCGCGGAGATCATTCCGGTTCTCAAAAGCGACGCCTATGGCCTCGGCCTTTCGCTCACCGCCCCCGTGCTTGCGGCGCTGCCCGAGATCCGCACCTTTGCGCTTGCGCACATATCCGAAGGGCTTGCGATGCGCGCTCTCGGCATTGAAAAAGATGTGCTCATTCTCGGCAACCCACTGCCCGGAGCGCTGGAAACGGCGGTCGAAGCCGGCCTCACGCTCACGGCGGGCCGCCTCGGACTCGTTCCGGCGCTCGCCGAGGCGGCCGGGCGCGCCGGTAAAAGTGCGAAAATACAGATCAAGATCGACACCGGTCTGCACCGCGTGGGTGTCGAGCCGGGTGAGGAGCTTGCGGCTCTGCTCGGCGAGCTGTGCGAAGCGGGGGAGAGGATCACACTTTGCGGCGTATACTCGCACTTTGCCGACACGGCGAACGAGCCGCTCTGCCGCCGTCAGGCGGAGCTCTTCCTGCGCGCCGTCGATGAGATTGAACAGGCGGGATTTTCGGTGCCGATGCTCCACATCTGCGACAGCGCGGCGAGCGAGCTCTTCCCGGAATATCATTTCGATGCCGTGCGCCTCGGACGGCGGCTCATCATGGACAATCCGACTGCCCTGCGCGGGAACATTTGCGAGTGCGCGTCGTGGCGCAGCTGCGTGACCGGCGTGCATCACCGACGCGCGGGCGAAAAGCTCGGCTACGGCGGCGCATATACACTGCCGCAGGATGCGGATGTGGCGATCGTGGGCGTGGGCTACGGCGACGGCCTCTACATTCCGCTCGTGGAAAAGCACGGCAGTGTCCTCGTTTGCGGAGAGCGGCGGCCGCTCCTTGCCTGCTGCATGGACCAGTGCATGGTCGATGTGACCGGCCTCGACGTGGCCCCCGGCGAGGAGGTCACCCTCTTCGGCTTCGACGGCCGCGGTCACGCCCTCCTATCGCAGGAAGCCGCCGCCCTCTCCGGCGCCAACGAAGGCTGCGCCCTCACCTCCGCCCTCTCCCCGAGAGTAGCGAGAGTCGCGGAAACTGCTACGGCAGCGCAGCCGGTCCCGTGAAAACCCGATAATAAAAGCCGGCGGCAACCCTCAAGCGGATCCCCCCCGGTACCCCACTAAGAGCCCTCGGTTCGAATCCCGTCTCCTTTATAGAAATATGCTGCCTCCGTCCTTTGGGCGAAAGCAGCATATTTTGGTGCACCGGAGCAATCCAAATCCGAACCGCTTTTGCCGCTGATCACATCCTGTAAGTCCGCGAAGGAGATGGTTTTCGTGCCTTCCTTGTAGTTGAAGGTAATGACCATTTTGTCATCGTAAAGAAAAATCGCGTTGATGAAGGTGTCAATCAGCATCTTGCGATGCTCCCTCTGTCGCACATCCAACTTACGGAAACGGTGCAGCCAGAAGGTCATAAACTCCGCGCTGA
>CAVGGQ010000016.1:0-30530 GCA_963628785.1 Oscillospiraceae bacterium | reverse complement strand
GGCCGAAAATGCTCGCCATGTACGCCGTCGGCGCCATGATGTCCGACAAAAAGCTCAAGGCCAAAATGGGCTCCGCCATGACCGAAGGCATGCTCATGCCATACAACAAAGTCCTCGAAAAGGCCGGAAAAGAGCACGGCAAAGCATAAAGAACCGGGGCTTTCTCGCAATAACGGGGGAGCTTTTTTTATACGCTCACATACACATACGCTTCTCTCACAACGGGCGCGCGAAACCGCCGGGCGGTTTCCCTCACGGGTGCGTATGCGTCCCTGTCCCTGCCCTCTCCCTTGTCCCTGTCCTTGTCTTTGTCCTTGCCTTTGGTATCGTTCGTATACGTTTCCGTACGATCGTATTCGTTCGTATACGGGACGGTACGTTCGTATTCGTTCGTATCCGAAGGTGCGGCTTTCTCTTCGGCCGTATTCCGGCGCTGCTGAACGCTCACACGGTTTTTCTCACACTTCGCGGGATACTTCACCTTGTCGCGGGCAATCTGAGCGCGCATGCCCGGGAACACGAAACGTTCATTATTCACCATTCACTATTCATTCGGAACAAAAGGGGACGCGATCCGCTGCGGCGGCAACCCGTCCTCCTGCGCAAAAAGTGCGCGGGAAAAATACAAATGTTTCGCACAAAAAGACTTGCGTACACTAAAAAAATGATGTAATATGTAATTTATCATTTTAAAGAGCAAAACCATCGCAACCGTTTTGCGCAAATTCTGAGGGGAAGAAACAAGAAAAATGAAAGAACGACTGAATTTCAAACAGACCATAGCCGTGGCAAGCATGCTGTTCGGCTTGTTTTTCGGCGCCGGAAACCTGATTTTCCCAGTGCATATGGGCCAGCTCGCGGGCTCCGCGTCGTGGGTCGCCGCGATCGGCTTTATTGTGACCGCCGTAGGTCTGCCGATGATGGGCGTCGCCGCGTTCGGCGTCAGCCGCTCGGACGATCTGCTTGCCATGAGCAGCCGCGTCAGCCGCGGGTACGGCATTTTCTTCACCTGCGCGCTCTATCTCACCATCGGACCGCTCTTTGCCATTCCGCGCTGCGCCGCCACGAGCTTTACCATCGGCGTGGAGCCCCTGCTCTCCGGCGAGAGCAGCGGCACGGCTCTGCTGATCTTCTCCGTGATCTTCTTCGCGCTCGTGCTCTTTTTCTCGCTGCGCCCGAGCAAGATCCTCACATGGGTCGGCCGCATCATCAATCCGCTGTTCCTCATTTTCCTTGCGGTCCTCGTTGTACGCGCACTTGTTGACCCCATTACGTCCGTTGCGAGCGTAACGCCCGATGCGTCCTACGCCGAGAGCGCCTTCTCCGTCGGCTTCCTCGAGGGCTACAACACCATGGACGCTCTCGCATCCCTCGCCTTCGGCGTTGTTGTCGTTAATGTCATCCGCGGCCTCGGCATCAAGAGCGACGGCGCAGTCGCCGTGAACACCGTGCGCGCGGGCGTTTTCTCCTGCCTCTTCATGGGTCTCATTTATCTCGCCACCACGATCGTCGGCGCGCAGAGCCGCGGCGCATTCGAGGTGACCGCCAACGGCGGCCTCGCCCTCGCGGACATCGCCGGCTACTACTTCGGCACGGCGGGACAGCTCATTCTCGCCGCCACCGTAACGCTCGCCTGCCTCAAGACAGCCATCGGTCTCGTGACGAGCTGCGCGGAGATCTTCTGCGTTCTGTTCCCGAAGTCCATGAGCTACAAGGCGTGGACGATCGTGTTCAGCGCGGCCTCGTTCCTGGTTGCGAACATCGGCCTCAACTCCATCATCGCCTACTCCGTCCCGGTGCTGATGTTCCTCTACCCGCTGACCATCACGCTCATGCTCCTGAGCCTCTTCGGTCGGTTCTTTGACTACGACAAGCGCGTCTATGTGTGCGTGACGGTGTTCACGCTCGTCGCGGCGATCTTCGACCTCATCGGCGCCCTGCCCGAAGGCACCCGCGCGGCACTGCATCTCGACGGCATCGTCGCCGCCGCGAAGGCGTACATTCCGCTCTTCAAGCTCGGCCTCGGCTGGATGATCCCCGCCGCAGTCGGCGCCGTCCTCGGCTTCATCCTCCGCGCCGCGGGAGGCAAAAAGAAAGCCGCCTGATAATAACCACCCCACCCACCGCCGGAAGCAGCAATAGCCTCCGGCGGTTTTCTCTTGCCATTCCGGCGAAACCCTGATAGAATGAACCACCGGACGCACCGGAGCGTCTATATAGCAGAAACGTAAATCGAGATGACAGAACTATGCAGCAGAAGAAAACAACCGAGGGCGGACAGACGAATTGGGACGGGTCGCCGCGCGAGGATCTTTATGATGATTACTACCCCGAGCCGGGGCGGCATCTTTCGCCGGAGGCGCGGGAGCAGTACTATGCCGACCGCGACCGGTACTATGCCGAGCGCGACGCCTACTACGCCCGCCGCGACGCGTATTACGCCGAGCAGGAGCGCAAAGCGCGCGAGGAAGAGGCGGTCGAAGAATACTGGGAGGACCCGGACGGCGAATACGAGGAAGAGTACGACGAGGTGCCAGAAGAGGAAGAGCCGGTGTCGTACGAGCCCGAGGATGCGCCCGAAGCGCCGGGCGCACCCTCTCCCAAAAAGAAAAAGAAAAAACGGCGCCGCCGTGCCCGCGCCTTTCGCCGCCTTGTCGTGCTGCTTCTGCTCGTCGCCGCGGTGCTCACTCTCGCGGGAAGCGCGCCGAAACGCAATCCCTCGGGCACCGAACGCATTGCGGGGCGCAGCACCGTGCTCCTTTGCGGCACGGACGAGGATGGCACACGCACCGACACCATTGTGCTCCTCACGCTCGACCGCTCGGAGCACACCATCCGCCTGCTGAGCATCCCGCGCGACACCTACGCGCCCGACTATGCCGTGCCGAAGATCAACTCGGCCTACGGCGCGGTCGGCGGCGGGGAAGAGGGCATGGAACAGCTCATGACCCAGGTAGAGCGCGTCATCAGCTTTATGCCGGACGGCTACGCGCTCATCGGCCTCAACGCCTTCATGGAAGCGGTCGACCTGCTCGGCGGGCTCGATTTCGATGTGCCGATGGACATGGACTACGACGACCCCGACCAGAACCTCTTCATCCACCTGCGCGCGGGCGAGCAGCATCTCAACGGCGAGCAGCTCATGTGGGTCGTGCGCTTCCGCGCCGGGTACGCGAACGCCGACATCGGCCGCACCGAGGTGCAGCGCGCTGTGCTCAAGGCCGCCATGAAGCAATGGCTGCGCCCGAAAACACTCGCTGCCGTGCCGGGACTTCTGCGCATCTATCACGAAAATCTCACGACCGACCTCACGACCGGCAATCTCCTCTGGATGGCGCGCGTGGCCGTGCTCAGCCTCAGCAGCGACATCGAGGCCAACGTCCTCCCCGGCTACTCCGCCATGGCGGGCGACGCCTCCGTCTACATGATCGACACCGCCGCCGCTTCCGCCATTCTCCCCGACTACAGTCCCTATAAGTAAAGGCAGCACCGCACAATTTGACAAGAGCACTTTGCGGAAATTCCGCTCGCAAATCGCTCTTGCCGAATAAGGAAAAAGGCTCCCCGAAAATTTTCCGGGGAGCCTTTCGTCTGTCAAAAAAGCCTCGCAGAGTTTGCACCCGCAGCCTTTTCAAACGAGAGCCCAACGAAGCGGGTCTCGTTTGAGAGCGTGTTAAAACAGCCTTGCCGCCTTATTTCTTTATGGCGGCGACTTCGTCTGCCGTCCGGTCGGTGATCGTTTCATGGTCGTAGTCCATCCAGCTGCCGTTGATATCACCCATACGGCGACTGACGGCGCAGCTCATGAGCCACACCGCACAATCCTCCGGCGTCGGCTCGGCTTCGCCGGGAGAAAACGGATCGAAAAGCGAATTCATGTCCGAGGTGACGGAATCGAGAATAAGTGTCCCGCTGTGGCTGATGAAAAGCATGATCGGGTCGTCCACATCAAAGCCGTAGATGCTGTCACCGCAGACGATATCCGCCATCAGCGTCACAATGTATGCGTCGATCGGCTGATCACAGAAGTTCGTGCATTCGTACCGGAGAACGGAGAGCACTTCCGACGCCTTCGGCGCCTCGCCGCTTGCCTCCGTATAGGCGGTCTGCCATGCGGCGAATGTCTCGGAATTGAGAAATTCGGATACCTTTTCCTCCACCAGATCGGCGGGAGAGAGCTCACTCTCCTGCACGAACGCCGCATCATATTCCGGCTTCACCGGATGCAGCTGCTGCGTCATCTTCTTCGCATCCTCCTCGGAGAGCCACAGGCGTGATTCGTAGGGCGAGAGGAGCTCGCCGCCGTCAAAAGAAAAGCAAGCTCCAAAATTTCGTCTGGATGGAATATAGTTCATGAAAAAACTTATATAAAACCATTGACAAAAGTTTTTGATGTGCTATACTGTGCTCGTAAGGTCAGAAAAGGTCAAAGGAGATGATCCTCTTTGAAGAAAACATTATACAGCCTGATGCTCAACGACGAGGTCGTGCGCGAGGTGGATGCGATGGCGCATCGGCTCGGGACGAGCCGGTCGAATCTCATCAACCAGATCCTGGCCGAGTATGTGAACTACACGACGCCCGAGCGGCGCATCAACGATATATTCACCGCGATGGAACAGCTCCTCGGCACTTCCTCGCGCGAGCTCGTGCCGTTTTTCTCGCCGAACAGCAGCACGATGTCGCTCAAAAGCTCTCTGCAGTACAAATACCGCCCGACGGTCAAGTATGAGGTGGAGCTGCACGACGGCGACGAGAACTCCATCGGCGAGCTGACGGTGCTCTTCCGCACGCAGTCCGAAGCGCTCATCCACGTGATGACGGAGTTTTTCCGCCTGTGGAAGCGCATCGAGGACACGCACCTGCCGGCCGGCACGGAACGCGAGTATGCCCTCTATGACGGCAAGTTTGTCCGCTCCATCGCCGCGCCCTCCCGGGACTGCACCGCCGCCGAGCTCGCCGGAGCCATCAGCGGCTACATCCAGCTCTTCGACCGCCTGATGAAAGGCTATGTGAGCGGCGAGATCGACGCTCGCGCCGTGGAGAGCGAATGGTTCACCCAAATGCGCCGCGCCGCAGTTTTAATTTGATCCTTTTTTGAAGGAGGAAGTTATATGAACGCTGAAAATTTCACCCAGAAAAGTCTGGACGCGATCCGTACCGCCAAGTCGATGGCGGAGGAGAACCGCAACAACTATATTACCCCGGAGCATCTGCTCTATGCCCTCGTCGATCAGGACGGCGGGCTGATCCCCTCACTGCTCGGCAAGATGGGCGTTGACTGCAACGCCGTGCTCTCCGAGCTCGACACCGCCATTTCCGCGCTGCCGAAGGTCGGCAATCCGACCGAGGTGTATCTCTCCCCGGAGTGCGACCGCGCCGTGAGCGCCGCCGAAAAGGCCGCCAATTCCATGGGCGACGAGTACATCTCCGTCGAGCACCTGATGATCGGCATTTTTGCTGCCGCCACCCCGGCCGTGAAGCGCATTTTCTCCGACCACGGCATCACCAAGTCCGCTTTCACCGAAGCACTGTCAAAGGTGAAATCCGGCCCCGTGACCGGCGACAACCCCGAGAGCACCTACGATGCCCTCACGAAGTACGGCACCGACCTTGTGAAGCGCGCCCGCGAAAACGAGCTTGACCCCGTCATCGGTCGCGACAACGAGATCCGCAATGTCGTGCGCATCCTCTCGCGCAAGACGAAAAACAACCCCGTCCTCATCGGTGAGCCGGGCGTCGGCAAGACGGCCATCGCCGAGGGGCTCGCGCAGCGCATCGTGCGCGGCGATGTCCCCGAAGGACTCAAGGACAAGACCATCTTCTCGCTCGACATGGGCGCACTGATTGCCGGCGCCAAGTACCGCGGCGAATTCGAGGAGCGTCTCAAAGCCGTCCTCGAGGAGATCCGCAAGAGCGAAGGCAAGATCATCCTCTTCATCGATGAGCTGCACACTATCGTCGGCGCGGGCAAGACCGAAGGCAGCATGGACGCCGGCAACCTCTTAAAGCCGATGCTCGCCCGCGGCGAGCTGCACTGCATCGGCGCGACCACGCTCGATGAATACCGCAAGTACATCGAAAAGGACGCCGCCCTCGAGCGCCGTTTCCAGCCGGTGCTCGTAGACGAGCCGACGGTCGAGGACACCATCTCCATCCTCCGCGGACTCAAGGAACGCTATGAAGTCTACCACGGCGTGCGCATCCACGACAACGCCCTCGTAGCCGCCGCCACGCTCTCCAACCGCTACATCACCGACCGTTTCCTGCCCGACAAGGCCATCGACCTTGTGGATGAAGCGTGCGCACAGATCCGCACGGAGATCGACTCCATGCCGGAAGAGGTCGATGACACGCGCCGCAAGATCATGCAGCTCGAGATCGAGGAAATGGCCCTCAAGAAAGAGGACGACCAACTCAGCCGCGACCGGCTCGCAAAGCTGCGCGAAGAGCTTGCCGAGCTCAAGGATAAGTTCAACGAAATGAAAGCCCGCTGGGAGAACGAGAAAAACAGCATAGACGAGGCGAAGAACATCAAAGCCGAGATCGAAAAGCTCCATGCGGACATTGAAAACGCGCAGATGCGCTATGAGTACGAGACCGCCGCGCGGCTGAAGTACTCCGAGCTGCCCGCGCTCGAGAAAAAGCTCGCCGAGGCTGTGAAGGCGTCGGAGGAGAAAAAGCAGAGTTCTCTGGTGCACGACACCGTCACCGAGGAGGAGATCGCCGCCATCGTGGCGCGCTGGACGGGCATCCCCGTGGCGCGGCTCATGGAGGGCGAGCGCGAGAAGCTGCTGCATCTCGACGATTATCTCCATCGCCGCGTCGTCGGCCAGGATGAAGCCGTGCAGAAGGTCACGGAGGCCATTCTACGTTCGCGCGCCGGCATCGCCGACCCGAACCGCCCCATCGGCAGCTTCCTGTTCCTCGGCCCCACGGGCGTCGGCAAAACGGAGCTTGCCAAGTCGCTCGCCGAATGCCTCTTTGACGATGAGCACAATATCGTGCGTATCGATATGACCGAGTACATGGAGAAGTTCTCCGTCTCGCGTCTGATCGGCGCACCTCCGGGATACGTCGGCTACGACGAGGGCGGCCAGCTCACCGAGGCCGTGCGCCGCAAACCCTACAGCGTCGTGCTGTTCGATGAGATCGAAAAGGCCCACCCGGATGTGTTCAACATCCTTCTGCAGATCCTCGACGACGGCCGCATCACCGATTCGCAGGGCAGAACGGTGGACTTCAAGAACACCATCATCATCCTCACATCCAACCTCGGCAGCCAGTATCTGCTCGACGGCATCGGCGAGGACGGCAACATCACGGACGATGCGAAAGCCGCCGTCATGGGCGAGCTACACCGCGCGTTCCGCCCCGAGTTCCTCAACCGTCTGGATGAAACGATCCTCTTCAAGCCGCTCACGAAGGAAAACCTCACCGGCATCATCGATATCATGGTCAAGAGCCTCAAAAAGCGCCTCGAAGACCGTTCGCTCAAGCTCGAGATCACCGACAGGGCGAAAGAGCTCATCATCGAGCGCGGCTACGATCCCCTCTACGGCGCCCGCCCGCTCCGCCGCTACATGCAGAGCAGCGTAGAAACACTCCTCGCAAGAACGATCCTCTCCGGCAACATCTCCGCCGGCACCACATTGACCGTGGATGCAGAGAATGGAGAGTTCGTCTGCCGGTAAAAAACGAATACCCCATAAAATCCAATATCCGACCCGAGTCGATCACCCGGGCCGGATATTTTTCTGTCGGTATTAATGAATAGTGAATATTGAATAGTGAAGAATGCTTTGGTCAATCTTCTTCCAGCCAGTAACCGGACTGATAATTCGTCGCCGCCGGCTGCCTATAATACGGCTGCTGGAAATTCGCTCTGTAGTAGTGCTTCGCGGCCTTGGCAACGCTTGCCATGTATTCTTCGTCCTCGTTTGCATCCCAGAACCATAATTTTCCTTTGGGCCGTTTGTCGTTTACCGACATACCCAAACTTTGCAGATAGTCGACCAGTGACATGTCTTCGTCCGGAGCTTCCAACCCGTCGGCATCCTCGTCATCTTCATCCGCATCGGTACTATATGCCTGCATCCGATTTTGCACATCATTCAGCCTGCTTTCCAAATCGGACATGGCAGACTCCAACGCAGATTGTTTCGACTGCATCCGGTGCTGCGCCGCATTCAGTCTGCTTTCCAGATCGGATATGGCCGTTTCAAATACGGACTCTTTTCCCCAAACCCGATTTTGCACATCATTCAGCCGACTTTCCAAATTTGACATGGCGGCTTCAAATGCAGTCTGCTTTTCCCGGATCTGCTCCTGCGATGCAAGGATATTTCGAAGCTTCGATTCGATATCGGACAGCTGCTGAGTGAGGACCTTCGCGCGGCTTTCGCTTTTCCGGAGATTCTGCGAGACTTTCTGATTCTGCTCGTCGCTTTTCGACAGGCTCTTCTCTATGTTCTGCGCTCTGCCCTCGCTTTTTGTAAGGCTTTGCTCGATCGTGCCTGCCTTGCGCTCACTTCCGGATAATAGATCATCCATAGCCTTTTGGCTCTGTTGAGATGCTTCGATACTGCTCTTCACTTTGCTCAGAGCATCGCCGACGGAACGCATCTCTTCATATACGCGCTCTACGGATGCCTGCATTTCCTCATATCCCTCGACCATTTGAAGTTCCGACATACAGAATTTCTCCTTCCTTATCCTTATCCTTCATTCCATGCGGTGAGCAGACTGTCGATTTCGTCTAAGGTGCGGTTTAACCGCACATCCATATGCCTCGCGCAGAACAGACATACCGCGGCCTTTTCCTGCTCCGAAAAACCTTCGGAAAATATCGTCTCAATGAGTTGACTTACCTTTTGTGTGCCGTCGGTTTGGCCGAAAAGCGCCTGAGCAAGTTCGTATTCCGGCGATGATGTGCTCAACCGGCCGGCACATTCTCGAATGGTATCTTCATCTTCGGCAGCAAAGGCCGAGCGGACAGCTGCCGGAAAGCTGCCTTCCTCGGCATGAAGCTTTGCCTCACAGCGGCGAATATGCGTGAACCCGGCCCCAGCCTTTTTATAGTAGGCAATGGCTTCCTCATACATACCGCTTCGCTCGTAATTCCTGGCATCCTGTTCCCAGCCGGAACTTTCACTGTTGAGCGTACGGAAGTACAATCGATCGGCATCAAATTTGCCGATTCGCCGGAGCTTTAATCTTTCCTCGACCGTATCCTGCAGCTTTTCATCTGCAAAGCACAGGTGCTGCCGCGTCCTTGTCATGGCCGCATACGGAAGGTTGAAGTAAAACCGCTCTCCGGTCTGCTTCTTTCTGTGCTCCGGCGAGAGCATCTCGTTCCATTTATCGATATGCCTTCCGAATAAATTGCAGCAGACGACATAGGTGTATTCCATCCCCTTGACCTCTGCCACGGTGTGCACAAACGGGGTACCGGCTCGCTCGTACTCCTCTTTTCCGATAAATCTTTCGATCACTTCGTTCTTGGTCATCTCATCCGGTACCAGAAAAGCCGTTCCAGGGAATTTCATCATTTCCGCCGCGAGGCTTTTCATATTCTCTTCGGAGTACACCAAACGGTACGGCTCGGTCCCGTCCCGCAGCGAAGTTTCGTCCTGCTCTCGTTCGTCTTTTCCTTTGGCAATACATTCCCGACGCATCGCAGACAAAGCGTTCGCAACATCGACGGTTTGCCTCGGACAGCGATAATTTCCAGTCAATGATACGGTTTTTAATTTTGTTTTCTTTCCGTCAAAGAAAAGCCGCTGCAGCTTTTCCTCCTGAAACAGGGAAGGATTGACATTCTGATTGGCATCTCCCGCAAACACAATGCGATCGCGGGTGTTCGCAAGATGGGAGAGCAGACAGATCTGTACCTCGGTGTAGTCCTGCACCTCGTCGACGACTATGAGATCGTATTTTTTCACGGAGTCTCGCTTCTCCGTCAGCAACCGGAGAGTTTCTCGCGCCAAATCGTTATCGTCGAGATAATGCCCGCGCTGAAGAAAAGCGCGATATTGCTCGTAAATGTTCCAAACAAGTTCGCGCTGCTGGAGATCCAATGTGCTGCATTCGGCGGGGAGATGAATATAGGTGTCTTTCCCCATGTCGGCCAAATTCGGAGCATACGGCTGCCAGTCGTGGTTTAGCTGCCCTTTTATGACGCCGCGGATCTCCGTCCAAACCGCCAAACGGTCGATGCCGTTCTTTTCCAGTACACTCTTATCTGCCTTGGACACACAGTTTTGAAAAAAAGCCTCGAAAAAAGTGGAATAGGAAAGGATCTGCTGTACGGGAATTCGGTTCGCTTCCAGCGCTTCCCAGCAAAAGTCATTGATCTCCCGAAAAGCCGGGACCGATTTTTCCGGCTCGGAGATCTGCTTGTACCAAGCGGTGACGGCCAGCCGCAGCTCACGAGACTGCGTAAAATATATGTTGCGGTTTTCGCTTGCGGAATCGCCGGGAAAATCATTGAGAATGTGCACGGCCATGAGCGTCTTGCCGCTTCCGGCCCCGCCTAAAATCAGAGTCGGAGTCGGCTCTAAGCAAAAACCGGTAACGATGTCCGCTTGTATTTCCGATAAAAGCGGGCGCTTGTCCAGATCCTGTTCGGAAAGAGAGGCAAGGTCATTGTCATTGACGACATAAATCGTATGCCGGAATTCGGGACCCATGACCTCCGCGATTATGCGCATATCCTCGCTGTCGATTTCCGGAACGAAACCGGGATCCTGATCGGCTGCCGGAGCAGCGCTTATTTGCCGTATATTTGTGGAAGCGGCTTCCGTATGGAAACTGCGGTTTTGCGCAGTCAGGATCTGATCGTCGTGCTTGGCATACCGAAGCAGAACGAGAGCGTCTCCCTTGTGTTCATAGATTGCCGGAAGATACTTGCTGTATGTATATAATATTCGGTCACCGTCTGTGAGCCGAAACTTCCATATATGGTCGGCGTTTTGAATTTTCTTTCCGTTGCGGGAGCGCAAATAGGCCTGAACGGAGTTTCCTTGTTCGGAAAGTTTTCCTATATTATTAAGTTCCGCAGTGATTTTGGAAACCGTTTCCTTACTCAGCTTCCCGCTTTTGATCTGCTCCAGCAGAGAGTCGAGAATTTCTATATCCATTTCATCAAGCTCCTTACGGATTTTCACCGCATGATCGGAATAATGTGCGGAAGAGAGCCGAGACTCTCTTCCGCAAGGATCAATTGTGGGTCAAATGTCCGGTGTTACTTGGCGAAATAGCCGCTTTTGTGGTTCGTTGTTCTTGAGCCCTTCTTCGAATAGGTGAAACTGATGTGGAAAGCGTTTTGCGCACGGTTGACGGCTTCGGTCATATCGGCCGCATTATCGCCGAAGACCCAAAGTCCGCCGCCTGCAGCTCGCTTGTCAACAACCTCAATATCCAAGCCGAGATCGGCAAGATATTCGGGGAGCAACTTTCCGTCAACAGACAACTCCGTCGTGGAGACGGCAGGGGAGGGAGAGGAAACAGGCTGGTTGGATCGCTGATCCGAAAGTGAGCCCAGAGATGCTTCGAGTTTGCTCACGCGGGATTCAAGTTCTGAGATCCGATCGAGAAGTTCTTCATTCATCCGATAATTCCCTCACTATTCGATTTTTCGGCTTTTGCTGCGGCAACCTATTGAGCAGCGGTGAATGTAAGTTTGGCATCTCGCCAATAAAATAGCCAAACAAAAACACAATTTTACTCTACAACAGAATTTACATTTTGTCAAGCATTATTTTTGCAATTTCGGTAAAAATTTCCGGACGTAAAAAGACACCCGCCGCAGGGCGGCCCGTTTGAGCGGATCCTGCGGCGGGAGTGAATGGCGAATAGCGAAAATTGAACAATAAGCGGGGGAGAGTTACTCTTCCCGGAAGAGGAGGCGGTCGTCGTTCAGGCGGAAGCGGCGGAAGACTTCCAGGAGCTGTTCTTCGGTCATGTCTTTGCGGTCGGCACCGGAGAGTTCGCCGGCGATCTTGCCGGCGTTCATGATGACGGTGCGGTTGCCGAGGCGGAGGGCGGCGGTGATGTCGTGGGTGATCATCATGCAGGTGATGCTGTTCTCCGCGACGATGGTCTGCGTGAGCTCGAGGACTTTTTCCGCGGTGGCGGGGTCGAGGGCGGCGGTGTGCTCGTCAAGGAGGAGCAGTTTCGGCGTCACGAGCGTTGCCATGAGGAGCGTGAGCGCCTGACGCTGTCCGCCGGAGAGAAGACCGACCGGGCTGCTCATGCGGTCTTCGAGCCCAAGGCCGAGGCGCACGAGCTGGTCACGGAACTTCTTGCGGTCGGCGGCGCTCACCATGGAGAACATGCTCGTTTTCTCCGAGGAGCGCAGGAACGCGAGGGCGAGGTTCTCTTCGATCGTCATGTTCGGCGCGGTGCCCTTGAGCGGATCCTGGAAGAGGCGGCCGATGAATTTGCTGCGCTTGTAGTCGGGGAGCGCCGTGATGTCGCGCCCGTCGAGGACGACCGTTCCGGCGGTCGGGGCGGTGCTGCCCGCGATAACGGAGAAGAGCGTGCTCTTTCCCGCGCCGTTTGAGCCGAGCACGGTGACGAAATCGCCGTGCGCCAGATGCAGATCAATGCCGTCGAGCGCGGTCTTTTCGTTGACCGTGCCGGGGGCGAATGTTTTCTTGATGCCCATGAGCGTCAGCATGCCTTTTCCCTCCCTTTCTTCAGCGCCGGAAGACCGATGGCGAGCGCCACGATGACGGCGGAGATGAGCTTGAGACACTCGCTCGGCAGATCGAGCCGCAGCGCGAGCGCGATGATGAAGCGGTAAAGCACCGAGCCGACGATCGCACCGGCGGCCTTCATCCACAGCTTCCCGCGGGAGAAGAGGCCTTCGCCGATGATGAGCGAGGCGAGGCCGATGATGACCATGCCCGTGCCGAGGTTGATGTCGGAGGTCTTCTGGTACAGCGCGAGGAGCGCGCCGGAGAGCGATGTGAGGGCGTTCGCGATGCACAGGCCCACGGTGATCGTGAAGTTCGTGTTGATGGAGCTTGTGCGCACCATGTCGGGGTTATCGCCCGTGGCGCGGATGGAAAGGCCGAGGCGCGTTTTGAGGAACACGACGAGCAGCGCCGCGGCGGCCACGGCAATGAGCACGCTCGGCACAAGACGATAGAAGGTCCCGAGCGAGGGCTTGAGGAGCGTGAAGACCGTGTCGGCCTTGAGAATGTTGAGGTTGGAGGAAAAACCCATCGCCGCGAGGTTCACGGTGTAAAGACCGGTGTTCGTGATGATGCCCGCGAGAATGGACGGGATGCGAAAGCGTGTCTGCAGCAGCGCGGTGATGTACCCGGCGGCCGCGCCCGCGAGCATGGCGGCGGGCAGCGCGAGAATCGGATGCCCCGCGAGCACCACGGTAGCGGAGACGGCGCACCCGAGCGTGAACGAGCCGTCGGTCGTCATATCCGCAATATTCAAGATCCGGAACGAGAGCATCAGCGCCAGCGCCACGAGCGAATAAATAAATCCAAGCTCCAAAGCGTTGAGCACAACGGTGGTTGAAAACATGGTTTTCCTCCTGAATGAGATATTGCTGCTTCAAGGGCTTCCCATCTTGAGGAAAGCTCTTGGCGGCCGGTAAATAAGGCAGGTCTTGTTTGAAGAATTATTCGCCTTCGGTCTCAACGACCGTTCCGGCCATTTCGGAGAAGACGGAGTAGTCGATGCCGAGGAGGGCGGCGGAGGCGGTATTCACGGTGATGATGCCGCCGTCCATCACATGGTACTCGGGAACGACGCCGGTGAGGAGAATGTCGATGGCCATGTCGGCGGCGTAGGTGCCGAGCTCGGTGTAGTTGACGCCGCAGGTGGCAAACGCGCCGGAGGCGACAAAGGAATCGGCACCCGCATAGTGGAGGATGCCGGCCTCATTGAGGATCTCGGCGATGGCGCTTTCGGAGGCCATGACGATGTTGTCGGTCGGGGTGAACACGGCGTCGACGCGGTCAACGAGCGCACCGGCGGCGGCGACGATCTCGGAGGCGTCATTGCCGGTCTTTTCGAGGTACGCAATGCCCTTGGCGTCGAGGTATTCCTTGGCTTCGGCTATGGCGGCTTCGGAGTTGATCTCGGAGTTCGAGTAGAGGAGACCAACGGTCTGAATGTCGGGGTTCACGGCAAACATCATGTCGAGCATGAATTCGGTGTTCAGCGCATCGGAAGTGCCGGTGACGTTCGTAAGGTCCGTAAGGCCCGCGGCGGCGGGGTCGGAGATGGCGGCATAGATGATGGGGATGTTCTTGTCGTCCACGGCGGTCACCATGCACTGCGCGGCCATGGTGGCGATGGGGATGATGGCGTCGTAGTTGTCGTCCACGACCTGCGCGCCGATCTGGTTGAGGATGGTCGCGTCGTTGCGGCCGTTGAACTCGTCGAACCGGATCACGATGCCGTCCGCTTCGGCTCTCGCGGTGAGCTCCGCTTCGATGGCGAGACGGATCTCATCGAGCGAGGAGTGGTCGAGCTGCTGCACGATGGCGATCTTGTAGGACTTCACGGTATCCTCCGTGCTCTCGGCGGCCTCGGCCTCGGGCGCGGAGGTCGCTTCGGCTTCCGGAGAAGCGGTTACGGTTTCGGAGGCAGCGGTTTCGGCGGAAGAAGAGCACCCGGCGAACATACCGAGCATCAAAACGGCGGAAAGAATAATGCAAACGATCTTTTTCATGATGGATATCTCCTTTTATTTGATTGAATAATGGAATGAAACACGGCGGCTGTCCTTATTGCTCCTCCGCCATCGTTTTCCGGGTTTTGTCATAAGGACACATCCTTTCGCAAATAAAAAATCCCTGTTCTCCGAAATAGGAGAACAGGGACAGAAATAACAAATTCTGCGGTACCACCCTGCTTGCCGGAAATTCATCCGACCGCTCGATCCGATGCCATCACATCGTGTGCCGATAACGCCGGCAATGCGTCAGAAGATACTGAGGCGAACCCGTTCCCTCTGCCCTCGGCGGCCCATTTGCCAATCCGCTTTTCGCCCGACTCTCAGCTGCGCCGGACTCTCTGTGGATGCGCTTTCGACTTTACTTCCGCTTCTCAGGTTTTCAAATCTTGGTATTATTATACACCCGCACCCCAAACTTGTCAAACACTTTAAAGAGAAAAAGCAAGATTTGGCAAATATCGCAAATTTTTCCCAAAAGAGCCAAAACAAATTCGTGCGGTGTTGTCAATTCTTCGTCTGCGGTCGTCAGAACTTACTGAAGGAGATATTTCAAGATCTGTACGGCGTTGCTGGCGGCGCCTTTGCGGATCTGGTCGCCGCAGCACCAGAGGGTGAGGGCGTTGTCCTGCGTGAGGTCTTCGCGGACGCGGCCGACCCACACGAGATCCTTTCCGCTCGTGTCGAGCGGGGTGGGGTAGCAGCGGCCCTCGTAGTCCTCAATGAGGCGGCAGCCGGGGAAGGCGCGGATGGCTTCGTTCGCCTGCTCGATGGTGATCTCGTCCTTCGTCTTCACCGTGACGGAGATGGAGTGCGAGCGCATGACCGGCACGCGCACGCAGGTGCAGGTGACGCGCAGCTCGGGCAGATGGAGGATCTTGCGACCCTCATTCTGCATTTTCATTTCCTCGTCCGTGTAGAAATTATCGAGCATGCTGCCGATGAACGGGATGACATTGAGCGCGATCTGGGTGGGGAAGACGCGGCTTTCGCACTTCTCGCCCTTGGCAAGCGCGCTCATCTGGTGCTCAAGCTCTTCGAGACCGCCCTGACCGGCGCCGGATACGGCCTGATAGGTGCACACAACCATCGTCTCAATCGGGGAGATCCCGGCAAGCGCACCGACGGCCATGTCGGTGATGATGGTGGAGCAGTTGGGATTGGCGATGATGCCGGAATTTGCTTTCGCGTCCTCGCCGTTGATCTCGGGGACAACGAGCGGGATGCTCGGATCCATGCGGAAGGCGGAGCTGTTGTCAATATATACGGCGCCGCTCTTTACGATGGCGGGGGCGAACGCGCGGGACATGCCGCTCTTCACGGCACCGAGCACGAAGTCCATGCCCTCAAAGGAAGCGTCCGTCGCCTCCTGCACGGTAATCTCCTCGCCGCGGAAGAGCACCTTGCTTCCCGCCGAGCGCGCGCTCGCGAGGAGACGCAGCTCCGTTACGGGAATGTTGTACTCCTCGAGCACATGGATCATTTCGCGTCCGACCGCACCGGTCGCGCCGAGAACGGCAATTTTGCAGCTTTTCATAGTTCTGTATCTCCTGTAATTTTTTCAAATATCGATCATCAGCCGGTGAATCCATCGTAGAGGACGCGGATGGCTTTTTCGAAATTGCGGTTTTCCACGCCCACGATGATCGAGAGCTCGTCGGCTCCCTGGGCGATGGTGCGGATGTTGAGGCCGTGCTCGCCGAGTGCGCGGAAGAGCCTGCCGGAAGTGCCGGGGCGTGAGGTCATTTTGCGACCGACGGCGGCGACGAGCGCGATGCCGTCCTGCACGCGGACATCGTCCGGGCGGCAGGTCTTCTGAATGTCGGCGATGATGTCGTAGAGCGTATTTTCGAGCGCCGCCGAGGCGATGACGAGCGCGAAGCTGTCGAGGCCGAGCGTGATATGCTCCACGGCGGCGTGGTAGCGGTCGATGATCTCGAGCGCGTTGCAGAGCGTCGAGCACATATTCATGTTGCGCTTGAACACCGAGAGGATCGTGAAGTTTCGCCGGCCGGAAATGCCGGTGATGGGGCGCTCGAGGTCATCCTCGTTCTCAATGTGCTCAACGATGTATGTTCCGGGATCCTGCGGACGGTTCGTGTTGCGGATGTTGAGCGCGATGCCCTTTTCCTTTACCGGTAGGATGGACTCCTCGTGGAGCACCGACGCGCCCATAAATGCCATTTCGCGCAGCTCCGCGTAGGTGATGCGCGGGATCGGGCGCGGGTCATCGACGATGCGCGGGTCGGCCATGAGGATGCCGGAGACATCCGTCCAGTTCTCGTACACATCGGCGTTCACCGCCGCCGCGGCGAGGGAGCCGGTGATGTCGCTGCCGCCGCGCGTCATGACTTTGATCTTGCCGGTCGGCACGCGGCCGTAGAAGCCGGGAATGACGATCCTGCCGTATTTCTCCAGCGCCGCGGCGATAGCGGCGTCGGTCTTTTCGCGGTCAAACTGCCCGTCAAAGCCGAAAAACACGCACTCGGTGGCGTCCACAAATGTGTAGCCGAGCGTCTCCGCCATGAGGCGGGAGGTGAAATATTCGCCGCGCGATACGAGCTCGTCCACGCTGGTGTCGCGAGAGAGCTTCGAAGCGTACGCATCGAAATCGTTCTCCACACGGTAGGAGAGGCCAAGCTCATCGCGGATGGACACGAACCGCTCGCGGATGGAGGCGAGAATATCGCTGCACGACACGCCGTAGGTGAGGTGCGCGTGGCAGAGATAGAGAAGGTCGGTGAGCTTGTGATCGTCGCTCGTGCGCTTGCCCGCCGCCGAAATGACGACGACGCGGCGCGACTCGTCCGAGAGCACGATATCGCGCACCTTGCGGAACTGTTCCGCTCCGGCGACGGACGAGCCGCCGAATTTGCATACTTTCAGCATTTTTGATCCTCCATTGCGGCGAAGAAGAGACTTGTTCCGCCCTTGCGGATGCTCTGCGCCAGCTCATGCATTTTTTCCACGCTCATCGGCACCGTGACGGCACGCACGACATCGTCCGAGGAGAGCGTCTCGGCGATCGGGAGACGATAGGCGGCAAACGCGCCGGTGCGCACGTAGTAGGGATGCACCGCGCCGCTGTTGTCGGCTTCCGCCTTGCGGCAGCCTTCGGGGAACATCTGCCGCGCACCCTGCCGGGCAGCGGAGAGATCGCGCAGCACCGCCGAAGCGGTCGGGAAGCGGCCCGCGCCCTGTCCCATGAGGACAATGTCGCCGCACCGCTCACCCGCATAGCGCGCCATGTTGAAGTTCGTGAGCACCGAGCTCTCCGGCGCGGAGTGCGGGAAGAGCACCGGCTCAATGTACGCCGAAACGTTATCTCCGGCGCGCGAGCCGCTCGCAATGAGGCGGCAGACAAGACCGCGGCTCTGGAGATCCGCCACATCCGCGGCGGTAAAGTTCTCAATGCCCTCGCAGCCCATGCCGGAATCGGGCAGCACGCCGAACGCCGCCGCGCACGCAAGCTGCATTTTCCGCAGCGCGTCGAGTCCCGAAACATCGGCGGTCGGGTCGGACTCGGCATAGCCGAGTGCCTGCGCATCGGCGAGCGCCTCCTCATAGGAGAGCGCGCGGCGCTGCATCGCATCGAGCATATAGTTCGTGGTGCCGTTCAAAATGCCGGAAACGGAGCGGATGGTGTCCGTCTCGGCAGAGAGCGCAAGATTGTGGAGCACCGGCACGCCGCCGCCGCAGGCTGCCGAAAAGAGAAATGCCACGCCCTTTTCGCGGGCAAGCGCCGCCAGCTCCAAACCGTGCGCGGCGACCATCGCCTTGTTTGCGGTGATGAAATGCTTCCCGGCCTCGAGCGCGCGCATGCCGTAGGAGAACGCGGGATCCAGCCCGCCGAGCACCTCGACCACGGCGTCCACCGTCGGGTCGCCGAAAATCAGCTCCGGAGAGCTCACCTGAAAATTCTCTTTCACTTTGCCCGCACGCACGAGCACGGGACCTGCTTCAAACGCGGGTGACTCCCGCAGCATCTCGTACACGCCCTTGCCGACCGTACCGAAACCCAAAACCGCCGCCTTCACGGCATCGCCTTCTTTCTTCAAGGGCAACACCGTACAATGTCGTCTGCGGCACTTTGCGGAAATTTTGCCCGCAAATCGCGCTTTTCGAATCATGCGGTATTGCCCAAGCACAAATATTTTGTAAATGTCCGCAATACACGAACAAATGTTTCTGACGGGAATTATTCTAACAGAAGCCCCCGGAAAATGCAAGTGCTTTTCCGGGGGCATTCGTACAAATTCTATATTGTTTGCCGTGCTTTTTTATCACATATTGCCTGTGGCATACATGAGCGCGGAGAGGGCGGCGACCGGAGCGGTCTCGCAGCGGAAAATGCGCGGGCCCATGGAGCAGATGTACAGCTTCATGATGCGCGCGAGGCCGGCCTCGAACGGCTCAAAGCCGCCCTCGGGGCCGGTGAGAATGGCGGCCGAAGCGATCGTTCCGGCGCTTTCCACCACATCGCGCATGGTCTCGCGCTCGCCGGTCTCGTACATGAAGAGGGGGAGATCGGTCTTGTTCGCCTTGTTGAAGGCCTCCGCGAGGTCGGGCAGATATCCGACGGTCGGAATCTTGCCGCGGCCGGACTGCTTGGCGGCTTCCTCCGCGATACGCTGCCAGCGCGCGACCTTTTTGTCGGCGTCGTTGAGCTTCGCCACGCAGCGGTGCGATTGGAAGAACCAAATCTCGGACGCACCCGCTTCGGTACACTTCTGCAGGATGTAATCCGTTTTGTCGCTGCCCTTGGGGAGTCCCGCCAGAATCACGGTTTCCACACTCGGCTCACCCTCGCAGGGGACAACTTCGAAAATTTCGGCTTCGACCTCGTTGGGCGTGACCTTCGTCACGGTGCAGCGGTGATCCTGACCGCCGGCGCATACGACAAGCTTGTCGCCTACGCGCACACGAAGCACCTTGGCGTGAGCGGCGTCCTCACCGACGATGAACGCCGTGCCTCCGGCGATCGAGCTGCCGCCGGAAAGAAAGAATCTCGGCATGGGCATATCCTCCTGCTGAAAATCAAAACTTCATAACAAAAGCATTATTGCATATTTCTTTGCGGAATGCAAGCGGCGCTTAGGCGGCGCAGGCATAGATGAACGCGACGAGCGTGAGAATGACGCCCGAAACGATGGAGCCGGACCAGAGAAGATAGCGGAGATCTCCGCTCTGCAGCGAGCTGCGGCGCCGGCGCACCGGCGCGGCGGGAGAGGGAGCGGCCGCATATCCGGGCGGCACAAACTCCGCTTCACTCGGCATTGCCTCGCCCGGCATCGGCTGCGCATATGCTGTTTCGCCACTCTGCTCATACTGCGGCGGCATGCCCTGCCCGTATTGCTGCGGCGCGGCCGGTTCGTACTGCGGCTGCATGGGATGCTCGTACTGCGGGGCATATTGCTCCCGCACGTCCGGCTCATACTGTGCCGCATACGGCTGCCGCTGCTGTGCGCCTTGTTCATACCGCGGCGTATATTGCCGCTGCGGTGCGGTCTGCTCATATGCCGCGTAGAGCGGAACATATTGCGGCTGTGCCGACGGATGCTGCGGGGCGTACTGCGGCTGCGTCTGCGGATGCTGCGGGTACGGTGCATAGCCGCCCTGCGGGGAGGGGGCATAGTTGTTTGGCGGATAATATCCCTGCGGGGCGTAATAGCCGGGCGCAGGGGCATAGTGCGGATCGTAAGCGGGTGCCGAATAGCCCTGCGCGTACGGCGCACCGTAGGGCGCATAGCCGTTCGGGGCCTGCGCATAGGCGGGCGCGGACATATCCTCATATACCGGCGCTTCGCGGCGGGCGGGACGGCTCGGACGGGACGGCGCGGGGGATGTGAACGGATTCTCCCACTCCGGCTGCGCCATGGCCTCGGGCGCATAATCGCGCGCCTGACTGTCGTCGCGCGGCGGACGCTCTTCCTGCGGCATCTCCTCGCCGCTGCCGAGACCGAGACGGTCACGGAAATTCTGCACTGCGGCGGCAGCGCGCGCCTTCGGCTTCGGCGGCGTGAATTCCTGGCGGCGCAATGCCTCCATCATGTCGCTCTCCGAGCCGAACGCATGCGAGGGATCGCCCGCAGCGCTTCTGCCGGTAAATTTCTTTTTCCAATCTGCGAGACTCATTGTCTCTCCTCCACGATGCGCCGCGCGGCCTCGCCGTCGCGGGCAATTTGCTCGCCGAGTGCGGCGACATCGTCAAACCGCCGCTCGGGACGCAGAAAATCGAAGAATTCAAGCGCAAGCGTGCGCCCGTACAGGTTGCCGTTAAAATCAAGAAGGTGGCTCTCCACGGTGACAATGTGTTCATTGCTCACGGTGGGACGCACGCCGATGTTCGTCACGGCGGCAAAGCTCCCCTCGGGCAGGACGGCACGCGCGGCGTACACGCCGTAGGGCGGAACGAGAACGCCGGGGGCAAACTGCATGTTGACCGTCGGTGCACCGAGACGGCGGCCGAGACGGTGACCGCGCCGCACGACATCGGAGAGAAAGTGCGGATGTCCCATGAACCGCTCGGCGCGGAGTATGTCGCCCTCGCGCAGCAGCGAGCGGATGTAGGTGGAGCTCACGGTAATGCCGTCCAGCTCGACCTTTTCCATAACATCGCATGTGAGGCCGTTCTCCGCGCAGTAGACGCGCAGTCGCTCGGTATTGCCTTCACCGCGCCAGCCGAAGCGGAAATCATATCCGACAACGAACCCCGCGACGCCGAGTTCCGCGCCGATGCTCTGCAGAAATTCCCGCCACGGCATGTGCATGGTCTCATCCGTGAAGCGGAAAAACTCCACGCAGTCGATGCCGAAAAGCCGGCGGATAAGGTACGCGCGGTCGGGTGCGCTGTTGATGAGCTCCACCGGCTTGCCCTGCACGAGCGTGTCGGGGTGCGTATCGAATGTCATAACGGCGGGCTCGACGCCAAGCTCTGCGGCGCGCTCCGCCGTGCGGCGGAGAAGCGCAGCGTGGCCTAAGTGCACGCCGTCGAAGAAGCCGAGCGCGAGCACGCATTTTTTTTCTGCCATAAATGAATTAAACCTCGAAAAAACTTTTGATTGTCACGGCACTGCCGTCCGTGACGCGTCCGAGCGCGAGAAACTCGCCGCTCCCGGAATAAAACCGCCGCTCGCCGTCCGGCTCGGAGACCGGAAACGCATTTCCGCAGCGGCAGCGCTGCTCCTGCCGCTCATTGAGCGTGAGGGGCGCTGCGTCGGGGAAAAGCGAGTCAATGGGGAGAAGAGTATCGCGGTCGGAGCGGGTGAGCTCCGCAATGCGCCGCGCGTCCTCGATGTGGAAATTGCCCGAGCGCGTGCGGCGAAGGGTCGCCATGCACGCGCCGCACCCGAGCGCCTCGCCGATGTCATGGCAGAGCGTGCGGATGTAGGTGCCTTTGGAGCAACGCACGCGGAGGAGATAGTCGCCCTCGCGCTCGCCGAGATAGTCGATGGAATGAATGGTGATGCGCCGGGCCGCTCTCTCTACCTCGCCGCCGCGGCGGGCGATGTCGTAGAGCTTCTGCCCGTTGATCTTTATGGCGCTGTACATCGGCGGGATCTGATCGATCTCGCCCGTAAAGCGCGGCAGCACCGCGCGGATGTCGCTCTCCGTTACGGAGACGGCGCTCGTGCGCAGCGTATGGCCGGTGATGTCCTGCATGTCTGTGACGATGCCGGGACGGAGCGCGGCGACATATTCCTTCGTCTCTGCTTCGGCGAACGAGGCCGCCCGCGTGGCACGGCCCACGAGCACCACAAGAAGCCCCGTGGCGAGCGGGTCGAGCGTGCCGGCATGACCGATGCGCCGCTCGCCGAGAATGCCCCGGAGCTTGGATACGCAGTCCTGGCTCGTCCAGCCCTCGTCCTTGTCGAGGAGAAGTATGCCGCTTACGCCCATGCTTCCTCCACGGCGCGGCGCACTGCGTCCGCCGTTTCCTCGGGCGGGAGATCGAGCTCGCAGCCGGATGCCATTTTGTGACCGCCGCCGCCGAAGCGCGCACACACCTTCGAGGCGTCCACGCCGCCGTCGGTGCGCAGCGACACCTTGCAGTGCGGCGGGTCAACGGACATTTCGCGCACCGTGACGGCGACGCGGTTGCCCTTTACCTGCCCCGCGAGCGCGGCGAGGTCGCTGCAGTCGTCCTCGGTGACGCCGGAACGGCGCAGCATGTCGAGCGTGATGACCGCAATATTGATCGCGTGCTCCCGGCAGGAGCGCAGCGACGAGTACACCAGCCCCTCGAGCGCGAGACGCTCCGGGGTCTTGGTGCGGAAAAAGATCTTGTTGAGGAGCGGCAGATCCGCGCCCGCTTCAAAAAGGCGCGCCGCCGCGCGGAGGGTATCCGCGTTCGTATTCGCGTAGCAGAAGCAGCCCGTGTCGGTAGACACGGCAATGTAGAGAAGGTCTGCTTCCTCCTTGTCGATGCCGCCGAGCAGATCGTCGATCAGGGCGAGAACCATCTCGCCGCAGGCGGAGGCGTGCGTCCAAATGACGGCGCGCTCCGGCTGCTCTCCGCGCATCGGGTGATGGTCGAGCTTGAGTGCGATCTTCCCCGCAAATCCGTGCGCGAGCATGCTTTTCTCCGCCACATCCACGCTCACGCACAGCTCCGGCACGAAATCGTCCGGCGCCATGTAGGGCGCGATGAACGGCTCAAAGGACTCGGTCACTTCCGGGTTCTTATAAAGATGCGCCGTTTTTCCCAAACGGCGCAGTGCATGGCACAGCGCGGAGGCACTGCCGAGCGTATCGCCGTCGGGCCTCCGGTGTGTCACCAGAAGATAATTGTCGTGCGTGCGAAGAAACGCCGCGCATTCGGAAAGATCCATATTATTCTCCTTCATCCGTGCGGGACGCATCGTCCAGATGGCGGATGATGTCGTTGATGTGCGCGCCGTGCTCGATGGAGTGGTCGAGCTCGAAAATGAGTTCCGGCGTGTAGCGCAGGGAGAGCGACTCGCCGAGCTCGTGGCGCAGCCAGCCGCTGCAGGATTTGAGTCCCTTCTTGAGCTCCTTCTCGTTCACCTCGCCGAGCACGCTCAGATACACCGTGCAGTATCGAAGGTCGCCGGTCGTCTCGGTGCGGACGATGCTCATGAGATCGCCCTGCCGCACGCGCGGATCCTTCACCTCGCGCAGAAGCGAGGCGAGAGCGCGCTGAATGTCATCGTTGATGCGCTGAATGTGATTGGACGGCATAGTAGATCCTTCCTTTGATCAGAGCTGCTCCTGAACGAAGCACTCGATGATGTCGCCTTCCTTGATGTCGTTGAACTTGTCGACCTGCATGCCGCACTCGTACCCGGCGGCGACTTCCTTCACGTCATCCTTGAAGCGGCGCAGCGATGCGAGCTCGCCCTCGAAAATGACGATGTTGTCGCGGTTCACGCGCACGGAGCAGTTGCGCTGGATCTTGCCGTCCTGCACATAGCAGCCGCACACGGTGCCGACCTTGGACACGCGGAATGTCTGGCGCACCTCGGCGTGGCCGATGATGACCTCGTGGAACTTCGGCGCGAGCATGCCCCTGAGAGCGGCTTCGACATCGTTGATGCAGTCATAAATGACGCGGTACATGCGAAGCTCGACCTTGGCGCGCTCGGCGCTGTCGCGCGCGGCGTTGTCCGGGCGTACGTTGAATCCGACGATGACGGCATTGCTCGTGGAGGCGAGCATGACATCCGACTCGTTGATGGCGCCGACGCCGGAATGGATGACGCGCACGCGCACTTCGCTGTTCGAGAGCTTTTCGAGACTGGCCTTGACCGCCTCGGCACTGCCCTGCACGTCGGCCTTGACGATGACATTGAAGTCCTTGAGCTCGCCTTCCTGAATACGGGCGAACAGGTCTTCGAGAGAAACTTTCTTGGCTGCACCGGCGGCCGCCTGCTGGCGCTGCTGCACGAGGCGCTCCTCGGCGAGGGCGCGCGCCATGCGCTCGTCGGCGACGGCATTGAACACGTCGCCCGCGCTCGGCACTTCGGACATACCGGCAATCTCGACCGGCACAGAGGGGCCGGCTTCGGTGATGCGCTCGCCGCGGTCGTTCGTCATAACGCGGACACGGCCGACGGCGGTACCGGCGATGATGATGTCACCGGAATGGAGCGTGCCGTTCTGCACGAGAACGGTCATAATGGGGCCGCGGCCCTTGTCAAGACGCGCTTCCACGACAGTGCCGCGCGCCGGACGGTTCGGGTTCGCCTTGAGCTCCATGATCTCCGCCTGGAGAACGAGGTTTTCGAGAAGATCGTCCACGCCCTCACCGGTCTTCGCGGAGATCGGGCACACGATGGTCTCGCCGCCCCACTCTTCGGGGACGAGGTCGTATTTCGTAAGATCCTGCTTGATGCGGTCGGGGTTCGCGCCGGGCAGATCCATTTTGTTGACGGCGACGACGATGGGCGTACCCGCCGCCTTCGCGTGGTTGATGGACTCGATGGTCTGCGGCATGATGCCGTCATCGGCGGCAACGACGAGGATCGCGATATCGGTCACCATCGCGCCGCGGGCGCGCATGGTGGTGAAGGCCTCATGACCCGGGGTATCGAGGAAAGTAACGGGCTTACCGTTTACCATGACGCGGTAAGCGCCGATGTGCTGCGTGATGCCGCCCGCCTCACCGGCGACGACATTCGCGCTGCGGATGCGGTCGAGCAGGGAGGTCTTGCCGTGGTCGACGTGACCCATAACGACGACGACCGGCGCGCGCGGCTCGAGTTCTTCCTCGGTGTCCACATGATCATCGATGAGACGGTCTTCCACGGACACGACGACCTCGTGCTCCACCTTGCAGCCCATTTCCATGGCGACAAGGGCGGCGGTCTCGTAGTCGATCACATCGGAAACGGATGCCATCACGCCGAGCTTGATGAGCTGCTTGATGACATCGACGGCGGTCTTCTTCATGCGGGAGGCGAGCTCGCCGACGTTGATCTCGTCGGGGATGCTGACCTTGAGCTGCTGCTTGCGCGCCACCTCGAGCTGCAGACGCTGCATTTTGTCGCGCTCTTCCTGACGGCGCTTCGCGCTCTGGGACTGCTGCTGACGCTGCTTGTTCTTGCTCTGGATCTTCTCCTTGCCGCCGCGGCGGATGTCCTTGCCCTCGCGGCCGCTGTTTCCGGCGATGTTGTCAAAGCGCTCGTCGTACTTGGAGAGGTTCGCTCCGGCGGAGCCGCGCGTATCGACGACGCGCTTTTCCACGACCTGCTTGGGCAGGCGGGGCTTGTCCTCCTTCGGCTTTTGCTGCTGCTGCGGCTGAGACGCCTGCTGCGGCTGCGCCTGCTTGGCAGGCGCGTTCTGTTGCACCGGAACGCCCTGACCGTGCGGCTGCTGTGCCTTCGGGGCATTGTTCTTCCCCGGCTGCTGCTGCGGCTGCTTGGCAGTCTGCGCCGGCTGAGCCGGCTGCTCCTTCTTCACTTCCGGTTCGGGGGCGAAGATCTCGGCAATGCTGCCGACCTGATGATGCTGTGTGAGATATTCAAAGATCACATCCAGCTCGTGCTCCTCGAGGACCTGCATGTGGTTCTTCGGAGCCGCGACATAATCGGTGACGATCTGCGAAATATCCTTGGAGGACATGCCAAAATCCTTGGCGACCTCGTGGATCCGGTATTTAAAATCAAGCGCCATATATTATTTCCTCCTACTATTTCCGCTCTCTGTGTGCTTACGGGGTGCGGCCTTGCGCCGCTTGCGCTTATCCTCGCGCTGTACGAGGAGCTCTGCCGTCTCTTTCCATGCGGGCAGCTCCTCGGCAAGCGTTGCGGCAAACTGCGCAGCGAGGGGAAGGTCGGTGAAGCAGAGCATGCTGCACCCGCGCTTTCCCATCATGAGGGAGAGATCTTCCTTCGTCCACGGCAGTGTCTGAAGCGGTGCGCGGTGACCGTAAAGGAAGCCCTCCGCGCGTTTTTGCGCATTGAGGGAAGCGTCTGCGGCGAGCATCAGAAGCCGCGCTTTTCCCGCACCGACCGCGATGCCGCTCGCTTCCTCTCCCACGGCGACCATGCCGCCCTTGCGGGCCAGACCCAAATACTTTGCAGCCTTATCCATCGCCCACCTCCAGTTCTTCTGTGAGCTTCGCCCACACGTCGTCCGGCACGGGTACGGAGAGCGCACGCTCAATGGCGCGGGACTTCACCGCGCGCTTGAGGCACTCACTGCTGCGGCAGATATAGGCGCCGCGTCCCGGCTTCTTGCCCCGTTGATCTATGCTCAAAGCGCCCTCCGGAGACCGGACGACGCGGATGAGTTCTGTTTTCGGCTTTTGTTCACGGCAGCCGATGCACTGCCGGAGCGGTACGGATTTCGGCAAAGGCGCTCCTCCTGAAATGAAAAGAAATTATTCGATCGAACCGGCGCTCTTGATGTCGATCTTGAAGCCGGTGAGACGGGCGGCGAGGCGGGCATTCTGACCTTCCTTGCCGATGGCGAGGGAAAGCTGGCTGTCGGGCACGACAACGCGGCAGCTGCGGCCTTCCTCAAGCACCTCGACGGAAATGACCTCCGCCGGGGAGAGAGCCGAGGCAATGTACTGCTCGGCATCCTCGCTGAACTTGATGATATCGATCTTCTCGCCGCCGAGCTCGTTGACGATGCTCGCAACGCGTCCGCCGCGCGGGCCGACGCAGGCGCCGATGGGGTCGACTTCGGGATCTGCGGAATATACCGCCATTTTCGTGCGGCTGCCCGCCTCGCGGGCAATGGAGCGGATTTCCACGGTGCCGTCGAAGATCTCGGGCACTTCGAGCTCGAAGAGACGCTTCACAAGGCCGGGGTGGGTGCGGGAGATGAGCACCTGCGGGCCCTTCGTAGACTTGCGCACCTCGACGACATACACCTTGATGCGGTCACCCTCGGTGAGCATCTCGCCCGGGATGCGCTCGGTGCTGGAGAGGCACGCCTCGGTGTACTCGGAGTTGGAGCTGATCTTGATATAGACATTGCCCTTGACGGGGTCAACGCGGCTCACGATACCGGTGAGGATCTCGTGTTCCTTGGAAGTGAACTCATTATAGATGATGCCGCGCTCGGCCTCGCGGATGCCCTGAATGATGACCTGCTTGGCGGCCTGGGCGGCGATGCGGCCGAACTTCTTCGGGTCAACCGGCACGCGGACAACATCGCCGATCTGCGCCTTCTTGTCGTACTTGAGCGCCTCGTCGAGCATGAGCTGCGTGGTGTCGCTGTAGCACTCGCTGTCTTCCACGACGGTCTTGAGAACGGTCATGGTGATGGTCTTTTTCTTCTCGTCCATGACGATCTCAACGTTGTCTTCCATGTCCGGGTTGTCACGCTTGAAGGCGGTCAGCAGCGCCTGCTGGATCTTCTCCTGCATGTATCCGGCGGGAATGCCCTTTTCCTTTTCGATCTGCTCGATGGCGTCAAAAAAATCGGCGTTCATTGCACTCATCTATATTCGCTCCTTAAATTATTCTTACATCACGCGCAGACGCACCTGCGCGACCTGGCTTTTCTCGAAAACGCGGTCTTTTCCCGCAACGGTCAGACGGACATTGCCGTCTTCGTATCCCGCGAGGGTTCCGACAAAGGACTTGCTGCCGTCTGTGGGGCGGTAGAGCCGCACCTCGGCGAGAGAGCCCATATACCGTTCAAAGTCACCGGAACGCCTGAGCTCGCGCTCGGCTCCCGCAGAGCTCACCTCAAAAACATAGCTGTCGGGTATGGGATCCTTCTCGTCCAGCACGGGATCGAGCGCCCGGGAGAGCGCCTCGCAGTCGTCGATGCCGACGCCGCCGTCCTTGTCGATGTACACGCGCAGGAACCACTGTCCCGCCTCACGCACATATTCCACATCCCAGATCTCCAGCCCCAGCTCCTCGGCCGGAGGTGCTGCCAGAGCCGCAACGATTTCGGTGACTTTACTCATGAAAAACCTCAATTTCCATTTTCTGACAATTGTTTTTTAATCAACAAAAAGAGCGGGTCACCCCACTCTTCTCATAGCCTACATTCACACGGTGGCTATTATACCACCCTTTCCCGTCGATTGCAACACCTATATTTATAATATTTCCGCCCGAAAAGCCGCGATTTGCGTACGAAATGCGCAGTAAGCAAAGCAGCCGGTACCAAATAGATACCGGCTGCAGGTTGGGGTCTCGTTTGAATTTACTTGAGGATGATGTCGACGATCGCGACGGCGTCGTTCACGTTGAGGAGGGTGGAGCCGTCGGGGGTGCTGTCGGAGACATCGGCGCACAGGAACTTGTACATCGAAACGCTCTCGAAGCTCGAGAAGTGGGCGTTGTACATTTCATACACGAACTGGGCGTCGTTGATGTCCACGAGCTTCGTGCCGTTGACATCGCCGGAATAGTCCACGGTGCCGGCGGCAGTGCCCGAGGCAACAGCCACATTCTTCGCGGCCTCTTCCTTCGTGAGCGTTTCGTCGATCACGAGATAGACATAGGAGCCGTCATCGGCGTACTTGCCGCTCTTGTACATCGGCTGGCCACCGTAGGTGAAGACTTTGCCTTCGCCCGGTGTGCTGCTCACGGACACGAGCCACATGGAGGTGCCGTCGAGGTTCACATACTTCTGCACGTTCACACTGCCGGCGCTCGTGGTCTTCTCGATCGTCACGGTGAGAGCCGTGCCGTTGATGCTCGCGCCGGGGATGGTGTACTTGCCGTCGGTGCCCGGAGTGAGCGTTTCGCCGTTGAGCTTGGCGGTGTAGTCATAGCCGCTGTCCTTCGTGATCTCGAAGGTGAAGTCCTTGCCGTTCGTCGCACTCTGAGGCGTGCCGCCGAGAACATCGGAAGCGCCGGTACCGGAGAAGCTGATCTGCGTCGTGGCAGCGACTTTTTCTGTCTCGGTGAAGGTGATCACGATCGGGCCGACAATGGCATCGCCCTTGATGGTATACGCGTAGGTGCTGCTGACAGCATCCGACTGATCTTTAAATTGCGGAGTATACGGCTTGCCGTTGATGGTCATCGTCAAGGTATAGTCGTATTGATCAAGCTCCATATCGTTGCACCAGAATGTATAGTCTTCACCGTAGGGAATGCTACTCGCGACCTGTACTGCCCAGTCGGCGTTGCCGTTAACGGTGATCGGATACTTTATCGCGGATCTTTTGCCAATCACGACGACATCGCCGGTCACATTCTCGATGGTGTAGGTGCCGTCGCCGTTATCCTTGACGGTCGCGGTCTCGCCGCCGACGGTCGCGGTCACACTGCTGTAGGTGTAGTGCTCGTTGTCGGTCGCCTTGAAGGTGTAGTCACTGCCTGCATCCACGGTGGTCTCGCCGGTGAAGATGTCGGGCAGAGTGACAGTATAAACGGCAGCCGTGGTGATCTTGGTGGAAGCCTTGAGGAGCTCCGCTTCGGGAGCGTCGGCCGAGTCGGAGTTTCCGGCCGAGTCGATCTTCGCGCTTGCCGCGGTGACGAGCGTTCCTTCGGTCGCGGCGCCGATCACCTTGAAGGTGAGGGTAAATACCTCGCCGAGGTCTTTTGCTTCGCCGTAGCTGATCACGCGGATCGTGCCTTCCTTGGCACTGACGGTGTAATGGAAGATATCGCTGGCGGAGACATATTCGAGCTTGCTCGAATCATAGGTGAAGGTCATGTCGGCCGTGTTGAAGGAGGTGACGGCGTCCGTATTGTAGCCGACGGTCACGCCGACCGAAACTTCCTCGCCGACCTTCGCGGTCTTGTCATCGGCCATCGTCAGAGTGTAGGAGGGCGAGACCGGCGTGACGGTGACGGAGACGGCATCGCCGGCGTAATGCGTATAACCGGTGTTCTGATCTTTGTCCATGCAGTTGAGATACACCGGAGTGAAGCTGCTGCTC
>CAVGGQ010000015.1:0-32680 GCA_963628785.1 Oscillospiraceae bacterium | reverse complement strand
CGGGCACGCAACTTGTATTTATGAAAGCAATATGGTATAATATGAATATATTTGGGCAACACCGCATAATTCGGCAAGAGCGATTTGCGGGAGATTATTTGCCGAATCAAGGAAGAAAACCGCAGCCATACTTTGTGTATGGCAAGGGTTGATGACGCGGAGTCGGCAAAAAAGATCCGCAAAGTTCCGCAGACGACATTGTGCGGTGTTGCCTTTGATTTTAAGGAGTGCAGAACTTTGAAAAAACGCATCGCAGCGGTGCTCTGCGCCGCATGTCTTGTCCTTTCGCTTCTCGCAGGCTGCGGCTCGACGGAAAGCTACCCCGCCGTGGAGGAGCTCCTCACTGCGGCCTCCGAGAGCAGCGCAAACCTCGGCACGGCTTCCAATGACACCGTTTCCGTCAGCTACGCCTCGGATGCGTGGACGGGTATGGATGACACCGACCCGCTCACGGTGTACTACACCGAAACGATGTACGATGCCGGCACCGCCGTCAACATCAATGTGCAGCCGTCCGGAACTTACAGCGGCAAGCTCACGAAAAAGACGATGGAACAGCTCGTTGAGGCTCTCCAAAAGAACTTTCCCACCATGGAGATCGAATCGGCGGAGCTCCGCACGCTCGACGGCAGCCCCGTCATTTACATGGAAAGCGTCCTGAACTTCACGGAGGAGTCTCTGGACAACCTCGTGGAAAGCGGCGCCATCACGGAGGATTACATCGAATCCATCGGCGGCCGCGAGGCGATCCTCGCCATTCCGCCCACGGATCAGCTGACGCTCTATGCCGTGAACGGCGCATACCTCTACATCTACACCGGCACTTACTACGATGAATCACAGAAGGACGCCGTCCTCAGCTGCATGATCACCATGGCCCAAACCACCGAACAAGCCGGAACCTGACCCGGCTGCGCCTCGAACATACGCCAAAAAGGGGCTGTGAAGCAAAAGCAGATGTTAATTCTGCTTTTCTTCACAGCCCCTTGCTTTTCGGGAATGCGGGGGTGGGGAAGAGAGAGTTGCCGGGACGAGCCGCCGGGGAGAAGATCAATCAACGACTTTGCAGCCGATCTCGCGGAGCTTTTCGTCGACCCAGGGACGGATGTAGGTGCCGTCGTTGAGAATGTGCTCCATGATGCCGGCTTCCTTCTTTTCAACGGCTTTTGTGGCCGCTGCCAGGGCTTCCGCCTCATCGGGGCGGATGAAAAGGACGCCGTCATCGTCGCCGACGACAATATCACCGGGACAGACCACACGGCCGCCGATGGTCACGGGAACATTGATCTCGCCGGGGCCGTTCTTATAGGGGCCGTTCGGCGTGGCGGAGCGGGCATACACGGGGAAATCCTCCAGTGCGGCGAGCCCGCCGCGGTCGCGGATGGCACCGTCGCACACGATGCCCTTGATGCCGCGGCTCTTGCAGTAGGTGGCCATCAGCTCGCCGAAAATGGCGCGCTCAGTGAAGCCGCCGGCATCGATCACGATGACATCGCCGCTCTTGGCCAGGTCCATCGCCGCGTGGAACATCAGGTTGTCGCCCTGCGCCACGCGCACCGTGAACGCCGTGCCGAGGAGCTGACCTTTGCAGCCAATCGGCTCGATGGACGAATTCGCGGCAGCCGTGCGGTTCATGCAGTCATCGATGTTCGCCACCGGCATGTCGCGGAAGAGCTCCACGGTCTCCGCCGAGGGACGCTTGAAATCTTTTATAATTTTGCAGCCTACGGACATTTTCGGTTCCTCCCGATCAGATGAATTCGTATCCCGTGCTGCGGGACAAAACGGCTTTGTCCGCTACGCAGCGTCCGGGCAGCTTTCCGGTGCGCACGGCATCCGGAATGAGCTCGCACACCATGTTGATCTGCGTCTTTTTGCTCCCGACGCCGTAGCTTCCGCAGTGAGGATTGACGATGATGTTGTCGAGCTTCTTGAACGGATCGTTCTCCGGCAGCGGCTCGCGCTCCACGGTGTCGAGACCGGCATAGCGAATCTCGCCCGTCTCGAGAGCCCAGGCCAGATCGTCGTTGTCGATCACGGGGCCGCGGCTCGTGTTGATGATCATGGCGGTGTTCTTCATTTTGCGGAACACCTCGCGGTCAAAGACATGCGTGGTCTCCGGCGTCAGGATCACATGGATGGAAATAATATCGCTCTCCGTCACGAGCTCATCGAATCCGACGAATGTGACATCGGGATACTGCGCTTTCACGGCATCGCTCACATACGGATCGCACGCAATGATCTTCGTGCCGAAACCGTTGTGGAAAATGTCGTGCAGATGGCGGCCGGCCAGTCCGAAGCCATAAAGGCCGAGCGTCAGCTCACGCACATCGGGGGGGAGCAGATATTTGCACTTCGGCCAGTTGCCCTTGCGGACTTCGCGGTCATAGTAGGCCGTGTTGCGGATGAGTCCCATGATCATGGCGGTCGCCACATCCGCGAGCTCCTTGGCGCAGAAGCCGGGGAGATTCAGTACGATCACATCGTTATCCGCGGCGGCGGCAAGGTCGATGCTGTCGACGCCCGCGCCGAAGCGCTGCACGAATTTCACATCCGGAAGAGCCTCCATGACCTTTCGGGTGATCGGCGGGTTGCCTGTGGCCAGCAGGATCTGCGCGTCCCGGCACCCGGTGATGATCTCCTCTTCCGAGGGTTCTTTTTTCTTTTCGAGTGTTACCTCGTAGGTCAGCAGCTCCGTATCGATGCCGGCGGCGGCATAAGCGGCGCGTACGCGCTCAAGCTCCTCGGACGAAACGCTGCCGTAGTCTTTGTCTACTACTATCGCTTTCAATTTGCATTACCTCGATTTCGATCAAAGCGGCCAGAAAATGGGGATGAAGATAAGCGAAACGATCAATATCACGATGGAAAGCCCCAGGCCGGGACGGAAGAAGTCCATGAACTTCAGGTTGCCCGGACGGACGATCAGGGTGTTGGTGCCGCTGCCCACAGGCGTGAGGAACGGGGAAGAGGCAGCCACGCAGATGGCGACGGCCGCCGCAGTGGTGTTCATGCCGAACGCCTGCACCACGGGAATGAAGAGCGGCGTCACGAGCAGGGCGCAGGAGGTGTTCATCATGGCATTCGTGAGAAGCGTGACGAGCACAAGGATGATGCCGAGCACGAGGACTTTGTTGGGGTGTGCACCGAGAAGCTTCACGGCGGTATCGGCAATGAGAGCGCCGGCACCGCTGCTGCTCATACCGGCGGAAACGGCACTCATGCCGGCCACGATGAACAGCGTGGAGAGGTCGATGGCTTTATAAGCGTCTTTCTGCGAGATGCACCCGGTGAGGATCAGAATGAACGCGCCGAACGCGGCGGCGAGATACATGGGCATCCAATCGAAGCCGGCGGCCATGACGACCATCAGCACGGCGAGGATCACAAGGCACAGGATCGCCTTGGGCTTGTTGAACACCACGGCCTTGTTGCTGCCGGTGTACTCGGCGAGATATTCCTTGTCCGAGGTGTCGCCGGGGGTCAGGAACTTCTTGCCGATGGTAAGGAAGAAAACGATGCCCGCAATGCAGACGGGAAGGCCCACCTTGCCGAGCTCGAAGAAGGTCAGTGTGGGTACGCCGAGATCTTCGAGAGCGCCGTTGACGACAACGTTGCTCGCTGCGCCCATCAGCGTGAGGTTGCAGCCGAAGCTCGCGGCGAAGGACATGGGAATGAGCTGACGGGATACGGAAACGCCGGCGCGCTGGCTGACGCTGATAACGATGGGGAGCAGCATGGCCACAACGGCGACGCCGCTGCAGATCGAAGAGATCAGCGTGGCGACCAGCATGAACGCGATCATGATCCCGTTTTCGGATGTGCCGGTGACTTTAACGAGAACATCGGCCATTTTGGCAGCGATGCCGGTATGGAACAGAGCGGAGCCGACGACCATCATGGCCGCGACCAGTACGATGGTACTGCCGGAAAATGCGGAGAAAAGCTTCGCGGGCTCAATGATGCCGCACACGACAAGAACGGAGCCGCCGAGCATGGATACGAGAGCTGCGGGAAGCTTGTCGGTCACGAAGAAAATGACCATGACCAATAATACCAATAAAGTTATAACTGCCTGACTCATGATTCTCCTCCGATAATTTGATTTTGATTCAAACATCCTCCAATGCGCATTTCGGAAAACATTTGAAGCCGATTCACCAAAGACAAAATGCATTTTTCTTCTTCTGCTGTGCATAGTAGCAAATCCTCTTGCGTTCGTCAAAGACAAATGCTATAATGCAAAGTATAATACAAAAGTTATAATGTCAAGGGAAGAAGCGAAAAGTATGGTTTTTAAAAATTACGAATACTTCATCGCGATCGTGGAATCCGGGAGTCTGACGAAAGCAGCCGAGAAGCTCTATGTCTCGCAGCCTTCGCTGAGCCAGTATGTGAAGCGTCTGGAGAGCAGCCTCGGCGTGGAGCTTTTCGACCGCACCGCGTCTCCGCTGCGCCTTACTTATACCGGCGAGCGGTACTATGAATATGTAAAGCAGGTTCGGGAGCTCGGCGAAAATGTGGAGCGGGAATTTTCGGATATCAAAAACCAGACGAGCGGGCGTCTGCGGCTGGGCGTGGCCGTATGGCGCGGTGCGCACTTCCTGCCGGAGGTGTTCCCGGCGTTTTACGAAGCCTACCCGAACATCCGCATGGAACTGAAGGAAGACCGCTCCGCCGCACTGGAGGAGGCGCTCATGGACGATAAGCTGGATGTGGCGGTAATGAACCTTCCCCGGTCGCTCCATTACGATAAGCTCACCTGCGAGATCTTTTTTGAGGAGCGCATCCTGCTGGCGGCTCCCACGCAGCATCCCGCCGTACGGAGGATCCTGGAAAACTGCCGTGTCGCGGGAGCCCGGCCCGTGGCCCCACTGACTCTCGTGAAAGAGATCCCGCTCCTCATCACAAAGCCCGGACAAAACCTGACGCACGAGATCATGCATGTGCTGGGAAAAAACGGGATCGAAGCGAACATTCTCCTGGAGACCGGCAACCTCACCACCGCTATCAACCTGGCAACGAAAGGCATGGGATGCGTCTTCGTACCGGAAATGGGCGCGGAGACGCGCCGCTATCAGGACGCGCTGACATATTTTGCCGTTGACACGACGGATCTGGTCTGGGACTTCGGTGCCGTTTACCGGCGCGGGATATATCTCCCGCGGCTCGCACGGCTGTTTATCGACTGCGCCAAGCAGCAGCTCGCGCAAGAATTCGGCAAAAAGCCCATAACATAAAAGTTACGAGGCCTATAGAAAAACGATATAAACGGATCTCCTTTTTTCTGATACAATAAAAATCCGGCAGCACCGCGCGATGTCGCTGCGGTGCTGCCGCTTTGAAGGGAGATGTGTTTGTGGAATTTTTTTCCGAAATGCTTTCATTGCAGCTCATGCTGTTCGTGCTGATCCTGGTGGGCATTCTCGTGCGGCGCTGCGGTCTTCTGACGGAGAGCGGGTGCAAAATGCTCTCGTCACTGCTCATCAATGTGATCCTGCCTTGCAACATCGTGCACGCTTTCATGAGCGGCGCGGATGTGGGGGCAGATTTCGCCGGCAACTGCTTCCTTATGGTGGTACTTTCGGCGATCATTCAGATCCTGGCGGCGGTCGGCAACCGATTTTTGTTTAAGCGATTCCCCCGCGAGAAGCGCAGCGTGCTCTCCTACGGCATGATCTGCTCGAACTCGAGCTTTGTGGGACTGCCCATCGCTGAGGTGCTCTTCGGCGATATCGGTGTGATGTATACCTCCGTATTTCAGATCCCCATCCGCTTCATCATGTGGACGGCGGGACTTTCGCTCTTCACCGATATCAGCCGTCGGGACGCGGTGAAAAAGCTCATCCGGCATCCGTGCATCATCGCGGTGTTCATCGGACTGCTGCTCATGGTGCTGCCGGTGGAACTGCCGGGATTCATCGATGATTCCATAACGGCCCTGAGCCGCTGCACAACGCCGGTCTCCATGCTGGTCATCGGATCGATCCTGGCCTATGCTCCCATAAAGAGCCTCTTCTCGGCGCCGGTGCTCTATTTTTCCTTCCTGCGCCTGGTCGCCTTCCCGGTGCTCGTGTATGTCCTTCTGCTGCCGTTCGGGATGGATCGCCTGCTCGTGGACATCTGCCTTCTGATGACGGCAATGCCCGCCGGCTCCTCCACGTCCATTCTCGCCAATCAGTACGGCTGTGACGCCGAGTTCGCTTCGGAGATCATATTCACTTCCACGCTCTTTTCCATCGTAACCATCCCGCTCATCTCACTGCTGTTCTGAAGGGCACAATGTACTTGCTTTTTTTCTGCGGTGTGCTATAATCAAAGTACAACTTAGATGAGGTGTTTATTATGAACAAAGATTTCGGCGGCGATTATATCACCATTTCCGATGAAGAGGGCAACGAGTTTGAGCTCGAGCTTCTCGATACCATTGAGTTTGAGGGGAATACCTACAGCGTTTTCGTGCCTACGGACATTGAGAACATGGATGTGAACGACCCCGACTACGGCCTGATCTTCCTCCGCAACCGCGAAGAGAACGGCGAGGAAGTCTTTGACTCCATCGACGACGATGATGAGCTCGACCGCGTGTACGAGTACTATCAGGAGCTCGCCGAGGAAGAGGAAGGCGAATAAATTCCGAAAGGCTCTGCGGTGTTTGTAGGCCTCCCGCTTACGGGAGACGGTCTTTTTAAACCCACATTTATAATAAGGGATGCCCCTCTCCGGTCGTGAATTGCAGGCCTCCCGACCTCCGGTCGGACGTTGGAAGCGCTGAAGCGCCCGGGCGGCGACCCACCTGCCGAGTTGTGCAGGTTCTAAACAGACTTCTACGGCATTGCGGACCGGGGCGTACCTTCGGGTACGCCCTTTTTTCATCTCCGTGAATTTCGCACAGCAAAGCGTGAAACGACACGGGGATTTTCTCTCTTTTGGCGCTTGCGGGCGGGGGAAAATGCGTGTATTCTGAATCATATCGCTTGTATAGGACAAAAAGCCGCACCGGAGAATGCCGCTCCCCGCACCGAGAGCTTCGGTTCGGCGAAAGGATAAAACCATGGAAACCGGGAAAAACTGGAAGAGCGCCGTCAAGACGACGATCCCCGTGATGGCGGGGTACCTTGTGCTCGGCGCGGGATTCGGAATATCGCTCCAGACGCGCGGCTACGGGCTCGTGTGGGCGCTCGCCATGAGCATTTTCATCTACGCGGGCTCCATGGAGTATGTCGCCATCGATCTGCTCACGGGCGGCGCGTCGCTCATCACGGCGGCGGTCACGACGCTGCTCGTCAATGCGCGCCACCTTTTCTACGGCATTTCCATGCTTGAGCGCTATCGCAAGGCGGGACGCTACGCGCCGTACCTCATTTTCTCGCTGACGGACGAGACTTACTCGCTTCTCGCCGCGCGGCAGGATCTGTCCGCTCCGGCGTGCTTCCGCATTTCCCTTCTTGATCAGCTTTACTGGGTGCTCGGTACGGCGCTGGGCTCGCTCGCCGGGTCGTACCTGCAGTTTGACACGACCGGCATCGACTTCTCGCTGACCGCACTTTTCCTCACGGTGTTCACGGAACAGTGGCTCGAGACAAAGGATCACTCGAGCGCGCTTATCGGGCTCGGCGCTTCCATCGTCTGCCGTCTCGTGTTCGGCGCGGACAGCTTCCTGCTCCCGACGATGGGCGGCATGCTCTGCTGCCTGCTCGTGCTCGACGCGCACCGCACAAAGAAAGGAGGCGAGAGCGCATGAATCTCACTCATTCGGCCCTTCTCGTTGCGGTGATCGCGCTCGTCACGGCGCTCATCCGCTTCGCCCCGTTCCTCGTTTTCCGCGGCGGACGCGAGACCCCGGCCGTCATACTGCGGCTCGGAGATCTTCTGCCGTGCGCGGTGATGGCAATGCTCGTGGTGTACTGCCTGCGCAATATGGACTTCACCGGCTCGACCCGCGCCATCCCGGAGATCATCGCCTCCGTCGTCGTAGTAGCCCTCCACGCCCGGCACAGAAACACCCTCCTGAGCATCATCGCCGGCACCGTGACCTACATGCTTTTGGTACAGATCGTATTTGCCTGAAAAACATTCCTGCGTAAATAAGCAGATCATTGCGAAATATTCGTGTAAAAATACATTTACACTAAACGACACGAATTGAAAACAACGGCAGCACCGGGCCTTGCCGCACGGTGCTGCCGTTGTTTTCGGAAGGAAGATAATTTCAGAGCGGCCGCTGTGGGAGGGCGGCCGCTCTCGCGTTGGGGGATTCAACAAAGAGATGCGTGATGGAGATGGATCGATGACAGGAGGTGCGCTTGCTGAACGACACTTCTTTATATAACAACTCGGGGAGGGGTGTCCCGGGGTGTTAACGAAAATTATTTGCTGAGCTCGCGCCCGAGTTCGCGGCAGGCTTCAAGCTCCAGATCACCGGGGGCTTCGCAGCAGGTGACGCTCTCGCACACGAGGCGGATGCCGGCGTTGCGGCAGTCGTCTTCCCAGGTGCGCATCCACTCGCCGTCGCCCCAGCCGTAGGAGCCGAACAGAGCGACCTTTTTGCCGGCGAGCTTGCGCTTGCACTCGGAGAACATCGGTTCGAACACAGCGCTCTCGAGCTCTTCCGCACCCATGGCGGGGCAGCCGAGCGCGACGGCGTCGACATCGTTGAGCGTGGCGGGGGAGACGGCGTCGGCGGTGAGGAGAGAGACCTCCGCGTCCGTTCCCTTCAGGCCCTCGGCCACGGCTCCCGCCATGGCTTCGGTGTTGCCCGTGCCGCTCCAGTAAACAACTGCTGCTTTCATATTTCGTGATCCTTTCCGATATCACACCGCGACTGCCAGGGCGTTCAGATCGCAGCCGGCCTTATACCGCTCGCAGTAGATATCTGTGCATTTTTTAAATTTGGCAAAAAGCGTTTTCGCTTTTTCCTCGTCACCGTAGACTTTCCAGAGACCGCTGTACTTGTAGTTCGCGGCGCGGTTCTCGATGAAACCCTTCACATCCTCGGGGGGATAGCTGAGAAAAAGACCGATCTCGTGGGGAAAACCGCTGCCCTCGCGCAGCCGCCGCTTCAGCATCGCCAGACACTTTCCGCAGCTTCCGCACGGGTAGCCCTCCTCGCGGAGCAGCTCCTCGGCTTGCTCGTCCTTCAGATCGCGGCACAGCTCCGCGGGACGGAAAAGATAGAGCAGGACATTTTTCTCGGAGTACCGCAGCGGCAGCAGGCAGAGCCCCTTTTCGGCAAAGCCGCGGTTGAACGCGCGGAGACTCTCTTCGACCTCCCTGCGGGAGGTATACGCACAGGTAAACAGGCTTCCGGTCTTTATTCCGGCCAGAGTGGGCGCGCCCAGTCGGACGATCACTTCTTCGGACATTCGTGATTCCTCCTTCCGAACGCGGCCCCACAAAGGTTGGAGAGACATGTGACATACGAGAAAGCGTTTCCCTGTTTGCATTGTCAGTATACCGCCGCAAGGGATGTATATCCGCTCCATTTCACGCAAACAAGGCTCCAAAATCACGGAAATAAAAGCGGCGTGCCGAACGGCTCGCACAGCGAAGCGCAGCTCTTCAAATGACCGGCAAAACCGCTTATTTGATGCCGGGTGCGCAGGTGTCGGTATTGATGCCGGCACGGTAGGCGTTGGGGGAGACGCCGATGATGCTGCGGAAGGTGCGGGCGAATTTGCTCGCGTTGTCATAGCCGAACTGCCCGGCAATGTCGAGCACCGTGCGGTCGGTGGAGCGGAGCTGCTCGGCGGCGGCGTGCATTTTCTGTGCGCGCAGGAACGCCGAGGGCGACATGCCGTACACGCCCTGAAAGCTCTGCAGGATCTGCGTGGCGGAGGCGTGGAACTTCGCGGCGAGATCTGCCATCGTCGGACGCTCCTCGGTCGCCTCGAGAAGATAGCGGCTCACCTCGGCGGCGAGCTGCACCTGCGAGCCGGTGTAGGCGGCGCGCCGCTGCTCGGTGGGCAGAGCACTGAGAAAGAGCAGAAGCTCGAGAATTTTCACTTTGAAATACCCCTTGCGGATCTCCTCCGGCACGGAGTAGAGCTCGGAGAATATGTGCTCCACGCGCGCCGAGGAGCGGGCGGCGAAATAGCCCTCGTCCGCGCAGAACTTCTTCATGAGCGTCGCGGGGCGCACATTCACATCCGAGAGAAAGCACGAGAGGCAGTCCGGCGCGCGGGCGGGATCGATGGTCACGGTGATGCCGTGGTAGTGCCCGGTGGGGAAGCGCGCCGCGCCGTCCGAGAGACCCGTGCGCGACACGGCGAGGTCGCCGGGCGCGAGGAAGTAGTGCTCGCCGCGCATCTGCTGCTCCAGACGCCCTTCACGGCAGTGGCTGATGCACATGACTGTGCGCGACGCGTCTTTTTCCAGCTCACACTCATGCGCGTGGATATCATAATAGAGAATCGATATGCCCGGAAACACCGGATACGCCGTCACGACCGCCTCACCGTCCGCCCCCTGCAGACGGTGCACGGCCGGCTCCTCCGCCTCCTCGGCACACGATATACAGTTTTTCTCTTTCTTTGCCATCGCTTGTCCGATACATCTCCTTGGTTAGCTTATGCTAACTAAACAATACCACACCGCACCGGAAAATGCAATACTCGATGTTGACTTTTTTACAGCAAAGCGTTAAAATGGCAAAGACAATACCGCATAATTCGGCAAGAGCGATTTGCGAGAGAATTTTTGCCGAATCAAGGAAGAAAACCTTGCCATACTTTGTGTATGGCAAGGTTTGATGACGCAGAGTCGGCGAAAAAGATCCGCAAAGCGCCGCAGACGACATTGTGCGGTGTTGCCCAAAGCCTCCCGCATCGGAGCGGGAGGCCGAATTCTGTTTTATCGAGGAATGAAATGAAGAAAAAGAATGAGAAGAGTTTTTCGAGCCGGTGGGGATTTATCCTCGCTTCGGTCGGCTCGGCCGTGGGAATGGCGAATGTCTGGGGCTTTCCGAACAAAATGGGAAGCAACGGCGGCGCGTTCCTCATCATCTATGTTCTGTTCGTGCTGATCTTCAGCTATGTCGGCCTTCCGGCGGAATTCGCCATCGGACGGCGCGCCGCGACCGGCACGCTCGGCGCCTATGAAAACGCCTGGGCGACGCGCGGCAAGAGTGCGGGAAAAGTGGGCGCGGCTCTTGGCTGGCTGCCGCTCATAGGCTCGCTGTGCATTTCGCTCGGCTACGCCGTCATCATCACCTACATTCTCAAGGCCCTCGTGGATTCCACGGTCGGCACGCTCATGACCGCCGACGCCGCGGAGTGGTTCGCCTCGTTCTCCGCACAGCCGTATTCCGTCATTCCGTACCATGTCATCGTGGTAGTCGGCACGCTCCTCACGCTCTTCTTCGGCGCGCACAGTATCGAGAAGTCGAATAAAGTGATGATGCCGCTCTTTTTCCTTATCTTCCTTGTACTTGCCGTGCGCGTGCTGTTCCTGCCGGACGCGCTCGAGGGGTATAAATTCATGTTCACGCCCGACTGGAAAAAGCTGCTCGATCCGATGATCTGGATCTGGGCGATGGGGCAGGCGTTCTTCTCCCTCTCCGTGACGGGCAGCGGCATGATCGTGTACGGCGCGTATCTCCCGAAGGATCAGGATGTCGTCAATGTGTCGCAGCGCACGGCGCTCTTCGATACGATCGCCGCGCTCGTGGCGGCGCTCGTCATCATCCCGGCGTGCTTCTCCTACGGCGTGGATGTCACCTCCGGCCCGAGCCTCCTTTTCGTGACGCTCCCGACCATCCTGCAGGACATCCCCTTCGGGCGGGTCTTCGCCATCATCCTCTATATCGCCATGATTTTCGCGGGCGTGAGCTCACTGCAGAATATGTTCGAGGCGGTCGCGGAATCACTCCTGCACCGCTTCCCGAAGCTCAGCCGCACGGTCGTGCTCGTGATCCTCGGCGTGCTGTGCCTCGGCATCGGCATCGGGATGGAAACCATTTCCACCTGGGGCCCATGGATGGATCTCGTGTCCATCTACATCATCCCCATCGGCGCCACACTCGGCGCGGTGTCGTGGTTCTATGTGATGAAAAAGGACGACCTCCTCGAAGCCGTCAACCTCGGCGCCGGGCACCCCCGCGGCAATTTCTGGTACGCCGTCGGCCGTTACATCTATGTCCCCCTCGCCGCCATCCTCTGCTGCGTAGCCCTCTTCAAACAAATCGCATTCTGAATAACAAGAAGCGGCAGCTCCGAAAAAACCGGAGCTGCCGTTTTTGTATACAAAGTAGCCTCGCAGAGTTTGCACCCGCAGGCGCAAAGAAAATCGGATGTTTTTTTCGGCGACATGCGCGTCGAAAAAAATACTTCTCGCGGAGCGGAGTGTCGAATTGCCGCGCAGCGGGCAACCGAGGCGCGGAGCGGAGTGCGATCTCCTCAAACGAGAGCCCAATGAAATGGGTCTCGTTTGAATATATCAGTAGGCAACGCCCCAATATACGAGATGCTTCGCGGGCTTTCCGCAGATGGGGCAGGTGTCGGCGAGGTGCTCCTGATGCAGGGGCATGCAGCGGCTGGACATACCGGCCTCTTCCTTCATCTTGAGCTCGCAGGCGAGGTCGCCGCACCACATCGTCTTGATGAAGCCGCCCTTTTCCTGCTGAAGCTTCTTCGCTTCTTCGAGGGAGAAAGCGGCGTAGGTGTGCTCTTCCGTGTTCGCCTTGGCGTTATCATAGAGCGCCTTGTGCACGGTCTCGAGCAACTCGGGAACCTTGGTCTCCAGCTCATCGAGGGAGAGGAAGATTTTCTCGCGGTTGTCGCGGCGGACGACGACGCACTGGTTGTTCTCGATGTCCTTCGGACCGATCTCAACGCGCAGCGGCACGCCCTTCATTTCCCAGTTGGCGAACTTCCAGCCGGGGGAGTTGTCGGTGAAGTCGCCCTTCACGCGCAGACCGGTCTTCTGCAGACGGCCAACGAGCTCCTGCGCCTTTTCGAGCACGCCGGGCTTGTGCTGTGCGATGGGCAGAACGATGACCTGAATGGGCGCAATTTTCGGCGGCAGAACGAGACCGTTGTTGTCGCCGTGAGCCATGATGACCGCTCCGATCATGCGGGTGGTGGAGCCCCAGGATGTCTGGAACGGATACTGCACCTTGTTGTCGCGGCCGGTGAAGGTGACATCGTATGCGCGGGAGAACTTATCGCCGAAGTAGTGCGAGGTGGCGCCCTGCAGCGTCTTGTGATCCTTCATCATGCACTCGCAGGTGTAGGTCGCCTCGGCACCGGCAAACTTTTCCTTTTCGGTCTTCTGACCGGCAATCACGGGGATGGCGAGGACGTTCTCAAAGAAATCGGCGTAGCACTTGAGCTGCTGCGCGGTCTCGGCCTGGGCCTCCTCGGCGGTCTCGTGGATGGTGTGACCCTCCTGCCACCAGAACTCGCGGCTGCGCAGGAACGGACGGGTCGTTTTCTCCCAGCGGATGACGGAGCACCACTGGTTATAGAGCATGGGCAGCTCACGATAGGAATGGAGTACGCGCGACCAGTGATCGCAGAACATGGTCTCACTCGTCGGACGGAACGCGAGAGGCTCGTCAAGCTCTTCCGTGCCGCCCTTGGTGACCCACGCCACTTCGGGGGCAAAGCCGTTGACAAGCTCGCCTTCCTTTTTCAGAAGGCTCTCGGGAATGAGGACGGGCATCGCCACATTCTGGTGGCCGGTCTTTTTGAACTCGCCGTCCATGATGTTCTGGATGTTCTCCCATATCGCGTAGCCGTACGGCCGCAGGATGGTGAAGCCCTTCACGGAAGCGTATTCCACGAGCTCCGCCTTGCGGCAGATGTCGGTGTACCACTGAGCAAAATCCTTCTCCATATCGGTGATCTGCTCGACTGTTTTTTCTTTCGCCATGATATTTCTCCTTCGATAACGGCAGGAGCCCTTCTCCCACCGCGGAATTAACCTGTATATTGTATGGGAGAGAGGCCGTATTGTCAAGTAAATAAATCGCAAGGATACGACGCCAAAAATTTCCGGGCACCGAAATTTCGATGCCCGGCGTGTGTTTTCCGGTTTATCCCACGAGGAAACGGGAGAGGAATTCTCTGGTTTTGATGTCTTTCGGGTTCTCGAAGATGTCCTTCGGACGACCATGCTCGCAGATGACGCCGTCGGCCATGAAGACGACATTGGTTGAAACATCGCGGGCGAACGCCATTTCGTGCGTGACGACGATCATCGTGAGGCCGTCCTCGGCGAGCGAGCGCATGACGGAGAGCACTTCACCGACCATCTGCGGATCGAGCGCGCTCGTGGGCTCATCGAAGAGGAGCACCTCGGGCTGCATCGAAAGGGCGCGGGCGATGGCGACGCGCTGCTTCTGTCCGCCGGAGAGCTGCGCGGGGCGGGCATTGATGTAGGGCTTCATGCCGACGCGCTCGAGATACATCATGGCGGTCTCTTCCGCCTCGGCGCGCGGGCGGTGCAGCACAGAGATCTGACCCGTGACGCAGTTCTGGAACGCCGTCATGTTGTTGAAGAGGTTGAAGCTCTGGAACACCATGCCGACTTTGGCGCGGTAGCGCGAGAGATTCATATCGGGCGCGGTGATATCCTTTCCGTGGTAGAGGATCTGCCCGGCCGTGGGCGTCTCAAGGAGGTTGATGCACCGGAGCATGGTGCTCTTGCCGGAGCCGGATGCGCCGATGATGCTCAGCACTTCGCCCTTTTCCACGCTCAGGTCGATGCCGCGCAGGACCTCGTGCTCGCCGAACTTCTTTTCCAGCCCGCAAAGCTCTATGACCTTTTCACCCATGGCTCAGTCCTCCTTCTTGTTGATGTGGATCTCGGCGGCGCTGTCGCTCTGTGAGCCGAAGATCACATAGCTGTCATTGCCGTCGAGCTTTCGCTCGCAAAGGCGCAGCAGCCGCGTGACGGTAAAGGTCAGAATGAAGTACAGCACGCAGATGACGAGATAAGTCTGGAATGTTTCGAAGCTCTGCCGCTTGATGATGCCGGCAAAGTAATAGAGCTCCGTGACGCCGATGACGTTCAGCACCGAGGTATCCTTGATGTTGATGACGAACTCGTTGCTCACCGAGGGGAGAATGTTGCGCATGACCTGGGGGATGATGACCTTGAACATCGTCTGTGCGTGCGTCATGCCGATGCTCATCGCGCCCTCAAACTGGCCGCGGTCGATGGAAATGATGCCGCCGCGGACGATCTCCGCCATGTATGCACCGGTGTTGACCGACACGATGAGGATGCCCGAGGGGATGAGCGGGAGCGTATTGCCGCCGGTAGCGAAGGCGTAGCCCCAGTAGATGACCATGGACTGCACCATCATCGGCGTGCCGCGGAAGATCTCCACATAGACCGCGATGATCCCATTGAGGATCTTGTGCAGCACACGGAGCAAGCCGTTGCGCGAGTAGGGCGCCGTGCGGATGATGCCGGTCAGAAGTCCGATGACAAGACCCGCCACGGTACCGGTAAGCGCAAGGAGCATCGTGTTTCCCACACCGCTCAACAGCTGGGGATAATACTTTATTACAATATTGACAACATCCTGAAAAAAGCTCATGTCGTTTTACCGGGCTCCTTACTGTATTTAATGTGCGGTGGTTGGTTTGCGCGAATCTTGCTTTTTCATCCCTTCCGTCACGGCTTCGCCGTGCCACCGTCCGCCCCTCTCTCTGTCGGCTGCACTGACATCTCTCTCCGCCGGAGAGAGTCTTCCCCTTGAGTACAAGGGGAGGCTTCGCGAGGGGAAAAAGCGCTCTTGCCTCGCAGAGTTTGTGCCTGTCAAGGCACAAAAGAATTTATATTGGCTCCCCTGAAAGGGAAGCCGGCAGCCGCAGGCTGACTGAGGGGATGGACTCCGCCCGCAGGCGGCCTCAATTCTTACTTACGAATAATTACGACGAGGTTGGATTCGTAGTAGGTGTCGGAGAAGTCGATCTGTTCGGCGCGTTCGGCGGTGGGGCTCATGCCGGCGGCGATGGCGTCGATGGTGCCGGACTGGAGGGCGGGCAGCAGGGAATCCCATTCGATGGAGTAGATCTCAAGATCCATGCCGAGGCTGTAGGCGATGTACTTGGCAATCTGCACGTCGTAGCCGTTGGCGTAAAGGCCTTCCTTGCCTTCGCCGGAGATGGGCACCGCGCCGAAGGAAGCGCCGTCAATGTCGGTCCAGTTGTAGGGCTCGTAAGCGCATTCCATGCCGAAGCGGAGCACACCGCTCGGATTTTCGGGAGCCTCGGCGCTGATGGCAAACTCGGTGACCTCGCCGCCGGCGGAGAGAGATACGATCTGCTCCATGAGCGCGCTGCGCTGCTCGTCGGTGATGTTCGCGAGAACGGCGTTGATCTGCTCGGTCATGTCGGAGCCCTTCACAAGACCCACGGCAATGCCGACGTCGGCGGCGGTGGCGGTGAAGCCGGTGTCATTGTTCTTGAGCGGGATGAAGGTCAGAGTGTCATCGCTCTGGCACACGGAAAAGGCGGTCGGCTCTTCGGCGATGTAGCCGTCGATCGCGCCGCTCTTGAGCGCGGTGAGAAGATCGGCAAACTCGGGGTAAGTGGAGCCCTGCACGTCTTCGATCTGGCTGAGCGCGTCGGCGTGGAACGTACCGGCCTGCGCGGCGATCTTCAGACCCTTGAGGTCGGCAAGGCTCGTGGCCTGCGTAAGGTCGACGGATGCCGTTTCGGTCGAGGAAGCGGTGCTGCCGCAGCCGGCCAGCAGAGAAACGCACAGAAGTGTTGCGCATACGAGCGCGAGAATACGATTGCGGGTAGTCATGGTTTTTGTCTCCTTTTTATTTTTTCGTTTTTCGCCGGGGAAGAAGAACCATCCGTTCTCCGAACGCGTTTTGCTGTTCGGGTATTTATTCGGCGGTTCCTCGCTCCGCGGCAGCCGATGTCTGCCGCGGAGCATAAAATAAGCCTGCGACCCGATGTGGTATCGCAGGCTTTCGAAAAAATGAAATTCAAAGAAAATCAAAATCCGTAACCTTTGATAGCTCTCCACATGAATCCATGTGACAGTCCGATGCATATTCTGCATCGACCCGGCATACGCACGGCGGCAGCTGTGCGGACACCTCGGCGGAATTGCCTTTCTCCGAAAGCCGCCTGCCGGCGTGTGCTCACGGGTACTTTTCGTTTCCGCAACCTCTATCAGGTGTTTTGCTTATTTGCCCGCATTATATCGGCGTATGTCTGCATTGTCAATACTTTTTTGCATATTTCTGCATATTTTTCCGAAATACCCATTTTCGTGCGGAATAGGTAAACGCAAATATGCAAAAATGCCGATCATTTCGACCCTTTTCTTTTTGAACAATCTGTTGTATAATACCCATTGAAGAAATAGGGATAAGGACACGAAAAACCATGGAAAGCAACGATTCACTCCGCCCAGGCGGCGCGCTCGGCGGATTTGACGATCTGTGCGGACTGAAGGTCCGTCTGCTTGAAAACGGTCGCTGCATCATTGAATGTAATGTGACCGAAAAACTTCTCAACTGCCACGGCACGGCGCACGGAGGCCTTCTCTTTACGATCATGGATCTGGCGGGCGGGTGCGCCGCTTCGCAGACCGAGAACGGCATGATCTCCGCCATCGTCACGCAGAACGCCTCCACGACCTTCCTCCGCCCGGCCAAGCCCGGCCTCATCACGGCGGAAGCGGATGTTGTCCGGCGCGGACGGCGCATCACGGTCGTGCAGATCTGCGTATACGATGCCGACCGCAAAATGCTCACAAAGGGCGATTTTACCTATTATAACTACGGGGACTCTGCCGGGAAATAAGAAAGTCTCTGGGCGCGCGGACGGAAATTGTGCGATATATTACAAAATTGTCACCGTTTTTTACACATTTCCTATTGCAAATGATATAGGCATTTGCTACAATATAGGTCGCAATAATATATCCGCACGTACGTTCCGCAGTCTTCCCCGCACAACACATACCGGACCCCGGCAAGCCGTCCGCAAATGCAAGCACTTATAGGGAGGAACTCATTTTGGAACTGCAGGAAATGCGCAAGGTGCTCATTGAAAGCGCCGTAAAAGTCGTCGCGCGCGACGGCCTCGAACACACCACGACAAAATCCATCTCAACGGTCTCGCACCTTAACGAGGTCTACATCTACCGCTGCTTTGACGGCAAGGACGATCTTCTCAAGAAAGCGTACCTCATCGGGGACGACAACTTCGCGAAGATGCTCTATGAGAATATGGCTATCATGAAGGACGAGAGCCTCCCGGCGAGGGAGCGCGCGTTCCTTCTCTGGAAAAAGAGCTGGGACTTCATCCTCAAGCATGAGGACGACTGTAAATTCTACCTGCGCTACTACTACTCCGCGAGCCACCGCAGTGTCTCGCACAGTGCGCACATGGAAAGCTACCGCAAGATCTTCGAGTGCGTGGAGCCGTACTTCAAGGAAGGCACTCCTACCGTTCTGCTCATCCACCAGATCTTCGACACGATGCTTTGCTTCGCCGCGCGCGTTATGAGCGGGGAAGAGGAGAACAACGATTTCCTCGTGCGCTGGGCATTCGAGCAGATCCTTGCGTTTGTCGTGCCGCACGTGCGCCTTGAATTATTCGCAAAGAAGGAATCGTAAAAAGCATGCGTACCGTCAAAAAAATCTGGGACATCGTCACTACCGTAATTGTCGTACTGGTCGTGATCCTCGCACTGCTGCTCGTCGGCGCGCGCCTCTTCGGGCTCAACGTATACACGGTGCTCTCCGGCTCCATGGAGCCGACGTACCACACCGGCTCGCTCATCTATGTGAAGAGCGTTGACCCCTATACGATCACCGAAGGCACGGTCATCACCTTCATGCTCGACGAGGACACCATTGCCACCCACCGCGTGATGGGCATAGTCCCGGACGACGAAGACCCCACGGTCATCCGCTTCCGCACCAAAGGCGACGCGAACGAGACCGAGGACGGTACGCTTGTCCACTATAAGAATGTGATTGGCGTGCCGGTCTTCTCCATCCCGAAGCTCGGCTATGTCGCAAACTATATCCAGCACCCGCCTGGCATGTATGTGGCCATCTCCGCCGGTGCGATCCTCCTGCTCCTGGTTTTCCTCCCGGACATCTTTGCGCCCTCGGACGAAAAAGAAAAGCTGACCGAAGAGTACGAAGGCCGCCATATAAAGAAAAAATAACCGTATTTCCACCCCTTTTCCCCAAATCCGGGGGAGAGGGGATTCGGTGTCTTTAAAGAGCCTGCACGCCCGGCGGATTTTCGCGCTTTCGAGGCTCCCCTTGAGTACAAGGGGAGCCTAAGAGACGCATATTAACCGGCTGAGTTCCCCCATCCCCCCATCCTGACGAAGGAGAGTAAACATGAAAAAGAGATTGACGGCTCTGTTTCTTTGCTGTGTGCTGGCGTTCGGCCTTTTGACCGCGGCGCTTACCTCGGCTGTCTCGGCGGACGACGGCTTTGCCGTGTGTACCTCGTCCGGCGCCGTGACCGAGGTCTCTGTGCCGCGCGGCGAAAGGGTCGCGCTCACCGCCGTCCCCGGCACCGGGTCGGGCAGCGCGCAGTGGCAGATCCTGTTCTCCGCCGATACGGATACCTGGGTCGACATCGCGGGCGAAACCTCGACCAATATCGCCGTGAGCTATGCCATGCTCGCAAGCGTGCTGTATGAAAACCGCGCGACCATCCGCTGCCGCTTCACCGCGCGCGATGGTACGGAGACCTTCAGCACCCGCGTGACCGTGACTGTCACGGACGCCGCAGCCGAAAACACCGTCTCCGCAGAGAGCGAGCCCGTCATCACAGCCAAGCAGACCGTAACGGTCTCCGAAGCGGCGTCTCCCTCCGAAGAGAACGGCTTCGACTACGCCATCGCCCCGGTCTCCCTCGGCGATGAGACCGGCGATGCGCAAATCAAAACGCACTATGAATTCAAGATCACCTATACGCTCGAGAACGGCACGGTAGTCTATCCCCCTTATTCCGCGTCGATTGCCGAGGGCGACACATTCCCCGAAACGACGGTCGCATTCCCGACCGTGCAGGGTTATCTCCCCTATGTCGGCGAGGCGCAGGTCAATTCGCATACATTTTATGCACGGCCTGTCACGGAGGGACAGACGATCAGCGTTGTCTATAAGCCCGCCGAAGTCGAATACACCATCGAGTATTATGTGCAGAATGGGGAAGGCGACGGTTATACCCTGCAGGAAGATGAAACGGTCGAGCGCAAGGGTCTCACCGGCAGCGTTGTCGGCGATGTGGATGTTCCGGTGATCCCCGGACTCATTGCTCTCCACTATGAACACCCGACCATTGCCGCGGACGGCGGCACGGTCGTGAAGGTCTACTATGACCGCCGGTATTATCTCCTCACGCTGGATCTTGACGGCGGCGTCGGCACGACAGCCGTGTATGCACGTTACGGCACCGGGATTTCCGTGGCTTCTCCGACCAAGGCCGGCTGCACCTTTACCGGGTGGGTCGTCAAAGATGAGGTCGGCGACATAAGAGTACTCCCACAGTATATGCCATCCTTTAACCTTGCCTATAAAGCGTGCTGGACACGCGTCGACTCGCAGACGACCGTCACCGTGATCGTCTGCGGCGAACAGGCGGACAGCGAGGACTATTATACTATCAAGACATCGCTCTTTACGGTGACTCCGGGCACGGTCCTCACCGTGTGCGAGGACGGCCGTATCCTCAAGTGCAATGAGGAGCACAAACACAATGACGACTCCTGCTATTTCGATGCCGTATCGGATATGAACGGCAAGCTTTGGGAATTCAAAAATACCGTTCCCGAAACGATCACAGCCGCCACAGACGGCACGACAGCCATTACGCTCTGCTACGATCGCAGGCAGTTTACGCTCTCGTTCTACGAAGCGGAAGGCAGACCCTCTGTTGCCACCATTACGGCAAAATGGGGCGCGAATATTGTAAGCAAGTTCGAGTTTCACCCGCGCTTTTTCTACGATTATAAAGGCAGAACATGGCAATGCGAAGATACGACGCTGTACGATGAACCCATCCAGAGCATCGCCGTCATGCCGCAGTGCAATGCAAAGTTCTACCTCGTAGCGAAAGCCGGCTCCGACAACTCCGAAAATTACTCCGATACGGAGAAAACCATTTATTACTATGTGCAGAATGTCGACGACAAAACGGCGACATCCTCGACCTGGCCGAACGGTACCGACGGCTTCACGCTCTATAAAACAAATACCGCCCGCATCAAGTATGTCTGCTACGATGAGGAATACCACGAGATCCCCGGCTTTACGCGCTATGCGGCCAATACCGCAGGCTTCACCGAGGCATACTCGCACAAGGAATTCGCAAGCAGTACGGAAATGAACCTCTACTATCTGCGGAACAGCTACAAGCTGACCTTCCGCGGATGCAATAACGGCATTGCCCGCACGGTCGATTCTGTCCGGTACGGAGCATCGCTCTCCGAGTATGCAGACTACAAACCCGACTTCCCGGGCACCTACCTTGACCCGAACGGCTATGTCTTTGACGGCTGGTACACGCAGCTGGGCGGCAAGGGAACGAAGGTCGACTTCACGACCATGACGATGCCCGCCGCCGACACCGTGCTCTATGCGCACTATGTCGAGAAGAACCACACCGTTCGAACCTTCGCGACCGCCGAGGACGCGGCAGACGGCACGAACGACACCGCCGAGTGGACGGTTGCGCACGGCAGCGTCATCACGGAAAATAAGCCCGCCGACCCCGCAGCGACAGACGGCACCACATTCGTCTCCTGGGTATATAAGGACGCGAACGGCACGGAAAAGGCATTCACCTTTGATAAGCCGGTCGAAAACGACATGAACCTCTACCCGAAGTTCACGAACGACGCTTTGGTGAGCTACACCGTGAAATATATATGTCCTTATGGCAATAAGACGGTTTCGGATCCGATCACCGGCACCGGCGTGGCGGGTACGACGCTGACGTTCTATGCCAAGGGCGGCGATGAGCTGTATTCGGATTGCCAAGAGAATTATTGGTCCGAACAGGCGTTTATCGAGCTCACACTCCAATCGGGGCAAACGAATGAAGCAACATTCAATTATGCCGGCAACGGCGATGACGCCAAAACATTCCATACCGTAAGATATGTCGACACCGAAGGCAACACGCTGAAAGAAGAAAAGAAGGTAGAGGACTGGCGCATATCGGCTGTTACGGAAACTGCAGCCGATATCGAGGGCTATGTGCCCGATGGCTATCAGAAAAGACTCGTTCTTCTTCCGACGAGCCTCTCCAATCAAAATGTCATCACGTTCTACTACACCAAAGACACTACCCACGCCTACTACACCGTCACGCACTACACGCAGAGCGCAGACGGCAACACCGAGATATATGCGTCCTCGAAAGTGCAGGGCGAGGTCGGCACGCAGTGCACCGCCGCATCGATAAACAACATTCCGGGCTTCCACTATAATTATGAGTCCAAAGACAATGTCCTCTCGGGAACTTTGACGGCCGATGGTCTGGAGCTTAAGATCTATTATATGGAAGATAAGGCCGACATCCGATACATGGTCGCGACCGAGGGCGGTACGATCTCAAGCGAACGCGAGAAGGTCAACATTTTCAGCGGCACGCCGAGTGGCTGCACGGCCACACCGGCTGAGGGATACTGGTTCGTCGGATGGTTTACCGATGAAAATTGCACGACGAAGGTTGACGATAATCAGGTGAGCGAGTATAATACTCTTGTTCCCGGCAAAACTTCGTACGGCAACAAAACCGGCTATGCATCTGCGACATACTATGCAAAGTTCGAGCGGGACATCGCCGCCCTCACGATCAGCGTGAGCGGCTGCGCGGACGAAAATCAGAGCTTCCTCTTCAAGGTCTCCGGCGAAGGCAAGGAGATCACGGCGGTCATCCGCGGTAGCGGCTCCGTCACGATCGCCGGTCTCACGTCCGGTGCAGAGTACACCGTGACCGAGTGCAGCTGGAGCTGGCGGTTTACGCCGAATGAGCAGACCGTAACGATCTCAGCGACCGAAAAAAACAAGGTAAGCTTTGTAAATACACGCACTATCCTGAATTGGCTGAGCAGCGAGGCGTTCCTGCCGAACGCCGCCGGCACAGCCTCGGCGAATTGAAAAGGGGGCCGCATTTATGCAGCACGAAAAACACATCAAAAGAGCCAAACCGAGAAAGCGCATGAGCCGTACAGCCATATTGCTCACGGCCATCATCGTGCTCGTCGGCGCGGTCGTCGGCACGACCATCGCCTATCTCACACAGAGCGTCGAGATCACGAACACCTTCAAAACCGCCACCGTGTCCTGTGAGATCGCATCTTCCGGGAAACAGTACAGCATCAAGAACACCGGCAGCACGGCTGCCTACATCCGCGCCGCTGTCGTTGTAAACTGGAAGGACCAGAACGGGGCCATTGCCGCCAATGTTCCCGAAGGCTACAGCTACACCCTTTCCCTGAACGAAACGGACTGGGTCGAACGCTCCGATGGATATTACTATTATAAAAATCCTGTCGCATCCGGAAAAAATACCGCGGTTCTGATCAACAGCTGCACCTCGAGCGAAGGTGTGGGCAGCAAATATAAGCTTTCCGTGGAAGTGCTCGCGAGTGCCATCCAGAGCACTCCGACCAAGGCCGTAACGGAAGCCTGGGGCGTGACCGTCGCCGACGGCAAGATCTTGAAGTGAGCGGGGGAGGGTGACTTATATGAAAAAGACATCGAAAACTCTGCTTGCGCTCGCGCTGGCTGTTGTGCTTGTGCTGAGCCTTGCGTCCTCCGCCTTCGCCGCGGATGCCACGGTCACCTATAACGGACTGGACGACCCCTCGTTCACGTTCGCGCCCGGCAGCGAGTACACCGAGACCGACCTCTTTGATAACTTCAAGGATCTCATGCCCGGCGACACGCGCACCCAAAAGGTCACTTTCAAAAATGCCGCCACAGACAGCGACTATGTCGTGCTCTACCTCACGGCCTCCGTCGATGACATCACCTACAGCGAAACCTACGAGAACACCGATGGCAAGGATCAGGCCGATGTCGACGGCGAGCGCGATGAGACCGTCGCCACGATGCAGAACTTCCTCTCGCAGCTCACGCTGACCGTCACCGATGCCGCGGGCACGGAGCTTTATAACGGCCCCGCCTCCGGCTCCTTCGATGCCGAACTCGGAGAGATAGCTTCCGGCGATAGCATCGACCTCACCGTAACGCTCGCCGCCCCCGCGGAGCTCAGCAACGACTATGCAAACCGTGTCGGCGAGATCGACTGGAAATTCAAGGTTCACGCCTTCAACCTCACGCAGCTCACCGTGACGAAGGTATGGTCGGACGGCTACGAAGCCCACGCCGAGGATGCGGTCACCGTCATGCTCCTCAAGAACGGCGAACCGACCGATACGACCGCCGTGCTCAGCGCGGAAAACGAGTGGGTATACACCTTCGACGGCCTGAGCGCCGACAGCACCTGGTCGGTGGTCGAGGAAGCCGTGGACGGCTACGAGGCAAGCTATGAGACCGAAGGCAACAAGGTCGTCATCACGAACATCGGCGGCGAAGAGCCCGAAGGCGAGCTGCTGAATCTCACCGTGCGAAAGGAATGGAGCGGCGACAAAGCCTCCACGCGCCCGACCCGCGTCAATGTGACGCTCTATGACGGCGACGAGGAAGTCGAGACCGTCATCCTCTCCGCGCGCAACGACTGGGAGTTCCACTGGAACGACGAGGAGCGCTACGGCGACTGGCATGTGGAAGAGACGAGCGTTCCCAAGGGCTACACCGCCTCCTACACGATGGAAGACGGCGTTGTCACCATCCTGAATACCCAGAAACTCGCCCCGACCGGTCAGCTCACCTGGCCCATCTATGTGCTCGGCGGCGCGGGACTTGTCCTTATCGCTCTCGGCGTGATACTGACAAAGAAAAAGAAGAAATCGAATGCGTAACAAGGCCGGCATAGCCTTCGCCGCAGTGGGAGCAGTGCTGCTTTTATCGGCACTGCTCCTCTTCTTTCATAACCGCGCGGAAGCTGCCGCCGCCGCCCGGGAGGCCGAGACTCTCGTGGAAACGCTCGAGCAGCAGATCGCCGCGCCGACCGCCGCGCCGGAAAAGTTCGAAAATACCGAACCGGAAGCGAGCCCCGCACCGGACACCGGGGAGACCGCCGCCCCGGGCGCGTCCCCCGCGCCGACAGCGGAAGCTCCGACCGGCTCCTCCGAAACCTATGTTGACACATCGAGCATCGACTATCTCGGCATCCTCGAGATCCCCGCGCTCGATGTAAACCTCCCGGTCATCAACACGATGAGCGACGCGCTCCTCGAGTACGGCGCCTGTCGTCACTTCGGCTCCCCCGAGACGAACGATCTCGTCATCGCCGCGCACAGCTACCCCCAATTCTTCGGCTACCTCGGCAACCTCCCAGGCGGCTCGGAGGTCATCCTCACCGAGATGGACGGCACCGTGAGGCGCTACACGCTCACCGACATGGCAAAGATCGCCCCAGACGATGCCGAAGCCGCCCTGAACAGCGGCTATGACCTCGTCCTCTACACCTGCTACGACAGCGGCTACGGCCGAGTAGCCGCCTACTTCACCCGCAGCGAGTAAAACCAAATCATATGATCCCCATAGTGCAGCTTTGAAATCCCTGCTATGGGGATCCTGTTTTTTGCGCACCGTTTACTTCAAACGAAAACGGAGTATACTCCTATTACGAGAAAATGCATACAGCTGCAATTCCTCGTAATAAGCGTCCCCCTTACGAAAAAATCCGCGGCATGGCGTAAAAGGCGGCAGCACCCCGAAATTTTGCTTTCGGGGTGCTGCCGTATTGCGGTTTATTTCACTCTTGCGGCGAAGGCGGGGAAGTACTTTTCGGCGAATTCCGGGGTCTTGGTGCAGAAGGACTTGCCGTTGAGGTACTCGAGGCAGCCGGAGGGCGTCGTGAAGGCAAACTTCAGCTTCCAGGAGCAGAGCGCCTGGCCCTTTTCGCCGTAGGCACGGTTTTCGCGTTCGCTGCCGTACTTGCCGTCGCCGAGGAGCGGGCAGCCGGCGTGGCGGAACTGCGCGCGGATCTGGTGTGTGCGCCCCGTGATGAGGCGACATTCCACGAGCGTGAGCCGCCCCGCGCTCTCCACGGTCTTGTACTCCGTCACGGCGGTCTTCGCGCCCACGCGCGGCGTGTCGTAGACATACACCTGATTGTTCTTCGCGTCCTTGAAAAGGTAGCCCTCGAGCCGCCCCGCAGCGGGCTTCGGCGCACCGAGCACGGCCGCAAGGTACGTTTTCTCGATTTCGCGGTTTTTGACCTTTTCGTCCATGATGCGCAGCGCCTCGGCCGTCTTGGCTGCGATCACGATGCCGCCGGTGTTGCGGTCGATGCGGTTGCACAGCGCGGGCGCGAAGCTGTTCTCCCGCGCCGGGTCCCACTCGCCCTTGGCGCGAACGTATGCCTGAATGTTCGCGATGAGCGTGTTCCGGCTCCATTCGCCGGCGCTGTGGCAGAGGACGCCGGGCTTTTTGTCCACGAGCAGAATGTTCTCGTCCTCGTACACGATGTCGAGCCGCGGCGCGGTGATCTTGCGCCAGGCATCCTCCTCGCGCTGCGCCGTGAAAAACTCGTCCGGCAGGTACACGCGCACGGTATCGCCCTCCGCGAGCCGCGCCTCGCCCTTCGCAGGTTTTCCGTTGATCTTTATATCTTTTTTGCGCAGCGTCTTCTGCAGCAGCGACTCGGGAATGAGCGGAGCCGCCTTGCTCACAAACCGGTCCAGACGCTGCCCGGCATCATTGCGCCCGACGGTAAATTCTTTCATTGCCCCTCCGACGGCGTGAGCTTTTTATCCATATCGCGCAGCGCGCGGCGCAGGAAGAATGTGGTTGCCGCCATGGACACCGCTTCCGCGATGGGGAAGCACCACCACACCATGCCGACATCGCCGGTGAGCGAGAGAAGGTACGCCGCCGGAATGAGTGCGACGATCTGGCGCAGCACCGAGGTGAAGAACGAGTACATGCTCTTGTCGAGCGCCTGACACACCGAGCCGCCCACGATGCAGAACGCGGCGATGGGGAAGTGAATGGCAATTCTCCGCAGCGCCGGGATGCCGATCTCGAGCATCGTCTCCGAGGGCGAGAACGCGAGCAGCAGTACGCCGGGGATCGTCTCAAAGAGCAGGAACCCGATGAGCATTATCACGAGCGCATACAGCACGCCGTAGCGCAGCGTGCGGTAAATGCGGTCCTTTTTCTTCGCGCCGTAGTTGTATCCGATGATGGGCACGATGCCGTTGTTGAGGCCGAACACCGGCATGAAGAAGAAGCTCTGGAGCTTGAAGTAGGCGCCGTACACCGCGACCGCCGTCGATGTGAACCCGATGAGGATGATGTTCATGAGGTAGTTCGTCACCGAGCCGATGGCGACCATGAGGATGGACGGGAAACCGATACGGTAGATGTCGAGAATGAGGCGGCCGTCCGGGCGGATGTCCGCGAGCGAGATGCGCACCTCTTTATTATACTTGCGGTGGAAAATGCAGCCCGCGAGCGCGCCGAGCGCCTGTCCGATGACCGTGGCGATGGCGGCGCCGGCCGTACCCATGGCGGGGAGACCGCACCAGCCGTAAATGAAGAACGGGTCGAGAATGATGTTCGCCACCGCGCCGATCATCTGCGACCACATGGAGAGCTTCGCCTGTCCCGAAGCCTGCAGCAGCCGCTCATAGTTGATCTCGAGATACACGAAGAGCGAGCCGATGGCCACGATGCGCAAATACGAGTCGCCGTAGTTTTGAATGGACTCGATGCTCGTCTGCGAGTGGATGAATGTGTCGGCGAAGAACGCGCCGAAGATCACCATGAGCACCCAGCAGCACACACTCAGGAAAATGCCGTTCCCCGCCACATGGCTCGCGAGCTTCGGGTTGCGGCTGCCGAGTGCGCGGGAGAGGAGCGTCGCCGTGCCGACACCCGTGCCGGTGGCGAGACCGATGAGAATATTCTGCGCCGGGAACGCGAGGGAGAGCGCCGAGAGGCAGTCCTCCGAAACGTGCGCGACGTATACGCTGTCAACAATGTTGTAAAGAGCCTGCACAAGCATCGAGAGCATCATGGGCACTCCCATGGAGAGGAGCAGCTTCCCCTCCGGCATCTCGCCCATGCGCCGCGACTGCAGCTGTTCGTTTGATTCGTCCATCATGTTTTCCTTTCATTTCATCAGATAAATCACAAACAAATATTTTAACATACCATAAGATAATGCGCAACCGATCGGGCAAAAATAATGCTGTACGAAAAATTTGCACTGTCCCGAACAGACATTGTATAATACGAATAGGCCGCTCGCGGATGCGAAAAACGGTAATTTTTTCCGTGAATTTTCTGTTGACAATGCGCGGCGGGTCATATATAATAATAAGGCTTGTGAGATGCTGACAGAGGATTGAAAACCATATGAATCTCCGTGAACTTCTTTTGGATCCCGGCTCACGGGTACCGTTTCGGTGTGAGCTTTCCACTGACCGGCTGGATTTTCCCGCCGTGCTCGCCTACACCGCCGCACCCGTCGGAGAAGGGATCATCGTCAATAACGCCGGCGCGCTTACGCTCTGCGGAACCCTGAGCGCCGCCATGCACTGCATGTGCGACCGCTGCGTCTCCGAATTTGACCGGGAAGTGAGCATTCCGCTCGAAGTTCCGCTTGCCACTGAGCTGCAGGATGAGGAAAATCCCGATTATTTCCTGCTGGACGGCGATGAGCTGGGTCTCGAGGAACTGCTCGAAACGGTGTTCATCCTGAATATGGACACACAGATCCTGTGCCGGGAAGACTGCAAGGGACTTTGCGCCCGCTGCGGAAAAAATCTCAACGAGGGTCCCTGCAGCTGCAGGAAAGAATCGGATCCAAGACTGGCTGTTTTGGAACAGCTGTTGGACGATAAAGCATGATTATGAGCTGTTCGAAGCAGCCAAAGTACGAGGAGGTGTCACCATGGCAGTCCCCAAGAGTAAAGTAAGCCGTACCAGACGCGACAAGAGACGCGGCAGCAACTGGAAGCTCACCGCTCCCACGCTGGTCAAGTGCCCCCAGTGCGGCGCTTTCAAGCTCCCCCACCGGGCCTGCAAGAACTGCGGCTCTTATGACGGTCGTCAGGTTCTGAAGGTGGACGAGGACAAGTAACCGAGCTTAAGAAGAGGAGGCTTTGCCCCCTCTTCTTTTGCTATGATTCGGTAATTTCGCCGTGCGGAGAGCCTTCTCTCAAGAGGGGGACTTTCCTCTCACCAAGACGAAGGGGACGGAAAAGCTGTCCCTTCCGAGCATTTTCCCAAAGAGGAGAGAACTATGTACAACACGATCTCCTCCGTGGATGTCGGCTCGCCGCTGGACGGACGGGTGCTTCCCGGAGATCAGCTGCATTTTATCAACGGGCACGAGATCCATGATGTGCTCGATTATAAATACTGGGCGTACGACAAAAAGCTCACGATGGACTTCCGCGATGCCGGTACCGTCCGCATCCGAAAAAAAGAGGGCGAAGACCCCGGATTGAACTTTGAGACGTACCTGATGGATCGCCCGACCGGCTGCTCGAACCGCTGCATTTTCTGCTTCATCGATCAGCTCCCGAAGGGTCTGCGCAAAACGCTCTACTTCAAGGACGATGACGCGCGTCTCTCATTCCTCACGGGAAACTACATCACCTGCACGAACCTTTCCGAGCGTGAGCTGCAGCGTATATGCGATCTGAAAGTCAGCCCACTGAATATTTCCGTCCATGCCACCGACCCCGACCTGCGCGCCGAGCTCATCGGCAACCCACGCGGCCGGGAGATCATGAATATCCTCAACCGCTTCGCCGCCGCCGGCATTTCCATGGAATGTCAGATTGTGTCCGTCCCCGGACGCAACGACGGCCCGGCCCTGCAGCGCTCCATGGAGGATCTCGCCGCGCTCTATCCGCACGTGGGCAGCGTGTCCATCGTGCCCGTCGGACTCACCAAACACCGCGAACATCTCACGCCGCTGCAGCCCTACACTCCCGAGCAGTCGCGCGATACGATCGCCATGGTCGAAAAATTCGCCGACGAGTGCTTTGAAAAGCTCGGCAGCCATATTTTCTACTGTAGCGATGAATTCTATCTGCGCGCCGGACAGCCCCTCCCGAGCGACGAATATTACGAGGACTATGCGCAGCTCGAAAACGGCGTCGGCCTCCTGCGGCTCCTCGAGACCGAGTTTTCCCTCGCGCTCTCTTTGGAGGACGAGGAGGACAAAAAGGAAACGCCGCCCTTCACCATCGCCACCGGCAAGGCCGCAGAGCCGTTTATCCGCGCTCTCGTGGAAAAAGCCGGCGCGAACGGCACGGTGTACGGCATCCCGAACGACTTTTTCGGCCACACCATCGAGGTGTCCGGCCTCATCACCGGGCAGGATCTGGTGCGCCGCCTGCAGGATAAGCCCCTCGGCGCGCGCGTGTACATCCCGAAAACCATGCTGCGCACCGGCGAGACGATGTTCCTCGACGATCTCACCGTCTCCGATGTGGAAGCCTCCCTCGGCGTCCCCGTCATCCCCGTAGAAAACGACGGCGCCGAACTCCTCGCCGCTATGCGCTTCCGAGAAATATAAACTATACCCCCGAAAGGAGGAATTTTCCTTATGGCAAAACGACCCCTTGTCGCCATTGTGGGACGCCCGAATGTGGGCAAGTCCCTGCTTTTCAACCGCCTGTGCGGGAAACGGCTCTCCATTGTGGAGGACACGCCCGGCGTGACGCGCGACCGCCTGTACGCCGAGTGCGAGTGGGCGGGACGCACCTTTGATATCGTGGACACCGGCGGCATCGAGCCGACCGCGGACAGCGAGATCCTGCTCTTCATGCGCGAGCAGGCCGAGATCGCCATCCGTGCCGCCGATGTCATCGTCTTCCTCACCGAGATCGGCACCGGCGTCACCGCCGCCGATCAGGAAGTTGCGTCCATGCTGCAGAAATCGCACAAGCCCGTCGTGCTGTGCGTGAACAAAATGGACTCCATCGGTCAGGTCGACCCGGGCATTTACGAGTTCTATTCGCTCGGTCTCGGCGACCCGATCGCTCTCTCGGCCATCCACGGCCACGGCACGGACGAGCTCCTCGACGCGTGCATCGCGCACTTCCCGCCCGAGTCGGAGGAGACCGAGGAGGAAGATGTCATCCGCGTGGCCGTCATCGGCAAGCCGAACGTCGGCAAATCCTCGCTCGTGAACCTCGTGCTCGGCGAAAACCGCGTCATCGTCGCGGACATGGCGGGCACCACCCGCGATGCCGTGGACACGCGCCTCGAGAACAAATTCGGCAAGTATGTTTTCATCGACACCGCCGGCATCCGCCGCAAGTCCAAGGTGGACGACCGCATCGAGAAGTTCTCCGTCATGCGCGCACAGCTCGCCATCGAGCGCGCGGACGTGTGCCTCATCATGCTCGACGGCCGCGACGGCGTCACCGAGCAGGACACGAAGATCGCCGGCCTCGCCCACGAAGCGGGCAAAGCGAGCATCATCGTCGTGAACAAGTGGGACCTCGTCGAGAAGGACACCCACACGATGGACAAAATGCGCAAGGACATTTACCGCGACCTCGGCTTCATGACCTACGCGCCCATCCTCTTCATCTCCGCCCTCACCGGCCAGCGCACCGAGCGCATTTTCGAGCTCGTGAACTTCGTGAACGACCAGAGCTCCATGCGCATCACGACCGGCCTCCTCAACGACGTGCTCTCCGATGCGCAGGCGCGCGTGCAGCCGCCCACGGACAAGGGTCGCCGCCTGAAGATCTACTACATGACGCAGACCGGCATCCGCCCGCCGCACTTCGTCATCTTCTGCAACAGCCGCGAGCTTTTCCACTTCTCGTATCAGCGCTACATCGAGAACCAGATCCGCTCCACCTTCGGCCTCGAAGGCACCCCCATCACCATCACCATCCGCCAGAAGGGCGACAAAGAAGACGGCTGAAGAAATTTTCTTCAAAAAATCCCGCTGCGTGTCAAAGTTTCTCTTGACTTTGGCGCGCAGTTTTGCTATAGTAGACAAGCTGAATTGAATTTTTCGTTCGATCGACCATGGAGAAGTCGCGTAGCTTGGTCGAGCGCGCACGATTGGAAATCGTGTATACCCCAAAAGGGTATCGAGGGTTCGAATCCCTCCTTCTCCGCCACATAAGAACGGTTATTTTGATAGAATAGCCGTTCTTATTTTTATGCCTAAATCCTTTGATGTCAGGGCTTTTTACGAATTATGCCTACCTCGGATATTACTCCGGAGCAGGCATTTTTGCGTTTATTGAGTTGTTTTATCCGTTGTGCTTTTGCAATCGTTGGTTTAAAGGGTATTCGTTGGTTTATAGTGTAATCGTTGGCTTACTTAGAAGAAACATTACTATTCTAAGCGCCAGGGGCATAGTGTACATTAATTGCATTTACAACAGAATCAAAATCCATATCTGCAATTTCAAGAACATCATCATTATCAAAACCGACATTAAGAACATACAACAAATTTGAAAATTCATAGATGTGTTCGACTGTTACGCTGTTTAGATTTTCTTGAATTCTGTCTGCTTTGGATAGTAGAAGAAGATGTTGGTATCACCGTCGGGAAGATCGTTCTCTTATCGAGCCATCAGATGAATTACATTGAAG
>CAVGGQ010000014.1:0-33415 GCA_963628785.1 Oscillospiraceae bacterium | reverse complement strand
TGCACTTCGGAGGATGTAGATACTCTCCGCGAGTTGTCTATCAAAACCTACTATGCGGTATTTCATCTGGTCACAGCCGCAAAAGGCGCGAAGGAATTTTATACGACCGCAAATAACACTGCCCGAACGGAATCCGTTGAAGAAGCGGCGGCACTCGATGATAAGCTGATCTCAGCATGGACGGGGCATCCGCATCTGCGCGTGATCGACAACACTACTTCCTTCGAGGACAAAATGAAGCGCCTGATTTCAGAAATTGCTTCATTTCTCGGAGAGCCGGAGCCGTGTGAGATTGAGCGCAAATATCTCATCGAGTACCCGGATATCAAGTGGCTGGAGAGCAACCCGTCCTGCCGGCGCATCGAGATCATTCAGACGTATCTCAACAGTGCGGCCGGTGAAGAAGTCCGCATTCGTCAGCGCGGGTTTGGCGGGAACTACATTTATTACCAGACGATCAAGCGAAAAGTTTCGGATGTAAAGCGAGTAGAGATCGAACGGCGGCTGTCGCAGAGTGAGTATTTGAAGCTTCTCATGGAAGCCGACACGACAAAGCGTCAGATCCGCAAGACAAGATACTGCCTCACCTTTGATAATCAGTATTTTGAGATCGATGTTTATCCGTTCTGGACAGATAAGGCCATCGCCGAAATTGAGCTGAGCTACGAAAACGCCGCCGTCATTTTCCCGAAACAGCTCAAGGTCATCCGGGAAGTCACCGAGAACGAAGCTTATAAAAATGCATCGCTGGCAAAAATCTGATGCAGCGCAGCAGAAAACCGGATATGTATAAAAATTGACGGAGGGATCGCAATGTGCAGCGAGCAATTTGATGAGAATAATAAAAGCGTGCAATATATTTTCGACTTCGGCGATGTGTACTCGAAATATGAAATCTACTACGATTCGGAAACCGGAAGATGGTTCAAACACGAATACCATTACGGTGTGATAGATATCGACGAAGAGCGCGATTACGGTGTTTCCGAGGTGGATAAGGAATATGTGATTCGACATCTCGTTGAGGAAGGAGATCTGCGTTCATTGGTTCGTTATTACAAAGAACTCGACGTAGAGACTCGTCTGCCGAATTTACTGGAAGGCATGCGGCGGCGGGCAGACGCACATATAAACGGCACCGGCTTTCTGGAAACACGAGGTTATGGCTACTTTCTTTTTCAAAACGGTGACTATGCCATTTGTACATACCACGGATTATATTCCATATCGCGTTGGGGCAGCTGCAATTTGGATTACTCCGTTATTAACAGGATAATCAAAGAAAAAGATACCGTGTTGTTTTACCAATATGAACATCCGGAAAAAGAATGGATATGTCATCCGTTTTGGGGGGAACGGCGATAAACTGCCGACCAATCGGTATCGATAAATCAGCGAAGTAAATATGGGGAAGCCGTGCGGTTTTGAGGCCGCGCGGCTTCCTTTGTTTTGTACAGGGCAACACCGCACAATGTTGTCTGCAGTGCGGTGCTGCCATAGGTGTTGTTATTATCACTAATGCCGAGGCGGGAGAGTGCGCGAGGAGATGTCGGATTGCATAAATGCGAATAATATTCAAATCAGCACTTGACATTCATGAATAAATCGCTATAATAAGCGCATAAACATTCACGGAGGTAAATCAATTATGAATAAATCCGATATCAAAAAAGTCGTTCTTGCATATTCCGGCGGTCTGGATACTTCGATAATTATTCCATGGCTGAAGGAAAACTACAACGATCCCGAAATCATTGCCGTGGCCGGCAATGTCGGTCAGGCCGATGAGCTGGAAAGCCTCGAAGAGAAAGCTCTGAAGACCGGCGCCAGCAAGCTGATCGTTGCGGATCTCGTTGACGAGATGGTAGACGATGTAATCATCCCCGCCATGAAGATGGACGCGAAGTACGAGACCTACCTGCTCGGCACGGCATTTGCCCGCCCAGTCATCGGCAAGAAGCTCGCGGAAATCGCGCTCGCCGAGGGTGCGGACGCCATCGTGCACGGCGCCACCGGCAAAGGCAACGATCAGGTCCGTTTCGAGCTCGCCATCAAGCGCTTCGCCCCGAACATGAAAGTCATCGCCCCGTGGCGTGAGTGGAACATCAAGTCCCGCGAGGAAGAGATCGATTACGCCGAGGCGCACAAGGTGCCGCTGAAGATCAGCCGCGAGACCAATTACTCCAAGGACAAGAACCTGTGGCATCTCAGCCATGAGGGTCTGGATCTTGAGGATCCTGCGAACGAGCCCGATTACGATAAGCCCGGCTTCCTCGAGATGGGCGTCTCCCCCATGCAGGCTCCCGACGCTCCGACCTATGTCACCATCGACTTTGAGGCCGGCACTCCCGTTGCCCTCAACGGCGAAAAGATGAAGGCAAGCAAGATCATCGAAAAGCTCAACGCCGTTGGCGGTGCAAACGGCATCGGCATCATCGACATCGTTGAAAACCGTCTTGTCGGTATGAAAGACCGCGGCGTTTACGAAACGCCGGGCGGCACGATCCTCTACTTCGCGCATGAGCATCTCGAGATGCTGACCGTCGACAAGGACACGCTGCACGAGAAGCAGAAGCTCGCCGTAGTGATGGCCGATCAGATCTACAACGGCAAGTGGTACACACCGCTCACGAAAGCACTCATTGCATTCGCCGACGAGTCCAACAAATATGTGACCGGCTCCGTGAAGCTCAAGCTTTACAAGGGCAACATCATCCCCGCCGGCACGACCAGCCCCTACTCCCTCTACAGCGAATCGCTCGTCACCTTCGGCGAGAGCGATTACGATCAGGCCCAGGCGGCCGGATTCATCAACCTCTGGGGTCTGCCCACCAAGGTGGACGCGCTCCGCGAGCAGGGCAAACTTTAGGGCAACATCAAAAGCGGGCAAAGCGCCATTCGTACTTTGCCCGCAAAATTTAAAAAGAAGGAAAACACCGCTATGGCGAAAATGTGGGCAGGGCGAACGGACGGAAATACCGACAAGCTCGCGGATGACTTCAATTCATCCATTTCCTTTGACTGCCGAATGTATCGGCAGGATATAACCGGCAGTATGGCTCACGCCGTCATGCTCGGTGCTTGCGGCATAATTGAGAAAGCGGATGCGGATACGCTGATCGACGGTCTGCAGAAGATCCTCGAGGATCTCGATTCCGGCGTTCTCAAGTTCGATATGTCCTGTGAGGACATTCACATGTTTGTGGAACAGGTGCTCACAGAGCGGCTCGGCGATGTGGGCAAGAAGCTGCACACGGCGCGAAGCCGTAACGATCAGGTCGCGCTCGATCTGCGAATGCATCTGCGCGGACAGTGCGAGGAAATCAATGCCGAGATCAAAAAGCTCATTGAGGCATTGACAGCACGCGCCGAGGAATATAAAGACGCTATCATGCCGGGCTATACGCATTTGCAGCGGGCGCAGCCGATCACATTCGGCCACCATCTTATGGCGTATGCTATGATGCTGCTGCGCGATACGGATCGTCTGGAGGGTTGCCGACGACGGATGAATCGGAGTCCCATCGGCTGCTGCGCTCTCGCCGGAACGACCTACCCCATCGACCGACGAATGGAGGCGGAGGCGCTCGGGTTTGACGGCATCTGCATGAACTCCCTGGACGGCGTGTCCGACCGCGACTTCTGCGCGGAGATGCTCAGCGATCTCGCGATTTTGATGATGCATCTCTCTCGGCTTTCCGAAGAGCTCATTCTCTGGACTAGCTGGGAATTCGGTTTTGTGGAGCTCTCGAACGCCTATACGACCGGATCCTCCATTATGCCGCAGAAGAAAAATTCCGATATGGCAGAGCTCATTCGCGGTAAGACCGGACGCGTGTACGGTGACCTTCTCGGAACGCTCACAATGCTCAAGGGGCTCCCGATGGCCTACAATAAGGACATGCAGGAGGACAAGGAGAGCATCTTCGATGCCTGCGATACCGTGATGATTTGTCTGCCGGTCATGACCGGTATGATCCAAACGATGAAGGCCAAGACAGATGCCATGCGAAAAGCAGCGCAGAAAGGCTTTATAAATGCCACAGACATGGCGGATTACCTTGTACGCAAGGGGCTGCCGTTCCGAAGCGCTTACAAAATTTCCGGCGGCATCGTCGGGGACTGCGTCAAAAACGGCACGGTGCTCGAGGATATACCGCTTAAGACCTACAAAACCTACAGTGAACTTTTTGATTCGGATGTATACGACGCCATCGACATGACGAACTGCGTAAAGCGGCGCATGAGCGAAGGCGGTCCGGCGAAAGTAGAAGAACAAATCATTTATGTTAAGGAAAAATTGAAAGGACTATAAGAAAATGAAAAAGATCACCGCTCTTTTGATGGCAGTGCTTATGCTCTGCACTCTTTTCACCGCCTGCGGCAGCACCGCAGAAACCACTTCGTCCGCCGAAACGACCGAGGCTGCCGAAAGCTCCGCTCTTGCCAAGGTGAAAGAAGCCGGCAAGCTGACTGTTGCCACGAGCCCCGACTTTCCTCCGTTTGAGTCTCTTGAGAACGGCGAGGTTGTCGGCATTGAGATTGACATTCTGCAGCTCATCTGCGAGCAGCTCGGCGTAGAGCTCGACATTCAGCAGATGGACTTTGACTCCGTTCTCCCCGGTGTGCAGGCCGGCAAATTTGATCTCGGCGCTTCCGGCATTTCCGTTACCGACCAGCGCAAGAAGAACGTTCTGTTCACCGATCCCTACTGCCTCGCGGCACAGGCCATTGTTGTGACCGAGGGCAGCGCCATCACCTGCAAAGCCGACCTCGAGGGCAAGAAAGTTTCCGTCCAGACCGGCACGACCGCCGAGACCTTCTGCATGGAAGCCGGATATGAAGTCAACTCCTACTCCGCCAACAGCGATGCGCAGCTTGCACTCACAGGCGGCAAGGTCGACGCCTGGGTCATCGATGATCTGACGGCTGCCGACATGGTGAAGATCTACAACACCGAGGGCGGCGACCATCTCGTCATTCTCGATGAGGCCATGACGACCGAGCCTTACGCTTTTGCGTTTGCATTCAGCAGTGAGGATCTCGTTGAAGCGATCAACGCCATTCTCAACGGTCTCGTTGAGGACGGCACGGTAGCTTCCATTTTCGAGAAGTATGAAGCTCCCTACACTTCCCCTGCGGAAGCTTGATTCCATAAAATCAACATTGCAGGGTCGGAGGCTGACATCTGACCCTGCTTTGGGCTGTATAAAGGAGACATTCGGATGACCTTTCCCGCCAGTTGGCTGAACAAGCTGTACGAAACATTCATTGAAACCGGATATTGGAAAATGATGGTACAGGGCTTCGGCAACACCATCGTCATTACGCTCGGAGCGCTGCTCATCGGCGTGGTGATCGGTACGCTGATCGCCGTTATCAAATACTGCGCTGAGGACACAAAAGCGCTCAAGCCGCTTGCGTGGCTGTGCAATATCTATGTCACGGCTATCCGCGGCATCCCAGTCGTTGTGCTGCTGCTCATTTTCTACTTTATTATCATGACGAAAGCCGAAGGAATTGCCGTCGGCATTCTGACATTCGGCATCAACTCCGGCGCATACATGGCAGAGCTCATCCGCAGCGGCATCAATGCTGTGGATAAAGGGCAGCTGGAGGCCGGACGTTCTCTCGGCATGTCCCGTCTGCAGGCAACGCGCCGCATCGTTTTCCCGCAGGCTATGCGCTATATTCTGCCGGCCATCGGCAACGAGCTCATCGCGCTGCTCAAGGAAACGGCAGTCGCAGGCTATGTGGCTGTTATCGATCTCACGCGCGCGGGCAACCTGGTGCGCAACAACACCTATGACGCGGTAAACCCGCTGCTCATCGTGGCGGCCACGTACCTTCTGGTTGTTGTGCTGCTCGCTAAGCTGCTCGGAAAAGTAGAAAGGAGGCTCGCTGCAAGTGATAAGCGTAAGTAATCTGTGCAAGTCTTTTGAAGGACTCGATGTCCTCAAGGGCATCAATGTGGAGATCGATAAGGGCGATGTCATCTGCGTTATCGGCCCGTCCGGCTCCGGCAAGTCCACATTTCTCCGCTGCCTCAATCTTCTGGAGCAGCCGACCTCCGGCAGCATCGTTTTCGAAGGCGACGAGCTCACCGACAGCAAAATCGACATCAACAAGCACCGACAGAAAATGGGCATGGTGTTTCAGCAGTTCAATCTTTTTCCGCACATGACGGTCATGGATAACCTCACCTGTGCCACGATGATGCTCAAGAAGGTTCCAAAGGAACAGGCGGAGAAAAAAGCGCTGGAGCTTCTCGCACGCGTAGGTCTCGCCGACCGTGCGAATGCCTGGCCGAACCAGCTTTCCGGCGGACAGAAGCAGCGAGTGGCCATCGTGCGCGCGCTGTGCATGGAGCCGGATGTGATGCTCTTCGATGAACCGACTTCCGCGCTCGATCCCGAAATGGTCGGTGAAGTGCTCGATGTTATGAAAGAGCTTGCCGAGAGCGGCATGACGATGGTCGTGGTAACGCACGAGATGGGCTTCGCGCGTGAGGTGTCAAACCGCGTGCTGTTCCTCGATAACGGTGTTATCGCCGAAGAGGGAACACCGAGCGAAATTTTCGGTTCCCCGAAGTGCGATCGTCTGCGCTCATTTCTCGCAAAAGTACTGTAAGGAGAAAGAAAATGAACTCACTGAAAAATAGAAGTTTTCTGAAACTGCTGGACTTCACGCCGGAGGAGATTTCCTATTTTCTCAAACTTGCCGCAAAGCTGAAGGCGGAAAAAAAGGCCGGCATTCCACACAAACTGCACGAGGGCAAGAATATCGCTCTCATCTTCGAGAAAACATCCACGCGTACGCGCTGCGCCTTTGAGGTGGCGTCAGCCGATCTCGGCATGCATCCGGTGTACCTTGACCCGAAGGCTTCGCAAATCGGCAAAAAGGAGAGCATTGCGGACACGGCACGCGTGCTCGGGCGGATGTTCGACGGCATTGAGTACCGCGGCTTTGAGCAGACGCGCGTCGAAACGCTCGCCGAATATGCCGGTGTTCCCGTTTGGAACGGCCTCACCAACGAATACCATCCGACGCAGATCCTCGCCGATTTCCTTACGATCCAAGAGCATTTCGGTCATCTCAAGGGTATAAAGCTTGTGTATATGGGCGATGCCCGCTACAATATGGGCAATTCCCTTATGGTCGGCTGCGCAAAGATGGGCATGCATTTCGTTGCCTGCGCGCCGAGCAGCTATTTCCCCGCGCCGGAGCTTGTCACCGAATGCCAAAGCATTGCCGCACAGACCGGGGCAGTGCTGGAATTTGACAGCGACCCGATGCACGCCGTGCAGGGCGCTGATGTCATCTATACCGATGTCTGGGTCTCCATGGGTGAGCCGGACGATGTATGGGCCGAGCGCATCAAGGCGCTTCTACCCTATCAGGTCAACGAAAAGCTGATGGCCGCAGCCGGTGAGCAGTGCCACTTCATGCACTGCCTTCCCGCGTTCCACGATCTGCAGACGGAAATCGGCAAAAACATTTATGAAAAATTCGGCGTTGACTGCATGGAAGTCAGCGATGCCGTTTTCGAAGGTGCGCAGTCCATCGTCTTTGACGAGGCGGAAAACCGGATGCACACCATCAAGGCTGTTATGGCGGCAACTCTTTAAAACTCTCAGATAAAAAGAAGTGATACGATGGAAAAAGCGTATTTAGTGCTCAGTACCGGCGAGGTATACGAGGGTGAGCGTATCGGAGCCTCTGGAGACAGCATCGGCGAGCTCGTTTTCACGACCGGTATGGAAGGTTATCCGGAAACGCTGACCGACCCGAGCTATGCCGGGCAGATCATTATGCATACCTTTCCGCTTATCGGAAACTACGGCGTTATCCCGGAGGACTTTGAAGGCGCGCCCGTGGCAAAGGGCTATGTGGTGCGCGAGCTGTGCGACACGCCCTCCAATTTCCGCAGCGAGTATGCGCTCGACAAGTTTCTCAAGGACAACAACATTCCGGGCATATGCGACATCGACACGCGTGAGATCACGAAGCGCATCCGCGAGCACGGCGTTGTAAACGCAATGATCTGCTCTCAACCGCCGAAAAGTTTGGACGAGATAAACGCTTTTGTTGTTTCCGGCGCGGTGGAAGCGGTGAGCTGCAAAGAGAAATATACCGTGCCCGCTGTCGGTGAAACGAAATATCATGTTGCACTCATCGATTACGGCGCCAAGAAGAACATCATTCGCTGCCTCACGAAGCGCGGCTGTGCCGTTACGGTGTATCCGTGCACAACGATGGCCGAGGAGATCCTCGTGGCGGATCCCGACGGTATTATGCTCTCAAACGGTCCCGGCGACCCGGCGGAAAATACATTCTGCATTGCGCAGATCAAGAAGCTGCTCGGCAAAAAGCCCGTATTCGGGATTTGTCTCGGTCATCAGCTCACGGCGCTCGCTATGGGCGGCAAGACCATCAAGCTCAAGTACGGTCACCGCGGCGGCAATCAGCCGGCGCGGCAGACGGACGGGAAGCGCACCTATATTACGAGTCAGAACCACGGCTATGCCGTGGTGAGCGAAAGCCTTCAGGGCATCGGGCACGAGATATTCATAAACGCAAACGACGGCAGCTGCGAAGGGATGGAATACCCCGGCATGAACTGCTTCACTGTGCAGTTTCACCCCGAGGCGTGCTCCGGTCCGAAGGATACGGAGTTCCTGTTCGACCGTTTTATTGCCATGATGGGAGGGGTTCGGAATGCCGAAGGATAAGAGCATACACAAGGTACTCGTCATCGGCTCCGGTCCGATCGTCATCGGTCAGGCGGCGGAGTTTGACTATGCCGGCGCACAGGCGTGCCGCATTCTCCGCGAAGAGGGCATCAATGTTGTCCTCGTGAACTCCAACCCCGCTACCATTATGACCGACAAGCATCTCGCGGACGAGATATATCTCGAGCCGCTGACCGCGGAGACCGTGGCGCGCATCATTGCTAAAGAACGTCCCGACAGCCTTCTCGCCGGTCTCGGCGGGCAGACGGGGCTTACCATCGCCATGCAGCTCAGCCGCGACGGCACACTCGAAAAATACGGCGTGCGTCTGCTCGGTACGGATGTCGAAGCCATTGACAAAGCGGAAGACCGCGAACTTTTCCGCGAAACGCTGCAGAAAATGGGGCAGCCGCTCATTCCCTCCGCCACGGCGGAGGATCTTGACACCGCGCTGAAAATTGCCGACGAGATCGGCTACCCGGTCATTGTCCGCCCGGCGTTCACGCTCGGCGGCACCGGCGGCGGTATTGCCGAGACAGAAGAGGAGCTGCGCGTCATCGCAAAAAGCGGTCTCGACCTCTCCCCCATTACGCAGATCCTCGTGGAAAAATGCATCTCCGGCTGGAAGGAGATCGAATTTGAGACTATGCGCGACGGCGCGGGCAATGCCATCGCCGTGTGCTCCATGGAAAACCTCGACCCGGTCGGCATCCACACCGGTGACTCTATCGTTGTAGCTCCGGCACTGACGTTGGCCGACAAGGAATATCAGATGCTGCGCAAAGCATCTCTCGATATCATTTCCGAAATCGGTATTGTCGGCGGGTGCAACTGCCAATTTGCGCTCAATCCCGACAGCTTTGAGTATGCCGTCATCGAGGTGAACCCCCGTGTTTCGCGCTCATCGGCGCTCGCCTCCAAGGCGACCGGCTACCCGATCGCCAAAATCAGCACACGCATTGCGCTCGGCTATAATCTCGATGAGATCAAAAACGATATCACGGGTAAAACATGTGCCTGCTTTGAGCCGACGCTCGACTATGTTGTCGTAAAGCTCCCGAAATGGCCGTTTGACAAGTTTGCCGGTTCGAGCCGCAAGCTCGGCACGCAGATGAAGGCGACCGGCGAGGTGATGGCCATCGCGCCGAACTTCGAAATGGCGCTCATGAAGGCCGTGCGCGGCGTGGAGATTTCTCTCGACACGCTCAATGCCGCTCCGCTCTCCGATGCCCCCGTAACGGAGCGTCTTCATGAGCAAAACGACCGGCGCATCTTTACCGTATTCGAGGCAATAAAGAAAGGCGTTACTCTCGAAGAGATCCACGCCATTACGAAAATCGATTTCTGGTTCCTGCATAAGATCCAAAAGCTTGCAGACTACGAGCAGGAGCTCGCTGCCGACGGCCTTACCGACGCACTCTATCTACGCGGCAAGAAGCTCGGCTATACCGACACCGCGCTCAAGCGGCTGAGCGGCGCTGCGGCCGTTCCCGGGCTCGCGATGAGCTACAAAATGGTCGACACCTGCGGTGCAGAGTTCGACGCACAAACGCCGTATTTCTACTCCTGCTTTGAGAAGACCTGCGAAGCACGCACCTTCGGGCGCAGCGGAAAACCGGTCGTTATGGTGCTCGGCTCCGGCCCCATCCGCATCGGGCAGGGCATTGAGTTCGATTACAGCAGCGTGCACTGCGTATGGACGCTGCGTGAAATGGGCTACGATGTCGTCATCGTAAACAACAACCCCGAGACCGTATCCACCGACTACGATACCGCCGACCGCCTCTACTTTGAGCCGCTCACGCCGGAGGACGTGATGAACATCATCCAGGTTGAGCACCCGGTGGGTGTCGTTGTCGCTTTCGGCGGACAGACGGCCATCAAGCTCACGCAGTTTCTTGACAAGGCGGGCATTCAAATTCTCGGCACTTCCGCTGACAGCATCGATATTGCCGAAGACCGCAGCCGATTTGATGCGCTGCTCGAGAATTTCGGCATTCGCCGCCCGAAGGGTATGGGCGTCAATACGCTCGAAGAGGCGCTGCAGGCCGCGGAAACGCTCGGCTATCCCGTACTCCTGCGTCCTTCGTATGTCATCGGCGGGCAGAATATGACCATTTCCCGCACGCCGGAGCAGACGAGAAAATACATGCTGACCATTCTCTCCGGCGGTATTGAAAACCCGGTGCTGGTTGATAAGTATATGCCCGGCACGGAGCTTGAAGTCGATGTTATTTCCGACGGCGAGAGTGTGCTCATTCCGGGCATTATGGAACACATCGAGCGCGCCGGCGTACACTCCGGCGACTCCATTGCCGTGTATCCGCCCTACAATCTCAGCGACAAATTTTTAAAGAAGATCTGTTCCGTTTCGCAGAAACTGGCACTTTCGCTCGGCACGAAGGGACTTGTCAACATCCAGTACCTCATCTATCAGGGAGAACTGTATGTTATTGAGGTGAACCCGCGCGCTTCGCGTACCGTGCCGTATATCAGCAAGGTCACGAATGTGCCAATGATCGACCTCGCCTCGAAAATCATGCTCGGCGTAAAGCTTTCCGATCTCGGCTACGGAAGCGGTCTGCACCGTACGCCGCCGTACTGTGCCGTAAAGGTGCCGGTGTTCTCGTTCGAGAAGCTCGCCGATGCGAATTCCATTCTCGGTCCCGAGATGAAATCCACCGGCGAGGTTCTCGGCATCGGCAAGACACTTGCGGAGGCTCTCTTCAAAGGTCTTACGGCAGCGGGATTCCGTGTTCCGTCCCTGCACGGTGCAAAAAAGCCGGGCATTCTGCTGAGCGTTGAGGAAAATGATTATCAGGAGATCCTTTCGCTTGCACGGCGTTTCTACCAAATGGGCATGAAGCTCTACGCCACCTCCGGCACGGCCGAGACGATCGCAGAGCTCGGCATTGAGGTCACTTCCGTACCGAATGCCACGGAGAGCGATGACCTTTTCCGCCTTATGGAAAGCGGTGAGCTCTGCTACATCATCTACACAGGTGCCGTGAAGGACGCCACAATGGGCGATTATATTTCTCTGCACCGCCGTGCCATGCAGCTCGGGATCCCCTGCCTCACCTCGCTTGACACAGCCAATGCCCTCTCGCAGATGATGGAAAGCCGCTATACGCAGCAGAACACGGAGCTTGTGGATATCAATGCCATGCGCTCTTGGCGCCAGCGCATTGCCTTTACCAAAATGCAGAGTTGCGGCAACGACTATATTTTCATTGAGAACTTCAACAACCAGATCAGCTGTCCGGAATCTCTGTGCATCAGTCTTTGCCATCCGCACTACGGCATCGGCGGCGACGGCATCGTTCTCATGGAAAAGTCGACAATGGCCGATGTGAAAATGCGCTCCTTCAACCGCGACGGCAGCGAAGGAAAAATGGCCGGCAACAACATCCGCTGCATTGGCAAGTATATGTATGATCACGGCTATATTCGCAGTGAGTTTATGTCCGTGGAAACGAAGAGCGGCGTGCATCGTCTGCGTCTTTTTGTGCGCGATGGCAAGGTAAGCTCCGTACTCGTCGACATGGGCAAAGCCGAGCTCTGCGCGGCCAACATTCCTGCCGTGTGCGATACGGAAAAGATGATCGATTATCCGCTCACGGTAGGCGGCAAGGAGTACCTCGTCATGGGAGTTTCTGTCGGAAATCCGCACTGCGTCGTGTTACGCAAAGCTATCGATGCACTCGACCTTGAGAAGATCGGGCCGATGTTCGAGTACAGCGAAGCATTTCCCGACCGTACGAATACCGAATTCGTGCGTGTGGTAAATCGCCATACGCTGCGTATGCGCGTGTGGGAGCGCGGCAGCGGCGAGACCCTCGCCTGCGGCACCGGCGCATGCGCCGCAGTCATCGCCGCATGCGAAAACGGCTTCTGCTCCAAAGGCGCCGATGTGACCGTAAGCCTCCTCGGCGGCGAACTCACCGTAAACTACACCGACGAGCGCGTAACGCTCCTGGGCGACGCCACAGAAGTCTATCAGGGAAGCTTCGAGTACTGAGTCCTTAATCCAAAACGAAATCTGCATCTCCGAGGCGCATAAACCGTGCGCCTCGGTTTTATTTCAATGTATCATTATAATGATTTTTCGCCTCGGCTAATTCCTTATTAAATCTTGGGCAATACCGCATAATTCGGCAAGAGCGATTTGCGAGAGATTTTTTTCCGAATCAAGGAAGAAAACCGCAGCCATACTTTATGTATGGCAAGGTTTGATGACAATGAGTCGGCGAAAAAGATCCGCAAAGCGCCGCAGACGATATTGTGCGGTGTTGCTCTTGAAGCCTGAATAGATGTCTTATATAATCTGTTCACATAATCTGTTCACAAGGCGTTGGTGTACCGAAATTCCGGCTTCGGAATATCGGTCTTGATATTGGGGCGAAAAAGTGGTAAGTTTATGATGTTATTTTGTGGGTCAAAGTTGGGAGCGGGATGGGCTTGAATACGATGGATCACGGGCTTGTGTCGGTTTTGATGAGCGTTTATAATAATGCTTCCATGCTGCAGGCCGCAGCGGACTCGGTGCTCTCGCAGTCCTATGCGCATCTGGAGCTCATTTTGTGCGACGATGCATCCACGGACAATACATGGGAGATCATGCAGCGCATCGCCTCTGCCGATGGGCGCGTGATTTGCTTTCAAAATGAGCAAAATCTCGGGCTTGGTGCTTCGCTCAACCAATGCTTATCGAGGGCGCACGGCGAGTACATTGCGCGGCAGGACGCGGACGATGTGTCCGATGCAGACCGCATCGAGAAAACGCTCTCGTTTTTGATCAAGGAAAACGCCCCCTATGCTGCCTGCGGAGTGCGTGTATTCGATGACGGCGGCGTATGGAGCACGCGGCAGTTCCCGCAGAACATTACCAAGCACGACATTGCCCGCCGCAATCCGTTTTTCCACCCGACGATGATCTTCCGCCGCGAGGTGCTCGAGAGTGTGCACGGCTACTGCGAGGAGAGTGTGACGCGCCGCACGGAGGACTACGATCTCGTGATGCGTCTCGCGTCCCGCGGGCTCATCGGCGAAAATCTGCAAGAGATCCTCTACTCCGTTTACGAACCGCCGGAGGCGTATCTCCGTCACAATGCGAGAACGCGGCTCAACGAGCTGCGTGTGCGCGTGCGCGGACTTCGCGCAATGCGATCCCCCGCCGGCGATTACATCTGGCTTTGCAAGCCGCTCATTATGGCGCTTGTGCCGCGCGGTCTTATGAAATGCGTCAAGCGGGCGCAATGGGCTATGCTCTCCAAGGAAAGGAATTCGTAACTGTGAACAAAAGCTATCTTCGCGAAAAAGCAGAAGGCTTCCGGCGGTTTATGCCACTACTGCGGGAGCTTGTGGTGCGCGACATAAAGGTGCGTTATCGGCACTCGGTGCTCGGCCTTGTGTGGACGGTACTCAATCCGCTCCTCATGATGGTTGTCATCACCATTATTTTCTCCACCATATTCAAGCAGTCCATTCCGAATTTCCCGATTTACTATCTCTCGGGCTCCCTCATTTTTTCCTTCAATTCAGAATCCACCTCGACCGCACTTGCGTCCATCTACTCGAATGCATCCCTTATTAAAAAGGTCTACATCCCGAAGTATCTCTTCCCTCTTTCGAATGTTCTCTCGGGTCTTGTGAATCTCGGCTTTTCGCTCCTTGCGATGTTCATCGTGATGCTCGTAACGCGCACGCCGTTTTATGCGACGCTCCTGCTGCTCCCCATCCCGATTTTCTATACCTTCCTCTTTTCGGCAGGACTCGGCATCCTGCTCTCGGCACTCACAGTGTTCTTCCGTGACATTGCGCATTTTTACAGTGTATTCGTGCTCGCGTGGACCTACTTCACGCCCATCTTCTACCCCGTGGACATGCTCAACGGCACGGTGCAGAAACTCATGCAGCTCAACCCGATGTACCACTTTGTCAACTACATGCGCTCGCTCGTGCTTTACGGCACGTTCCCGAGCCTGAAGGAGAATCTTCTCTGCCTTTGCATCGGGCTTGCCATGCTCATGCTGGGGCTTTTTGTGTTCTATAAAAAGCAGGACAAATTCGTCCTGTATGTCTGAGCGGAGGTTGGATCGATGAGCAGCGTTATAAAAGTCAACGATGTTTCGATGATGTTCAATCTCAGTTCGGAGAAGATCGACAGCATCAAGGAATATTTCATCAAAGCCGTGCGGCGCGAACTGCATTTTCAGGAATTCTGGGCGCTGCAGAATGTGTCGTTCGAGCTTGAAAAGGGCGATTCGCTTGGCATTGTCGGCCTGAACGGTTCCGGCAAAAGCACGCTTTTGAAAATCGTCTCCGGCATATTGAAGCCGACAAAGGGCACTGTGGAGACCTACGGCAGCATAGCGCCGCTGATCGAGCTGGGTGCCGGGTTCGACTCAAACCTTTCCGCGCGCGAAAACATCTACTTAAACGGTGCGATCCTCGGTTACAGCCGCTCCTATATGGCCAAGCGCTTCGATGAGATCATCGCCTTTTCGGAGATGGAGGACTTTGTCGATACAGCCATTAAAAATTATTCCTCCGGCATGGTGGCCCGCCTCGGCTTCGCCATCGCAACGATGAACATTCCCGATATCCTCATCATTGATGAGATCCTCGCCGTGGGCGACTATAAATTCCAGGAGAAGAGCTTTGCGCGCATGCAGGAGATGATCCGCTCGGGCGCGACGGTCGTGTTTGTTTCACACTCTATTGAGCAGGTGCAGAAGATCTGCAAAAAAACGCTGTGGCTCGAGCACGGTCATGTGAAAATGCTCGGCGATGCCGACACCGTATGTGAGGAGTATATGCGCTCATGAACGGATCCGAGAGCAAAACTTCCGTTGCGTTTCTCATCAATCAGCTTTTCAAAGGCGGCGCGGAGACGGCCCTTGTCAATCTCCTGCGCACGATGGACGAAACGCTCTTTGATGTGGATCTCATCATTTTCGACCAGATCGATCTGCCGGGCAGTATTTCCCTTATTCCGGAGGTGCCCTCGTGGGTACATGTCGTGAACATTGCCGAGAACGAAAAGCAGACCGCTTTCGTGAAAAAGGCAATTTTCAAAGCTGAGCGCAAGCTCACCGGCGTGCAGCCGTTTCGGCAGGGCGTAAAGAATTATCTGCAAGGGCGGTACTACGATGCCGTCATCTCTTACGGCGAATGGTTCTCGAGCGCGCTCGCCGCGCGGTATGCCTATGCTCGCCGCAAGTATGTCTGGATCCATGCCGATATGGACAAAGCAGCGTTTTTGCACCCCGATATTCTCCGTTACCGCGCTATGTTTGACGGCTTCTTTTTTGCATCACGCCATTCGATGGAAGCTGCGCAGAAGAAGTATCCCGAACTCATCGGGTACTCGTATGTCGTACCGAACCGTGTGGACAGCGAAAAAATCCTCGCTATGAGCGAAAAAAAACCTGCCGTCGCGATCCCGGACGACGGTCTGCCGCTGCTTGTCACGGTGGCAAACATCCGCGAGGAGAAAAACCATATGCGTCAGGTAGAAGCCATGCGCAGGCTTTTCGCGGAGGGGGTTCGCTTCCGTTGGGTCAACATCGGCTCGCTTGCCAATGCGCCGGTCGTGGCGCGGCTGCGCCAGTCGATCCGCTCGGCGGGACTGGAGGAATATTTCCTGCTGTCCGGAGCGATGGAGAACCCCTACCCCATCATGCGATGCGCCGATGCGGTGTGCGTGCTCTCGGATCATGAGTCCTGGTCGATGGTCATCACAGAGACCAAAGCGCTCGGCGTGCCGGTCATCGCCACACGCACATCCGGTGCGCTCGAGCAGATCAAAGACGGCGAAACGGGCATCCTCACGGCGTTTTCGTCCGAGGACATTGCTGAGAAGATCCGTAAATTTTTCGCCGATCCCACGCTTGGCGAGCATATACGCCAAACGCTCAAACAAAATGCCGCCGCAGACGAAGCGGCAGAAATGCCGGAGGCTCTTTTGCGAAACAACGACAAAAAAGTTCTATATGTATTCGACGATATAAACTATGTGAGCGGGGCGCGCGCTGCCGCTCTCACGCAGGCGCGGTTCGTCTCGAAAGTCGCCGAGGTGTGGATCTATTCATCCGAGCCTTGCCGCGATGCGAAGCTGTGCGAAGAATTCCGCTTTCCGGATGTCGACGGTGAGGAAACGCTGCGGCTCCTCTCGCGCCCCACGCGCGAAGTGCTGCGCGATGCGTCCGTGCCGAAGCGCCGCAAGCTCATTCGCTGCGCGTATGCGGCTCTTGCCAAAATCGGGCTCGAGTCGCTGCTGCCGAAGCTTCTGCTCCGCCGTAGCTTTACCGCCGCTTTTGAGGGATTCGATACGATATTCGTTGTGAGCGAGGCATCAAAGCTGCGCGACTTTGTTTCGCACCGTCGGCATCCCGCCAGGATCCAGTGGATCCACACCGACTATGCCGCCTGGCGCAGCCTGAACGACTGGACGCGATCCGTAACGAAAAACGATGCCGCGCTCTATCGACGCTATGACGCCATTGTGTGTCTCAATAAAACGCTCCGCGAGAAGTTCCTCGCCATTTATCCGCAGTTTGCGGAGAAAACGCTCGCCGTGCCGAATCCCGTGCTGCGCGAGGAGATCCTCGCGCGCGCTGCCGCGCCGCTCACGGTCAGCTTTGACGGGAGCACATGCAATCTCATCACCATCGGTCGGCTCAACGAGGAAAAGCGCTACGACCGCCTGCTCGAAATTGCAGCCGTACTGCGCGGTCAGGGACTGCGGTTTCGCTGGTACTTCGTCGGTGACGGCCCGCTTCGCACCGAAATCGAAGAAAAACGCGCAAAGCTCGGCCTCGTAAACTTCGTCACCCTGACCGGCTACATGGAAAACCCCACCCCCCTCCTACGGCGCTGCCAGGCCCTCGTCCTCTTCTCCGAATACGAAGGCACCCCCGTAACCATCGACGAAGCCAAAGTCCTGGGTGTCCCGGTGATCGCCAATGATGTAGGCGGCATAAAAAGCATGCTGGGGATGCAGGATACACCGGTAAGATCTGAGGAAGACTGTATAGCTGTCCTGTCCGAAACAATTAAGAAATATCATGGCTGAATATCGGGAGTTTTTTCAATGGATCGTATTTCTTCTGTAAAAACGAAATATGCTCTTTTCTGCTATGCATTTGGCGTGCTGTTGGCTGCAGGATATCTTAGCTTTCTTGTTTCTTTATGCACATTAGAAACTCTAATGCAGCGGAGATTCGTGTTTTGCTATTTTGTGATAGTATGCAGTATTGCGGTTTGGCTCAAGAACAAACTGTCAAAAGAGGAACCACAGAGCATGTTGAGCCGGGGGGCTGCCGCGGCGCTGGCGGCAATGTTTGTCGCGGCGGGGCTGAATACGCTTTTACCGGGCGTGCTTTATCCGTCGGAAGGCTCTTACACCTACGCCGTTTGGGAGAAGATCGTATACACGCTCGGCGCGTGGTGTACGGTGGACTACTTTGCAACCTTAGCGCTTTTCCTTCTGGAAAAAACCATGCGCCAGCGCGGCTGGGAGCGGCGGCAGAAGATCCTCGCCTTTGTCTTTTCCGTTAACTTCATCTTCCTTTTCTTCATCTGCGACAAGATCCAGCCGACGCATTTTACGCAGGCCGTTTTGCTGCTGCTGACGGCGGCGAGCATTTGGTGTGTTAACCGGCGGACGGAGTTTATGGCGAAGTACCGGGCGAAGGGAAGCCAGGTGGCTATCGGGGTCATTGCCGTTTATGCTTCGCTGGCAAGCTTTGCGCAGCGGTTCTTTTTGGACGGCAACACGCGGATGCATTTCTCGCTGCCGGGACTTTTCTATTGTCTGAGCGGCGTGGTATGGTTCATTCCCGTTATATGGCTTCTGCTCTTTGCGCTGGAGTTGCTCTCTTTGCGGCGGCATTCGCCGCCGAAGGCGGGGAGCGGGAAAAGGGCGTATATCATCTTGCTATCAGTGCTTGTTGTGTGTCAGCTATTCGCGGTATGGGTCGAGTGGCCGGGCGGCGCTCCGGTGGATACGGTCGTACAGCTTGATCAGGCGCTTGGCAATACGCCGCTTACGGACGATCATCCATTTCTTGATACGCTTCTGATGCGCGCCATTCTCAAAATCATTCCGCATCCAGGCGCGGTGACGTCGGTGCAGATGCTGCTCTTTTCGTGGCTTCTGTGCGCTGTGCTGATGCTCGGCTATGACCGCGGCATACCGCTGCCGCTTCTCTGCTTTCTCGGTGCGCTTTTTGAGCTTCTCCCGACGCAGGTCCTTTCGTGGAGCAATCTGCTCAAGGATCTCCCCTTTACCCTCTCGCTTTTGTGGGGGACATACTTGCTGGTGCAGCTGGCGCTGGATCTGCCATGCACACGGAAATGGTATTTCTATGCAAAGCTCACGGTCGACATTTTTCTCGTATCGCTTCTCCGGCACAACGGCGCTGCGGCGGCCGCGGCGATGATCGTGCTATGCATTGTTCTCACGATCCGAAACTACCGGCAGGTAAAGCTCCGTGCTCTCATTGCGGCCGTACTTGCCGCCGCATCTTTTGCCGCGTTTAAGGGGCCTGTGATGCAGGCGCTGAATGTTTCACCAACCACGCTCTCCCCATACACCACGCTTTTTTGTGCCGTCGGTTCGTGCATCAATAAAGATTTGCCGCTCTCCAAGGAGGCCGAGGAGATCCTCGCCAAGGCGATGCCACTCGAGGACTGGCGGGATTACTACGCACGGTATTACGGTCATGAGATCTACTACTGGTATCGACCGGAAGGCAGCGTCTCGTATGAGCCGAACAATGTGACAACCGAAGAGATCTTCCGTATCTATCTGGAAGCACTGACAAAATATCCCGATGTTGTCATCAAAGACCGTTTGGACGGCAGCGACATTCTGTGGAATGTTGTGCAGCCTTCGGACGGCTATACCGCAAAATCCTTCTGTCAGATCTATGACTTCGATGCGTATAAGGATTATATCGACATCGAAGATTACCGCGATGAAGACGGCACCGTTAAGCTCTACAAGCAGAACTTTTTCACGAAGGCCTACCTTTGGACGACCGGAACGCCGTACAACAGTGTACTCGACATTCTTATGTGGCGCACGGGGGCGTATCTCATTGCCTTCTGGGTATTGCTGCTCTTCTGGCGCAAAAATCACATGGGACGCTTCCGTTGGGCTGCCGTGCCGCTGATTGGAAACCTCATCATTTCGTTTTTGTATGTTTATCACCAAAGTTTTCGCTATGTCTACTTCGTGCAGGTGTGTGTGCTCGCCCTGATTTTTGCGACCGTTGTCTGCCGCGAAAGGCCGGAGGAAATAAGCCCTCCTGCAAATATTGAAATTTCGGAAAGAAGCTAATACAATGAAAAAAAGAATTTTGTACCTGATCCTAGCCGCAGCGATGTGCTTCGGCCTTGTCGCCTGCGGAAGCGCAGCGGTGACTGAGGAGAGCGGCTCCGTTATCGGCATTGTGGCCGCGATGGAGAGCGAGATCACCGCAGTCAAGGAAGCGGAAGAGATTACGGAGACCGTTTCCGCAGCAGGACTCGATTTCTGCGTCGGCACCATCGGTGGAAAGAATGTCGTCGTTGTGCAGTGCGGCGCGGGTAAGGTGAATGCAGCGCTTGCAACGCAGATCCTGATCGACCGATTCGGCGTTGATGCCATCATCAATGTCGGATGCGCGGGAAGCCTGAACGATTCGCTCGATATCGGCGACTTCGTCGTATCGACGGAGGTCGTGCAGCACGACTATGATTGCTCCGCCCTCGGCTATGAAAAGGGCGAGATCCTCTACATCGGTCTTGTGGGCTTTGCCGCCGATGAAACGCTCATCGCCGCAGCAAAAGAAGCCATAGCCACCGTTGCTCCCGACCGTCAGGTCGTGACGGGGCGCGTGTGCACCGGCGATCAGTTCATCTCCACTGCCGAGCAGAAGGAGGCGATCATCTCGACCTTCGGCGGCGAGTGTGCCGAGATGGAAGGCGGTGCCGTCGGACAGACCGCTTACTTAAGCGGCGTGCCGTTTGTCGTCATCCGCGCCATGTCCGATAAGGCCAACAGCGCCGAGGACTTCACGCTCAATCAGGAGCAGGTGACAAAAGAGGGCGCCGAGGTCGTTGTGGAAATGGTCAAGAATCTCGAGCTCAATTAAGTAGGCTCCGACTTGATTCTGTACGCGCGATATATTCACAGTAAGATTTATGTAATTCAGATTATGTAAACTACATTTTAACGGGAGGCTTGCAGCATGGTTCGATTCGGCACCGGCGGCTGGCGTGCGATCATCGCCGACGGGTTCACAAAGGAAAACATTCGTCTGCTCACGGCGGGACTTTGCCGTCTGATGGAGAAGGAAGGCTTGGCGGGCGCGCAGCTGTGCGTCGGTTACGACCGCCGTTTTCTCTCGAAGGAGTCCGCGCACTGGGCGTGCGAGGTGCTCGCGGGAAACGGCTTTCATCCGTATGTCGTGAACCGTTCGAGCCCAACGCCGCTCATCATGTTCACCGTCAAGCAGACCGGCATGCCGTACGGCATGATGGTAACAGCGAGCCACAACCCCGCCATCTACAACGGCATCAAGGTATTCACCGCCGGCGGGCGCGATGCCGATGCCGAGGTGACGCGCAAAATCGAGGCGGAGATCGCCGAAATTTCTTCGGAAGATGTAAAGAGCATCGACTACGACGAAGCGCTGGACGCAGGACTTATCACCGAGGGCAACCCCACGAACGACTACCTTGACAGTGTGCTCGCCGCCGTGGATGCGGATGCCATCAAAAAGGCCGGCCTGCGTATCGGATTCGACCCGATGTACGGCGTGAGCTGGTCTTGCCTGAGCATGGTCCTCACGACCTGCCGCTGCGATCTTGAAGTTATCCACGGACGCCATGACACGCTCTTCGGCGGCAAGCTGCCCGCGCCGAACTCTGACACGCTCAAGCCGCTCGCCGCGTTGGTGCTCGATAAGCACTGCGACCTGGGCATCGCCACAGACGGCGATGCTGACCGTCTCGGCGTTATCGACAACGAAGGGCGGTTCATCCACCCGAACAAGCTGCTCGTGCTCCTCTATTACTACCTCGTGAAATACCGCGGCTGGATCGGGCCGTGCGTGCGCAACAACTCCACCACTTCCCTGCTCGACCGCGTAGCAAAAGGACTGGGACAGCAGTGCTACGAAGTCCCGGTCGGCTTTAAGTGGGTCTCCGCAAAAATGACCGAGACAAATGCGGTCATCGGCGGTGAGTCCTCCGGCGGCATGGCGGTGCGCGGTCATATTTCCGGAAAAGACGGTATTTACGCCGCCGCGATCCTCGTGGAAATGCTCGCTGTGACCGGCAAATCCGTCTCCGAACTCTTTGCCGAGATCGCAGAGCAGTACGGCGATCCCTGCTGGGCGGAAGCAGACTTCCGTATGACCGATGAACGCAAGGCCGAGCTGCAGACGCTGCTCTTTACCGATCAAAAGATACCGGAGTTTAGCGTACCCATCGACCATGTCTCCCGCGAGGACGGCTGCAAGGTCTACTTTACGGACGGCAGATGGGTCATCTGTCGCTTCTCCGGTACCGAGCCGCTACTCCGCATGGCCGCCGAAGCCGACGCGCAGTCCGCCGCCGACGCTTATATTAAGGCATGGCGGGATATGCTCTCCCTTTAATTGCAGCCGGCAAATAGCGAACCGCGCAGAGAAAATGCACTCTGCGCGGTTTGCTTTATAACTTATGTTAACTGTTTTATGCGAACTTAATTATGTTTATATTGCGATCAGGTAATGAATCCTCCGTCGACAGTCAGCACCTGTCCGGTCACAAAGCTTGCGTCGTCGCTGGCGAGATAGGATATGGCGGCGGCGACATCTTCGGGGCGGCCGAGACGGCGGAGCGGCGTTTCCTCTGCAAGCTGCGGCAGTGCCTCGGGCGGCAGCGAGGAGAGCATATCGGTTTGAATAACGCCCGGTGCCACGCAGTTTACACGGATGTTCGTGGGTGCAAGCTCATTGGCGAGAGAGCGCGTGAGCGCGATAAGCGCCGCTTTTGTGGCGGAGTATGTCACCTCACAGCTCGCACCGCGCAGCCCCCACATGGACGAGACATTGACGATGCAGCCCTCATGTGCGTGGAGCATCGGCGGCAGCACGGCCTGAATGGTGTGGAAAGAGCCATCGACATTCACGCCGAAATAGCGATGCCACATCTCCTCCGTCACATCCTGAAAAAGCGCCTGTCCCGCGACACCGGCATTGTTCACGAGAAGACTCACCGCGCCGAAGGCATTGCTCACGCGGTGCACCATGTCGTTCACCGCTTCCCTGTCTGCCACATCCGCCTGAAAAGCGGCGGCGCACAGGCCTTCAGCCGTAAGCTCCTCAACAAGTGAGTCGGCACAATCCTTGCGGACATGATAGTTCACGGCGACCGTGTAGCCCTCATGCGCGAGACGGCGCGCTGCAGCGCGTCCGATCCCCCGGCTCGCGCCGGTAATAAGTGCGATTTTTTCCATTGGTTTCTCCTTAATTTTCGGTGTGTTCGCCGTCCTGAAATTCCGTGCGCTCGTAGTCGCCTACGGCACTGCGTCCGAACATTTGCGCGGTCTCGTCGACAAGTGCGCCGTATCCCGTGAGCGCAGCATAAGGCGCAAACTGCGCCGCGCGGTCTCGGCGGGGCATATGTGCATGCGTGTCCGATACATGATGTGGCAGATCGATAATATCATCGTATTCGCCGGATGCTTCGTTTTTCATGATGTGATCCCGCTTATGCCAGGTCGCAGACGGATGCGGCCTGCAGGAATTTTTCGACTTCCTCGTTAAAACGCTCAGGCGATTGCGCGGCAATAAAGTGTGAGCCGGGGATGATGGCAAGGCGCGTCAGAGGGAGATTTGCGGCGATATCCTTCGTGTGAGATGTGCGTATCATGTCGTTGGTGCCCGCGATAACGAGTGTCGGTACCGTTATGCTGTGCAGATCCTCCGGCGTAAGATTCGGCTCGCGCGTCATGATGCCGAGCATTTCAGCGCGGCGAAGTGCCTCGGGAGACTTGGCGGCAGCATGTTTTGCGCGCCGATAGCAGAGTTCGATGGGAAGCTGCACCGACAACTTCATGCCACGCGGATACAGATTGCCGCCGTTCAGAATGAGCGCGCGCACTTTTTCGGGATAGTGCAGCGCAAGATCCATGGCGATATTCGCTCCGTCCGAAAAGCCGAGAATGATCGCGCGCTCAATGCCAAGTTCGTCCATAAAGTCGTTGAGATCCACGGCAAACTGGTGAATGGAGAACGGTGCCGTGCCGCGAGGCGACTCCCCATGTCCGCGCGTGTCCGGGCCGATAACGCGGTATTTCTTTGAAAAGTACTCGATTTGATGCTCAAAGTACTCGCCGTTGCCGTTGTTCCCATGCAGAAGCAGCATCACCTCGCTGCTCCCCGCTTCCCTATAATGAAGATGTATGTCCATAGGTTTTTTCCTCCGAGGTTATTTATGGCAACACCGCACAATGTCGTCTGCTGCGCTGCCTTATTAAATTTGACGATCCCGAAATATCACGAAGCTCAAAGCCGTTGGAAGATCCCGCATTATTTCGTTCACGCCCTATGGCCGCCGATTTGGTTGTTGCGGTCGCGGGCGGTGGCGCCTTCTTCGAGGTTCATGCCTTTGAGGATCGCATTTTTGCCGTAACGCTGCTGCATGGCAAGAATGGCTTCCTGCCGCCGACGCTCGCGCTCAACGGCCTTTTCATCGCGCTCCGGCTCATCTTTCGGCTCTGCCATGGAAAAGAGATCCAGCTCCTCCGCGGTCTCCTGCTTCTGCGGGTCGGCTTTTTGCCGCAGGATACGGTTTGCCGAAATGTTGATGCGGCGCACAGTGAGCTTTGGGTCGGCAACGCGGTCGTAGAGCTCCATCACGGCCTCGGTGATCTCACGCGATGACGAGGAATAGCTCGCGAGATTTGCCGTGCCGTGGCCATGCTTCGGCACCTTTCTTCCGTAATAATCGAGATGTGTCTCACCCGCATAGTCGGCTGCACGAGCAGGGTCTGCGAGGTTCTCGCTGTCGTAGCTGACCGTAAGAGTGAGTTGGTCGGTGCAAAGTCCTTTTTTCACGAGGTCAAGCACGAGAAGATCCGTCATTTCGCGCACAATCAGCCTGGCCTTTGTAAAATCATACGGTGCGGAGAGCACCTGCCCGGTGCTGATGCTGTTCGACTCCGGTCTGTAGGCGCGGATGTCCGCGATCGTGCACGGCTCCCACCCCCATGCGTGGTCGATAAGCAGCTCCGCCTGTATGCCGAAGGTTTTATAGAGCAGGTCTTCGTTATAAAAATCGCCGCTTTTCCCGAGTGAACAGCGGGCAATGTCGCCCATCGTGTGCAGTCCGAGCTGCTCCAGCCGCCGTACCGTACCCACGCCGACACGCCAGAAATCCGTGAGCGGCGTGTGGCTCCAGAGCTTTCGGCGGTAGCTCATTTCGTCGAGCTCCGCGATGCGCACACCGTCCTCATCGGCCGGAATGTGCTTCGCGACGATGTCCATCGCAATTTTGCAGAGATAGAGGTTCGTGCCGATGCCCGCCGTGGCTGTGATGCCGGTCGTCTGCATGACATCTCGTACAATCGTGCGGCAGAGGTCATACGGCGTTTTGCGATAGGTACGCAGATAGTCCGTCACATCCATAAACACTTCGTCGATGGAGTAAACATGGATGTCCTCGGGCGCAATGTAGCGAAGATAAATGTTGTAAATGGCCGTGCTGGTGCGCATATAGAGCGACATGCGCGGCTGCGCAACGATATAATCGAGCTCAAGCGACGGATCGGCGGCGAGTCTCGGGGCGCTGTGGGACTTTGCGCTGAACGCGTGTCCGGGAGCAGCTGACAGGCGGCGCACGTTGATCTCGCGCACCTTTTCCACTACCTCGAAAAGCCGCGCGCGGCCCGATATGCCGTAGGACTTAAGACTCGGCGACACGGCGAGGCAAATGGTTTTTTCCGTACGCGAAGCGTCCGCGACCACAAGATTTGTCGTAAGCGGATCCAGTCCGCGTTCCACGCACTCTACGGAGGCATAAAACGACTTCAGATCGATCGCCATATATGTTCGATTTTCTGCCGCATCATGCTCCATAGGATCCGTCTCACCTCATCCATATTATATTAGCTCCCACGGCGATTTGCAAGGGTGCAGTTCGGGCGTAGGCGCCGGTTTATATTTTGCCTTGAAAAAAGCCCTGCACCAACCGGAATTATTTTCCCCACCTGCTGCAACAATACAGTAGCCGCAGTCCGTTAAACTGCCCTCCGGCAATAAAATACCGTGCCGAAACCTGAAATTTCGAACACGGTATGAATACATATTTTCGTTGATTTTACTTGTCTTTTCCCGCGGTCCATTGGCCGAGGAGCTTCTGCATCCATTTGGCTACATCCATGCGGTAAACCCGATTCAAATTTTCGGGTGTGAACACCTCGGATGTCGGCCCCTCCGATACGGTTTTGCCGTGGTCAAGGAGCATCGAGCGCGTGCCGTACATTTTGGCAAGCGAAAGGTCATGCACGACGGAAATTACGGCGCGGTAGCCTTGATCCAGCCACTCGCGGACGAGCGCAAAGATCTGCTTCTGATATACGAGGTCAAGGTGGTTCGTCGGCTCATCGAGGAGCAGCAAACGCGGGTTCTGTGCGAAGAGCTGCGCCAGAAAAACACGCTGTAGCTCGCCGCCGGAGAGCGTGAGCACCGACTGATGTGCGAGCGCTGTGATACCGGTGAGCTCCATCGCTTCGGTGACACTGTCCTCGTCCTCGTAGCTGTGCCGCGAGAAAATGCCGGGCGCATACGCGTATCGTCCAAGGCGCACTACTTCGCCGACGGTAAAAGCGTAGCCGACCATATGGTGCTGCGAGAGCACGCCCATGCCGCGTGCGAGAATATGCGCGGGTATTCGGCTGATGTCCTTGCCGTCCAGCAGGACCGTGCCGGTATACGGTACGCTACGCGAGACCGCATTGACAATGGTCGATTTTCCCGCGCCGTTCGGGCCGATGAGCATCAACCACTCCCCCGGCTCGACCGAAAAGCTCACATCGTCTACGATAACGGCAGAACCGTAACGGACAGACAGATTTTTTACTTCCAGCATACTCATTTTTCGGCCCTCCTTGTACGAATGTAAATGACAACAAAGAGGATCGCGCCGATGAAAGATGTCACAACACCGAGCGGCAATTCGCGCGGATCAAAGAGCATGCGCGCACAAAGGTCGCAGAGCATGAGGAACACGGCACCGCCGAACGCACTCGCAGGAAGCAGTCGGCGATGATTCGGACCGGTGATCAGGCGCACCATATGCGGCGTTACGAGGCCGACAAAGCCGATCGTGCCGCCGATGGATACACACACGCCAATGAGCGCGGAAACGGCGATCATTACCGTGAGCTTCACGCGGCGGACATTGACGCCGATATGGCGGGCGTTGTCCTCACCGATGGCGAAGGCGTTGAGCTCCCGCGCGCAGCCGAAAAGCACGCCGCCGAACACGATGAACGCGCCGAGAAGGACCAGCACATGGAGGTAGCTTTTCCCGGCCAGCGAACCCATCGTCCAGAATGTGATGCTCTGCACTTTCTCGGGTACAAAGGTAATGATGAGCGAAAGCACGCTCGAAACGAACATCGAGAAAATGACGCCGATGAGAATGATCGTTCCCGTGGAGAGTGTGCCGTCCAGACGATACGAGAGCGTAAGGATCACGACGAGCGATAGGAACGCAAAGAGCATGGCCATGCTCATCGTTCCCGCGAGCGGTATGCCCGGGATCGTCACGCCGAACGCGATGGAAATGACCGCACCGAGTGAGGCACCGGACGATACGCCGAGTGTTGAGCCGTCCGCGAGCGGGTTTTTCAATAGTCCCTGCATTGCGGCACCGCACACGGAGAGCGCCGCGCCGGTCAAGGCCACGCACAGCACGCGCGGGAGACGGACGGAAAAGAGAATGGTCGCGTTCATTCCGTCGCCCATACCGCGGCCGCAGATGGCATTCCACAGCATCGATGCCGTTTCACGCAGCGGTATATCCACGCTTCCGAGCGATACGCAAACGAGAAGTGTGAATATCGTGACAGCAGAAAAGATCAAATAAAGGGGCAGGGTAAAGCCTTCCGGGCGCATAATACGATTTGAGGAGCAGTAAGCCGAAGCTTCCTGCTCCTGTTTGTCGGTCAAAAAGCGCTTCACGCGGCCTTACTTGCCTCGTCGGCAGCGGCAATGTAGTCGGCGAGCATCTGCGCACCGTCCGCAAGACGCGGGGCGGGACGGGAGAGCTCATTGTTGGGCATGTTGAACACGGCGTTGTTCTTAACGGCGGTCACATTCTCCCAGCCTGCGCGCTGGCAGATCTCATCCTCGGGCGTGGGGCCCTCACCGTAGTACATGGAGATGGTCACGATGTAGTCGGGGTTGCGCTCAAGCACCTGCTCTTCGCTGATCTCCGCCCAGCCTTCGACATCGTCGAAGCAGTTCTTGAGGCCGAGGAGCACGGCGATCTCATTCATGAAGGTGCCGGTGCCGGCCGTCCAGAGGCCATACTCCAGCGGGGAGACTTCGAAATAAACGGTCTTCTCGCCGTCACCGCACACACCCTTGAGCTGCTCGAAAACGCTCTTCATGTTCTCGATGACAGCGGTGGTCTCGGTCTCTTTGCCGAGCAGAGTGCCGATCATGGTGATGGCGGTGTAGGTGCCTTCAATGTCCTGTGCATCGGACACGACGACATGGATGCCGGCATCCTCGAGGGACTGCACCTGTTCCTCGGTCTGCGCCATAGTGCTCATGAAAAGCACATCGGGCTCGAGGGCGATGATCTGCTCAATGTTGGTCTCGGAGCCGGACTGCACGGATTCGATCTCGGTGACTTCCGCGGGATAGTCGCAGTATTCGCCGCGGCCGACCAGCAGGTCGATGCAGTCGAGAGCACAGATGATTTCGCAGTCGGAAGCCGTGAGGGCAACGACGCGCGTGGCGGGCTTGGTCAGGGTAACTTCGCGTCCGGCCATATCGGTGACCGTGATGGAGGTGTCTTCGGCCGTTTCTTCAGCCGGGGCTTCGGTGGCCTCTGCGGGCTCTTCGGTGGCTGTGGCTTCGGTTTCGGTCGTTTCGGAGGTAGTTCCGCAGGCGGCGAGTGCAAAGAGCATCGTGGCCGCAAGGAGAAGTGCGAGGAGTTTCTTGGTTTTCATGCGTTCTTTCCTCTCTTAATGAGAAATATTCAAACAAACAGACATCTCTCGATCGTGCAAAAATGCCGTCCCGTTGTTTTGGAAAACACCCGGACGGCATTCAAAGCCAATGAGTATAATACAGCTGAGCTCTGTCCCGGGAGCGATTTCGTGCGAAAACAGGTTTCCCGACTTGGCTTCCGTCTACTTGAGCACCTTCCCGCTTTTGGCAGTGGTATATACGGCTCTTTCGTCAGCTTCACGGTTACTGGGATAGTCCGGAATTCTCATCCGTGTTCCCTCGGAGGGGGTCCTCCCCGCCGGCGCTTTGCAGCGCAGATTCGCACGCTGTTTGTTTGTGCCTGTATTATATGTCTTTATGCCTTCAATGTCAAGAAACAAGCAACGGCAATTTTCGGGAATTTGCCGAAAATTACCGTAAAGGCAGTAAAATCCGGGAAGATCCGCGGGATCAGTACACACTCGTGAGCATTTCACCGTAGGACGGATACGGCCACTCGGCACGATTCATGATAAGCTCGGTCTTGTCGGAAAGCGTGCGAAGCTTTGCCATCGTCGGCAGGATCTCCTCGCGGCAGAGCTCGGCCGATGCTTCGGTGGAGAGACGGCGATTCATATGCTGCACGGCGTCCTCCAGTTTCTCGGTGCCGCGCCAGATTTTCTCCGCGCTGACGGAAAGCTCCTCGGCCACAGCTTTTTCATATCGGCAGGCACTGTCGCCGCAGAGCTTCTGCTTGCGCTGCGCCGATTCGGCGAGCTCTCCGCTGAAACGGCTCACGGCCGGAAGTATGTCCTTGCGGAGCATATCGAGCATCGTAAGCGCTTCGATGCGGATCTCTTTGGCATAGTGGTCAAGGATGATCTCCTTGCGAGCCCGAAGCTCCGTTTCGTTGAAAACTCGGTTGCGGCTGAAGAGCTCTACATTTTTCGCGTCCGTGAGATGCACCGCGCAGTCGGGCGTCGTGAGATAATTGCAAAGTCCGCGGCGCGTTGCTTCCTGCACCCACGCATCCTCGTAGCCGTTGCCGTTGAAGATGATGCGGCGATGCTCGCGGATGGATCTTTGAACCAGATCATGGAGCGCAGCATCAAAGTTATCTGCCTTTTCAAGCTCATCTGCGTAGCGCCGGAGAACATCGGCTACAGCGGTATTGAGAACGATGTTAGCACCCGAAATGGACTGAGAGGAACCGACCATGCGGAACTCGAACTTGTTGCCAGTGAACGCAAAGGGCGAGGTGCGGTTGCGGTCGCTCGTGTCCTTCGGGAAGCGCGGCAGAACATGTACACCGACTTTGAACTGTACTTTTTCGCCGGGTTGATACGGAGAATCGTTTTCGATGGAGTCGAGAATGCCGGTGATCTCATCACCAAGGAACACGGAAAGGATGGCCGGAGGTGCCTCATTGCCGCCGAGACGGTGATCGTTGGATGCGCCCGCCACGGAGATGCGGAGCAGATCCTGATACTCATCGACCGCCTGCAGGACTGCCACAAGAATAAGAAGAAACTGCGCATTTTCGGACGGCGTTTCGCCGGGGTTGAGCAGGTTTTCGCCGCGGTCGGTGGAAAGAGACCAGTTGTTATGCTTTCCCGAGCCGTTCACGCCCTCAAAGGGCTTTTCGTGCAGGAGGCATACCATACCGTGGCGGCAGGCCACGCGCTTCATGCGCTCCATGACGAGCTGGTTGTTGTCGGAGGCAATATTCACAGTGGAATATACGCACGCAAGTTCATGCTGTGCGGGTGCGGCTTCATTGTGCTCGGTCTTTGCGGGAATGCCGAGCTTCCAGAGCTCTTCGTTCAGGTCGCGCATAAATGCCGCCACGCGCGGCTTGATGGTGCCGAAATAGTGGTCATCCATCTCCTGCCCCTTGGGCGGGCGCGCGCCGAGGATCGTGCGGCCCGTATAAATGAGGTCGGGGCGCTGCTCGTATACGGCTCGGTCAACGAGAAAATACTCCTGCTCTGCGCCGACGTTGGCGCGAACGGCGGCCGTTTCCGTATCGCCGAAAAGGCGGAGAATGCGGAGAGCCTGAATATTCAGCACATCCATGCTGCGCAGCAGCGGGGTCTTTTTATCGATGGCTTCGCCGCCGTAGGAAGCAAACACCGTCGGGATGCAGAGTACATCGTCCTTGACGAAGGCGTAGCTCGTCGGGTCCCAGGCGGTATAGCCGCGAGCCTCGAAGGTGGCGCGAAGTCCGCCGGAGGGAAAGCTCGAAGCGTCTGGTTCGCTGTGGATCAGCTCGCGGCCCGAGAATTCGAGGATGGCGCCGCCGTCCTTGCCCGGTGAGAGGAAGCTGTCGTGCTTTTCGGCGGTTATGCCGGTCATCGGTTGGAACCAGTGCGTGTAGTGCGTGGCACCTTTTTCCACGGCCCAGTCGCGCATTGCTTCGGCAACAACATCCGCTTCGTTGCGTCCGAGACGCTTGCCGAACTGTCTGGCAGAGCGCAGAGCGCTGTAAATGTCCGCGGGAAGACGCTGCTGCATGACAGCATCCGAGAATACCATGCATCCGAATTCTTCCGTCATACCGCTCATAAAGTCGATCTCCTTAATGAATAAATTTTCAAAATGAATTCCCGAATAAATGTACTCTGTATTGTCGTTTTTGTCAATAATCACAATGATTTTTATTGACAAAGACGAAACTCAACCGTATAATTCTTCTTTGTAATGATTATTCTGCCGACGCCCTTTTTCTTTGCGTCGGCGCATCTTTCTCGGGGAACTTGGCGGGTGATCCCGCTTTCCCCGCGAATTATTGATTCGGAGGTTTGTTTATGACCGGAGAGACTGTATTGATTTTGGATTTCGGCGGACAGTACAAGGAACTGATTGCCCGCCGCGTGCGTGAGCACGGGGTATATTCCGAGATCTGTTCCTGCAAAATGCCCGTGGAAGAGATCCGCGCGATGGCGCCGAAGGGAATCATCTTCACCGGCGGTCCAGACAGCGTGTATCGCGAGGGTTCGCCTACCTGTGATAAAGCCGTGCTGGAGCTTGGCATTCCCGTGCTCGGCATCTGCTACGGCATGCAGCTTATCTGCCACCTGTGCGGCGGCAAAGTCGAAGAAGGACAAAAGCGCGAATACGGCGTCTTCCCCATCACTCTCGACACCTCGCTTGACCTTTTCCGCGGCTGCACCGTGCCCACCGAGGTACTCATGAGCCACACCGACCGCGTCACGCAGCTTCCCGAGGGCTTCACTGCCATGGGCCACACCGACCTATGCCCCATCGCCGCTTACGCAAACAGAGAGCGCCGTCTTTACGGTGTGCAGTTCCATCCGGAAGTCAACAACTCCGTGCAGGGCAGCCTTATCCTCAAAAACTTCCTTTTCGACATCTGCGGATGCAAAGGTGACTACTCAATGGAAAGCTTCCTTGAAACGAAGATCCGTGAAGTGCGCGAGCAGGTCGGCAGCGAAAAAGTGCTGCTCGGTCTTTCCGGCGGTGTGGACTCCTCCGTGTGTGCTGCGCTCCTCGCCCGGGCCGTTCCCGGACAGCTCACCTGCATCTATGTCGATCACGGCCTGATGCGGCAGGGAGAAACTGAAGAAATTCGTGCCGTTTTTGCCGATAAAGCGCTCGACTTCCGCTGCGTAGACGCTGCCGACCGTTTTCTCGGAAAGCTCGAGGGAGTGACCGATCCCGAGCAGAAACGCAAGATCATCGGCCGTGAGTTCGCGCTCGTTTTTGAAGAGGAAGCCCGCAAGCTCGGCCGCATCGGTTTCCTCGCGCAGGGCACGATCTACCCGGATGTCGTCGAATCCGGCACCAATTCCGCCGTCATCAAGAGCCACCACAATGTGGGCGGCCTGCCGAAGGATCTCGGTTTCTCAGGCGTCGTGGAGCCGCTGCGCTATCTCTTCAAGGACGAAGTGCGCAAGCTCGGGCTCCTGCTCGGCCTTCCCGAGAGCCTTGTGAAGCGTCAGCCGTTCCCGGGCCCCGGCCTGAGCGTGCGTGTGCTCGGCGAGATCACCCGCGAGAAGCTCGACATTCTCCGCCCCGCCGATGCCATCGTCCGCGAAGAGATCGGCAAGTGCGGCTGCCGTGCCGACCAGTACTTTGCGGTGCTCACCGGTGTAAAAAGCGTCGGCGTCATGGGCGACGGCCGCACCTACGACTACACCGTGGCCGTCCGCTGCGTCGAAACGAGCGACTTCATGACCTGCGTCTTCGCCCCCCTCCCCTGGAATGTCCTCCGCCGCATCTCCTCCCGCATCACCAACGAAGTAAAAGGCATCAACCGAGTAGTATACGACATCACCTCAAAACCGCCTGCGACTATCGAGTGGGAATAAATATTTAGTGTTATCTGAATCCCGAAAAGCGTTGATATTACAGCGTTTTTCGGGATTTTACTTTTCAGGTGGCTACAAATTGGCTACATTTGAAGCTTTTTTTGTAGCCAGAGGCTCACGGCATGATGCCGTCAAGCTGTCTGGC
>CAVGGQ010000013.1:0-35096 GCA_963628785.1 Oscillospiraceae bacterium | reverse complement strand
GCTCTGATTAACTAATTTCTACCATGCAGGTGTCCAACTTGCACTTGCAATTTGCGAAAATATTTTGAATGCAGAATGTCACCTTTTTAGGGACCTGAGGAAGTATGTCATAAAGAACCGTTATGGAAGTATGCGCCCACTGGCCGACTGCAATGGAACCGCCTAAAAGGCTCATCCAAATAAAGCAATAGCGGGCAAGCTCTTCCGTTCCAACCAATGAAGCATTTAAAACGTATCGAGTGAAAACTTGCGTTGCAGAAGCCGCAATCAGAATAATAAATAAGACTCCCGCAGCGACCATGTACACCCGGTCTAAAATGCGGAGAAATTTATTTAAACCCTTAAGTAGCATAGTCACACCTCGTTTGTAATTTGTGGGGCAGAACTTTCATCGAACTGCCCCACTTGACCGCTTGGAAAAATTAATTTTAACGACCCAGTTTAGTCAGAACCATGTCGAGCAGTTCGTCGCCCACCTCAGTGCGGATCCAATCTATGACAGAAGAAGTTGCTTCCTGGAACTCAGTAACATCTTCCAACTCATTGATTTGGCATCCGGCGTCGGCCATTTCCTGAAGCATGGTATCGACATTGCTGCGCACAGTGACGCGAGACTCGTCACGGGCTTTTTGAGCAGCTTCCATTACCATATTCTGCTGCTCAGCCGTAAGTTTCTGCCAAGTGGCATCGGACATGTTCAATGTAATGGGGCTCGCGAAGTGTGCCGTCTTGGACAGATACTTGCAAATCTGATAGAAACCGCCGGAGTAAATGGCAGAGCAGGTGATTTCCAGACCGTCAACCGTTCCCTGTTGAACCGCCGTATATGCCTCAGAGAAAGCCATGGTAGTGGGGTTGGCTCCGAGAGCCTGGAAGGTCTTCACATACAAAGTGGTTTCGGGAAGACGGATCTTCAGGCCGGCCAGATCTTCAACCGTCGCAATGGGGTTGCGGTTGTTGACGACATAGCGGAATCCGGTATCAGCGTATGTCAGCAAATGCACGCCATACTCGGAAAGTACTTTTTCCTGCAGATATCCCAGAATCTCGGGATCGTCTACTACGGCGTCTTCCTCTGCATAGTCGGAAAACAGGAACGGAAGGTCGAAGACCATAAAGTCTTTCACAAAGTTGGAGTAATAGTTGTTGGTAATGATGCACATATCCAAATCGCCCATAGACAGGGATTCAAACATCTCGATCTCGCCGCCGAGCTGCGCATCGCCATAGATGGTGACATCCATAGTTCCGCCGGAAATCTCATAGAGGTTTTTCTTAAATGCTTCGCAGAAAATCTGATAGGCATTGGTGTCGGTGCTGGGATCGAGGTGGCCCAGCTGGAGCATGATCGTTTCAGTTGCTTCGGTTGTTTCAGCTTCGGATGTGGTTTCCGCGCTTGCAGACGAAGCTGTGCTCTGCCCACAGGCGGCAAAAGACAGTACCATAGTGATGGCCAACAGGAGTGTCAAGATTTTTTTCATTTTGTTTTCTTACTTCCCTTCAACTTGTGTTTTGGCAAATCTTACTTTGCGACGTCCTATCGTAGGATGTTCACATGTTCACTTATAGCAACTTTCGCACAATTTTTCAAGTTAAATTTCTCCAAAATCACCATTTTCGTTTGTTTAGATAAAGCTACGCGCCGATTTTTGTGTAATACAGAGAAAGAAAATGTGAATTTATCCCATCAACGGCTGTAGCACCTTCGAGAGAGGGAGCATCTTTGTCAACTACTTTATACTGTTGTATATTGCCTTGATCACACGCAAAGGTTGCTGACAGCATCGCAGCGCAACTGCATTTACCTATTGATATCCTTCCAGTAATAATAACTATCCTTCAATGAGCTGTACATTGCAGCCATGTCCTTTTTCATGATCTTCTCCAGCAGGTCGTAGTGGGTATCGATGAGGTATTTTCCGTTGCCATGCTCCATGCGTTCTTCGATCGTTTTAACGCGGGAGCCGTAGGAGAGTTTTGCGACCATGTCGTTGACCAATATAATAAGACTGTTTCCAGTGGCTTTGGCTATGGCATCGTGAAAAGCGAAGTCTTCGCGAACAATATCTTCGATGCTGACCGGCACGGCATTGACAGCGCGTTCAATGCTCTGCGCGTGATGCAGCAGATCATCGTACTGCTCCTGTGTAAATCCCTGCTCCATCAGCAAAAGCATAGTTCCCGTTTCGATCACTTTCCGAAGACCGATGAGCTCCGCATAGGAACTCTCTTTTTGCAGGATCAGACTGTACAGCATGGGATTGATGCCGGACGGCTTGAATGTATCGCACACGAAGGTCCCCTCCGGGCGCCGGATCTCCAAAATGCCGTAGGCGATCAGGGTGCGCACGGCCTCCCGCACGGTATTGCGCCCCACGCCGAAGTTCTCCGCCAGCTCGTTTTCGGTGGGTATGCGGTCTCCCGGCATCAGCTGGCCGTTGATAATTCCCTGTGTCAGACGGTCTACCACGGTCTGCACGGCCGATTTTACGGTGACCTGAGATAAATAGGATCTTTCCATCACAAACTCCTTCAATTATAGTTCAGAAACACGGGTTTTGTTTTTTTGGTAATGATTATATTATAACTTTGTGCATTGTGCAACATCCTATCTTCAATTTTTCTACACTTGGCGTATTGACAATCTTTTTGGGAAATATTATACTTTTGTCAACATCCCATCATAGGATATTGCAATGTTGAAGTGGCAAATCCATTGTATATCCGCTTGTTCACATCTATAAGTGCTGAAATTGAAAATGCTGCAGGGATGCTTGTCCTTGCGTCAGGGAGGTAATACATTTTGAGAGCGGGTTATATTGAAAAGCCTCTGTCGGCGATGTTTCGCGATGATATGCCCGAACCGCAGATCACGAAGCCGAATGAGGTAAAGATCAAGGTCGCGGTGACCGGCATCTGCGGTTCCGAGGTCCACGCCTATCACGGCAGGCACGCATGGCGCGTCCCGCCCCTCGTGTCCGGCCATGAATTTGCCGGCACGATCGAGGAGGTCGGCTCCGATGTGACGAAGTACAAAGTCGGCGAGCGCGTGACCGCAGAGCCGCAGTACGGCTGCGGAAAGTGCGAAGCCTGCAAGTCCGGGCACTATAATCTATGCATTGACAAGAAGATCCTCGGTGCCACCTATTGGAGCGGGTCTTTCGGCGAGTATGTCGTGGTGCCCGAGCAGTGCGTGATCCCGCTGCCGGACGGAGTTTCTCTCGAGCAGGGTGCGTTGATCGAGCCGATCGCCGTGGGCATGCATGCCGTTCGCGAGCGCAAGATCGATGGGAACAGCACCATTGCAGTCATCGGGTGCAGCACAATCGGTCTGGGCATCATCTTAAGCGCGAAGAGCTTTCACGCCAAGCAGGTCATCGGCATCGACATTGCGGAGTTCAACCTCGGCAAGGCGCTTGAGATGGGTGCCGACGCCGTGGTGAACAGTGCCGTGGAATCGGTGCAGGAGCGCGTCATGGAGCTGACCGGCGGGCGCGGCGTGGATGTCACTTTCATGGGATCCTTCGGAAACGATGTCTGCATGAAGCAGGCCGCCGACATTACCATCCGCGGCGGCACGATCACGGATGTTGCCGTGATGCAGAACGGCGTGCCGGCTCCGATGAGCGACATTCAAATCAAGGAATTGAAGCTCTGCGGCTCCAATATGTATACCGCCGAGGATTTCCGGTATGTCATTCGCGGGATCGACGCCGGGATCATTCCTCTGGATAGCTTCATCACGCATCGGTTCACCATTGAGCAGATGAAGGAAGCGATGGAGTTTGCCGACAAGCGTCCCGAGCCGATGGTAAAAGTCGTTATGAATTTTTAACGGAGTTCGGAGGAATAGCTATGAATGAGCAGCTCAGTATTTCCCAGCTGAAAAACATTTGCGTAGATTTAAAGAAAAATGTCATTTCCATGATCTACAAAGCGCAGTCCGGCCATCCCGGCGGATCGCTCTCGGTGGCCGAATTTGTGACTGCCTGCTATTTTCGGGAAATGAATATCGATCCTGCGAACCCGAAGTGGGAAGACCGCGATCGGTTCATTCTCTCGAAGGGTCATGTCTGCCCGGCGCAGTATGCCGCGCTGGCCATGAAGGGATACTTTCCCATGGAAGTTCTGGACACGCTGCGCAAGGAAGACTCCATTCTGCAGGGTCACCCGGACATGAAGAAATGCCCCGGCATCGACATATCCACCGGATCGCTCGGACAGGGTCTTGCCTGCGGCGTGGGCATGGCGATCGCCGCAAAGCTGAATAAGAAGAGCTACCGCGTATTTGCCGCCGTAGGCGACGGCGAGTGCAACGAAGGCGAGATTTGGGAAGCCTGCCAGACCGCCCGCAAATACAAGCTGGACAATCTGATCGTGTTTGTCGATCACAACAACCTGCAGGTGGACGGAACATGCGAAGAGATCATGCCGCCGTTGGATCTGGGACGGAAATTTCAAGACTTCGGATTCGATGTCTATGAGATTGACGGAAACGACATGGCGCAGGTGGTCGCCGCGCTGGATCTGGCCGCCGTTGTAAAAGACGGCAAGCCGAAGTGCATTTACGCTCACACAGTAAAAGGCAAAGGCGTTTCCTATATGGAAAATGTATGTGCCTGGCACGGCATGGCGCCGAACGATGAGCAGTACGCGCAGGCCATGCGGGAACTCGAGCAAGAATATGTTTCGCGTTGAAAGGTGGGAGCAGCATGAGTGAGCAAGTGAAAAAAACGACCCGCGACGCATTCGGAGAAGAGATCGTCGCTCTGGGCAAGGAGAACACCGACATTCTTGTGGTGGATGCCGATATCGGCAAGTCTTGCAAAACCACGGCTTTCCGCAAGCAGCTTCCCGAGCAGTATCTGAATGTGGGCATTGCCGAGCAAAACTGCGCCGGTGTGGCAGCCGGTCTCGCTACCTGCGGCAAGATCCCGTTTGTGGTGACCTACGCCGCTTTCGGCTCCATGCGCATGTGCGAAATGATCCGGCAGGAGATCTGCTATCCGCACCTGAATGTGAAGTTTGCCTGTTCGCACGGCGGTTTGACACCGGCCAACGACGGTGCAAGCCATCAGAGTATCGAGGATATGGGCATTCTTCGCACCATTCCCAACATGACGGTCATTATGCCGGCAGACTTTTATTCCGCCAAGAAGCTGGTTCGGGCAGCCGCCGCATGGGACGGCCCGGTCTATCTGCGCTTTACCCGCGATGCCATTCCGGTCATATACGATGAGAACGACGAGTTTGAGATCGGCAAGGCCAAGCAGATCCGGGACGGCGGCGATGTGGCACTCATTGCCAACGGCGATACCGTTTGCATCGCGCTGGACGCCGCGGATATGCTGGAAAAGCAGGGCATTCACGCCCGCGTGCTGGATATGCACACCGTGAAGCCGCTCGATGAGGACGCCGTCCGCAGCTGCATCGACGAAGTCGGCAAGATCATCATTGTGGAAGACCACAACATTCTCAATGGTCTCGGCAGCGCCGTCGCCGATATCGTCGCGCAGTCGGGAAAGGCTGTGCTCCGTAAAGTCGGCGTGCAGGATCAATTCGGCATGTCCGCACCTTATGAGCGTCTGCTCGCCATGAACGGCATCACCGCCGAACATATCACGGAGCTGGCGAAGGAACTTCTATAACCGCCTGAGAGGCCGTTTGATAAGGCAAACACCGCCCAATGCTTTTTATGGCATTGGGCGGTGTTTTGTTTGTTATTGTGTTTCAGCTGAGGAGACGGACGCGAGTTACGCCGGGGATGGCGCGCATGGCGGCGGCGGCGGATTCGGTGATCTGCTCGGAGGTGTCGAAGATCGTATAGGCGATCTCGCCGCGGGCTTTGTTGAGCATGTGCTCCACGTTCACATTGCCGGCGGCGATGATCTCGAGGAACCGGTTGAGCATGCCGGGCTGGTTGCGGTGGATGAGGCACAGGCGGCTCTTGCCGAGGCGGTCGAGCTGCGCGTTCGGCAGGTTCACGCTGTTGCGGACATTGCCGTTGCGGAGGTAGTCCACGATCTCCTTGGCCGCCATCACGGCGCATTTCTCCTCCGCCTCGGGCGTGGTCGCGCCGAGGTGCGGGAAGCACACGACCTTTTCGTGGCCGATGAGCTTTGCGTTCGGGAAGTCGGTCACATAGCGCTCGACCTGTCCCTTTTCGATGGCCTCGAAAAGCGCGTCGTCATCGACGAGCTCGCCGCGGGCGAAGTTCATGATGCGCATGCCGGGCTTCATTTTGGCAAAGGCGGCGGCATCGAGGTAGTGGTATGTCTCCGGCGTGGAGTGGATGTGCATCGTGAGATAGTCGCAGGTGCGGAAGAGCACATCAAGGTCGGTCACATGCTCCACCTTGCTCGAGAGGTTCCACGCGGAATCGACGGAGAGGAACGGATCGTAGCCGCTCACTTCCATGTCGAGCTTAAGTGCGGCGTTTGCCACACGCGAGCCGATGGCGCCGAGGCCGATGACGCCGAGGCGTTTGCCCGAGATCTCGGGGCCGACGAATTTATTCTTGCCTTTTTCCACGAGAGCCGGGACCTTGTCGCCCTCGGGGGCGAGGGTCTTTACCCATTCGACCGCGCCGATGATATCGCGCGAGGCCATGGTGAGAGCGCACAGCAGCAGCTCCTTGACGGAGTCGGCGTTCGCGCCGGGGGTGTTGAATACGGCGATGCCCTCGTCGGTGCAGCGCGCGATGGGGATATTGTCCACGCCGATGCCGGCGCGTCCGATGCACAGGAGCTCCGGGTTGAATACGGCATCGTGGAGTTTGGCCGAGCGGATGAGGAGCGCATCGGGCGCGTTCTCGTCGGGGCTCACGTTGCAGCCGGCGGCGCGCAGCTCGTCAATGCCCTTGTCCGCAATGGCGTTCATGGTCTTTATATTAAACATGATGTTTTGCCTCGAATTCTTTCATAAGTCCTACCAGGCGGAGGACACCCTCCTCCGGCATGGCGTTATAAACAGATGCGCGCATGCCGCCCGCGACGCGGTGACCCTTGAGGTTGCGCATGCCGTGCTCGATCGTAAATTTCACGAACTCCGCGTCCATGTCGGCATTGCCGGTGCGGAACATGACGTTCATGTCGCTGCGGCTGTCCTTTTGCGCGCAGGCTTTGAAGAGACGGCTCTCATCGAGATAGTCATAGAGGATCTTCGCCTTGGCGCTCTTGCGTGCTTCCATACCCGCAACGCCGCCCTGCTTCTCGAGCCAGTCGAGCACGAGGCCGAGCATATAAATATTGTAGCACGGGGGCGTGTTATACATGGAGTCTTTGTCGATCATGCGCTGATAGCTCATCATGAGCGGCGTGATGGGGCGCTCATGACCGGCGAGTGCGCGGTCGATGATGACGACGGTGAGCCCGGCGGGGGCCATATTCTTCTGCGCTCCGGCGTAGATGATGCCGTATTTCGACACATCGACCGGGTGCGAGAGGATCTCCGAGGACATGTCGCACACGAGCGGCACACCGGCGGTCTCGGGCACATACTTCCACGCCGTACCGAAAATGGTGTTGTTTGCACAGTAATAGAAATATTTGGCGTCCGCGGAGAGTTTGAGCTCCTCCTGCGCGGGAATGCGGTCAAAATGCGTCTCTTCGCTCGAGGCGGCAATGTTCACACGGCAGTATTTCATCGCTTCCTTGGCGGCGATGTTCGCAAAGTTGCCGGTCACGGCGTAGTCGACCGTGTCGCCCTCAGCAGTCAGGTTCAGCGGGATCATGGAAAACTGGAGCGAAGCTCCGCCCTGCAGAAAGAGGATCTCATGCGTATCCGGCACGGAGAGAGCGGCTTTGAGCTTCGCCTTCGTAGATGAGAAGATGTCGGAAAATTCGGAACTTCGATGACTTATCTCCATCACGGAGAGGCCGGAGCCACGGTAATTGACGAGTTCCGCCGCCGCCTTTTCGAGCACTTCGGTAGGCAGAACGGAGGGACCGGCTGAAAAATTGAAAACATCCTCGCGATTCATTGCATGACTTCCTTTCCGGCTGACACCTCAGCCTGTTTTTGCAGTTTGAGAAGAGAAAACTTTCAAATGCTTTAGTTCATTATATACGCAAAGAAGGGGCGCGTCAAATCGCAACACCCACAAGCATTTCACCACTTACGCCCGTTATTTTCACTTTTCCGACAAATCCGTGGGGAAATGTCTCCTGTACAGAGACAGCGGTGTAGTTTTCGGCGTGGCCGACGCTCTCGCCGTTCTCGCCGGTTTCGAAAATGACATCGTATGTTTTGCCGACGCAGGATGCAAGATACTCGCGCTGCATGCGGTCGGCGACTGCTTTGGCGCGGGCGGCGCGGGCGGCCTTTTCGCCCTTTTCCACCTGGTCGGGCATAGTCGCCGCCTTTGTGCCGGGGCGCACGGAGTACGGGAACACATGCATGGCGGAAAAGGCGCATTTTTCGATGAACGCAAGCGTCTGCGAGAATTCCTCCTCGGTCTCGCCGGGAAACCCCGTGATAAGGTCGGTCGTGACAGCGCAGTGCGGGAAGGCGCGGCGCAGCCGCTCCGTTACGGCGAAGAATGCCGCCGTGTCGTACTTGCGGTGCATGCGCGCGAGCGTGGCATCGCACCCGGACTGGAGTGAGAGATGAAAATGCGGGCAGATGTTCAGCTTTGCCAGCCGCTCGACAAAGGCGTCCGTTACGACGGTCGGCTCGAGCGAGCCGAGATGCAGCCGCGCTTCCGGCGCACCCGCAGCAACGGCTTCGAGCGCATCGATGAGCGTTTTGCCGTTTTTGAGGTCTTTGCCCCACGAGGCGATCTCGATGCCGGTGACAACGATCTCGCGGTAGACCTGCGCGGCCAGCGCCGATGCTTCCGCCGTGCAGCGGTCCTCCGGCAGAGAGAGCACGCGCCCGCGCGCGAACGGAATGATGCAGTAGGTGCAGAAGTTGTCGCAGCCGTCCTGGATCTTCAGGTATGCGCGCGCGTGGCCGGCATAGGCGCCTGCGGGCAGCTCCTCGAATGCCGTGCGGCAGAAGGGGTCATCGAGCTTGGGTGCGAGCTTCTCCCCCGTGCGGTTCGCCGCCGCCTCTTCCACGGCGCGCACGAAGCCCTGCCGGTCGCCGGTGCCGAAAAGCACATCCGCGCCGAGAGACGCCGCCTCTGCGCTGTCCACCTGGCTCCAGCAGCCGCACAGCGCCGTGAGCGCGCCGGGGTTCTCCCGCTGCAGGCGGCGTACGGTCTGGCGCACCTTGCGTGCGCCCTCCGCCGTCACGGCACAGGTGTTCACGATCACGGCATCCGCCGTCTCGCCCTCCGCGCAGGGGGTGTACCCGTGGCTTTGGAGCAGCTGCTCCATTGCTTCCGATTCATACTGGTTGACCTTGCAGCCGAGAGTGGCTATAATATAGTGCATAAAATAACGCTCCTTAAAAGGATGTAGGATACGATGGAAATTTATCTGGACAATGCCGCGACCACGCGCGTGTGCACGGAAGCGGCGGATGCTGCGTACAAAGTGATGACGGAGTGCTACGGAAACCCCGGCTCCACCCACGCCAAGGGCCGCGAGGCGCGCGCCGTTGTGGATGAAGCGCGAAAGAAAGTCGCCGATGCGCTCGGATGCACGCCGCGCGAGGTGACATTCACCTCCGGCGGCACGGAGAGCGACAACTGGGCGATCCTCGAAGGCGTAAAGGCGAACCGCCGCGTCGGGCGGCATGTGATCACATCGAAGACCGAGCACGAGGCCGTGCTCCGTCCGATGGAAAAGCTCGCGCACGAGGGGTACGATGTCACATTCCTCACGCCGGACAGCACGGGCGCGGTGAGCGTGGACGCGGTGCGCGAGGCACTGCGCGAGGATACGGCGCTCATTTCGCTCATGATGGTCAACAACGAGACCGGTGCCGTCACGGACATTGCGGGCATCGCCAAAATGCTCCGCGCGGAAAAATCGAAAGCACTGCTCCACACCGACGCGGTGCAGGGCTTCCTCAAGGAGCCGTTTGCGGCCAAAACGCTCGGTGCGGACATGATCTCCGTGAGCGGTCACAAGATCCACGCACCCAAGGGCATCGGTGCGCTGTACATCCGGCAGGGCGTGAAGCTCGGCGCGTACATTCTCGGCGGCGGGCAGGAGGAAGGTCTCCGCTCCGGCACCGAGCCGACGCCGCTCATCGCCGCCTTCGGCGAGGCCGCGTGCATCGGGAAAGCGTCGCTCAGGGAAACGAATGCGCACCTTGAAGCGCTGCGCGCCGAATGCGTCCGCACGCTCGGCGACACCATCGACGGCATCGTCTTTCTCGGCGGCGGCAGCTCGCACATTCTCTCGCTCTCGCTCCCCGGCTACCGCAGCGAGGTCCTGATGAACTATCTTGAGGCGCAGGGGATCTATGTGTCTAAAAGCTCCGCCTGCCGCCGCGGCAAACGCAGCCATGTGCTCGAGGCGATGGGCGTGCCCGACCGCGTCACGGACGGCGCGCTGCGCGTTTCGTTCTCGCGCTATACGACCGAAGAGGAGTGCGCCGCCTTCTGCGCCGCCCTCGCCAAAGCGAAGAACGAGCTTTTCCCGTCGCTCGGGCGGTAAAACGCCCCGCAGACAGCGCTGCCATAACATTTCTATTGTACTCACCCTCTCCCCCGTCGTCAAGCAAAATAACGCCCGTCCTCTTTTCAGAGGACGGGCGCTGTTGTTTTATGGGGTGGGTCTCAGGCTTCTTCGGGCGGGTAGCGGTCGATCGCCGGTTGGAAAGACATGATGTTGCGCATCATGCCGGAGTCGGCGACAATGCACTCGCCGGTCACGCCGTCGGCCATGCGGGTGCACATGCCGTAGACGACGATGGCTACGGAGTCGGCCGTCGGAACTTCGTCGAGCTTTGCGACCATCATTTCCTTGCCGATCTCGGCCTGCTTCTCGGGCGGGAGCGTGCGCACGGGGCCGTTTACCATGCAGCCGGGCGTAAACATGCCGCCGGGCGCAACGGTATTTACCATGATGCCGTAGCGTTTGAGCTCCTTCGCAAGCTCGGTAGTCATGGCGATCACGCCGCCCTTGGATGCGGTATAGTGCGCATAGCCGCCGAAGATCGGCTGCGGCAGATAGGCGGAGTTTGAGGAGACCAGCAGCATTTTGCCCTTGATCTTATGCTCTATCATGTAGCGCGCCGTGTGCTTTGCGCAGCGGTAGGCGCCCAGCAGGTTCACATCCAGCGTATCCTTGAATACTTCCTCGGGCAGATCTTCAATGTGTGCAAAGCTCCATACGCCGGCAGCCGTGACAAGAATGTCGACCGAGCCGTAGGTTTCCGCCGTAAAGGCCACCAGATGCTCCACATCTTCTTCCTTGCGGATGTTGGTTTTGCAGAATGCAACCTCAAAGTTTTCTTCCTTGAGGATCTTGACGGCGAGTGCGCCTTTTTCCTCGCTTGAGCCTGCGATCACGACCTTGGCTCCACCCTGGCACAGACGCCGCGTTACGCAAAAGCCGAGTCCCGATGTGCCGCCGGTCACAATGGCGACCTTACCCTTCACGAGCAGCATGTCCTCCAGCGAAGCCGTGGTGGACTGATAGCCACGCAGGATCATTTCCGGTGTTAAATTCATAAAAATACCTCCGTAAATCAAAAATCAATTATTTTCGGGTTTTTTCCCGGTCTCGCGCAGCAGCAGTGCGCCGAGAAGACCGATAAGACACATCGCAAAGAACACCCGGTAAGCTGCGGTCATGCTCGATGCTGCCGCAACGCCCTGAAACAGGAACGAAACGATCACGCAAAGAAGCTGCCCGATGCCGGAGGAGATGCTCGCCGCACCGCCGAGGATCGTCGGGTCAAACGGCTGCTTTGTTTCGATCATTACAGTGCTCTGTGCGGAAATGGGAATGAAGTACAGAGCGCCGGCTGCAAGCGCCAGCACAACAATGACTCCCGAGGACGAAACCATCGTTATGCCAAAGCCTACGACGATATACAGGACAATCGAGCCGATCAGGATCGGCTTCCTGCGCTTCATCTGCGCACAAAGTACACCGCCGAGCAGGGAGCCTGCGATGCCGAAGAGTGAGTTGAGGCTCGAGATCGTAGTCGCAACGGTTGCGTCCATGCCGCGTTCCATCGTAAGATATGTCGGCAGGAATGATGCGATCGCCGTATTGGCAATGGCAAAGGTTCCGGCAAACATCAGAAGTTTCCAATACTGCCCCTCTTTTGCCGCACGAAGCAGTGAACTTTCCTGTTTCCGACCGTCCGCTATTTGCGTATGCTGCTGTTCAGCCGCCAATGCTTCCGCACTGTCACGCGCCAGCAGGGTCCAGAGAAGTCCGATCACCGCAATAACGCCGGTATAGAGCCCGAGAACTGCCTGCCACGTTCCGAGTGCATTGCAGAGCGGTCTTCCGATAGAATAGGATATGGCGAGGAAAATACTGTTTGCCGCCGTATTGAAGGTGATCATATAGGTGCACTCTTTTCCGGCAAACCATGTGGAAATGCAGGGCGTCATCGACACCGTATAAAGGCCCTGACCGAAGCCGGAAATAAGTCTGGCGAACAGAAAGAGTCCGATACCCTGTGAGAGTGCCGCCAGGAGATTTCCCAGCACCATTGACCAGATGCTCAGAATGATGGATTTGCGGATGCCGAGCTTATCCTGAATGAAGCTGCCGATGAACATGCAGACGCCGGTTGCACCAAGCTGAATGGTCATACTCAAGCCTGCGAGACTCATGTCCACATTGTACTGTGCCATAATGTCCGCCATAAAAACGGCCGGAGCAACATACGGCACCATCGTACAGAACGGGACGATAAGGATCAGAAATGCCATAAAGAATCGATACGGGCGCCGGAACGGTGTACCGGCATTCGGATCATATTTCATATTTCTCTTCCCTCACTTTATTTGCGGTATCACTGCCGAGAATGTGCAGCCGCCGTCGGCAAAAATGTCAACGCCCGTGATATACAATGCTGCACTTTTTTATTTCCGCTTCTCCTTTTTCTCATACGCCCGCCGGAAAATGCTTCCGGCGGGTGCTGTGCGGCTGTGCCCGAAAGTGTTATTGCGTCAGATGAATTTCGGGGCGCAGATGACGGCTTCGTGGCCGTGCAGCAGGATCTTATCTCCCGGATGGAGCATGCCTTTTTTGCAGATGATCGTGCCGTTGTTGGTGTCCAGCACATAGCTGTAGGTGATCTTCATGACGCGGCCGATCTCCTCGCCGTCCAGGAAAACCTTCTCGCCCTCGTTGCCCATATTGCGGCCCTTGATGTGGATGTCCTTTTCGGCGACCGTAAAGCCGACGACCTCGCGCTCGGCGCCCTTGTCGCGGATGGCGGCGAGAGCTTCTTTGCCGATGAATTCCTTATCCCAGCAGATGCCGGCACTCAGGCCCACTTCATAGGGGTTCGTATGGCGAAGATCGCGCATGTAATAGAAGCCCGCCTCGCACGGCAGCGTCCATGCCATGACCTGAAACTCCGTGACCTCGCGGCCGCCAAGCTGCTGTGCCAGCTCGCGCAGCTTCTTTTCCTGCTCCGGTGCCTTTTCCTTCGGGTAGTAGATCTCAAAGCCCAGCTTTTCGCCCGTAAAGCCCGCACGGTTGATGAGCACATCGATACCGTCGATGCGGTTGGGAAGGATCTGGAAGAATTTCTGGCCGTCCACCGGCGTTTCGACCAGAGTGTTGACCATTTCCAATGCCTTGGGGCCCTGCACGGCGTACATTTCCCACTTTCCCGTGACATCCTCCCAGTGAACATTCAGCTCACCTTTGTGTGCCTCAAACCAAAGAAACATATCCGCGCGGAACAGTGTCGAGACCCAGTAACGGCTCTCTTCCATGCGCATGACGACGACATCGTCGATAATCCGCGCGTTATCGTCCAGCATGGTGGTGTAGCGCTCGCGGCTTACCGCAAGGTTTCCGATGGGCTTCGGGAACATTTTTTCCAGAAATGCGGTGCAGTCTTTGCCCGTGACTTCGACGATCTGGTGTGTCCAGAGATACCAGCCGACCGTCTCACGAACCGCCATATGCTCGGCGCGCTTCATCTCATCATAGCAGTAGACATTCTGATACATAACAGGATACGGATATTTCATTGTGCGCAACTCCTTTCAATTCGTTCGGCCGGTTCAGCAGAATTTGTCGACTTTTTTTGCGATCTTCAGGCGGAGCTTTCCTTCGGGGGAATCCTCCTCCCACAGGGACCACTGGGCGTTGACAAGGCTCTTGGTCATGCCGTACCAGAACCAAAGGTAGGCCGTGGACATCCGGTTCGAGCCCATCAGGCCGTTATTGAGTTCCTTCGGATCGAGAATATAAATGCATTCATCCTTGTTGAACGCCTCGATCGTATAGTTGAAGTGCATGCACTGCCAGAACATCTCCAGATATCCGCCCATAAGGCGTCCGTCGTCCTCGCTGACGGAGTGCGGCACGCCCATCCATACGCGCAGACCTTCTTTGGCGAAATTATCGATGAAGGTCGCTTTGCCTGCTGCCTCGCACACACAATGCAGAGCATAATCGACTTCCTCACTCGTCAGCTCACCGCTGCGGACAAGATCCTCGATGGTCGGAAGAATGTAGGTCGCGGCGTTCACCATTGTGACCATGGGGTACGCATTTTTCCAGTTTTTCTCCATATTTGTGCCGTTGGAAAAGAGATAATCCGTATCCTCACGGAACATCATGGATTCATCGACCGTATCTTCTTCTTTGGTGAATTTGATCTGTGCCTCGGTCGCAACCGGTCCGAAGCACTCCCATTGTTTATGCTCGGGCATCGGGAACTTCTTGCGGCACTCGGCAACGATGCGGCAGTGGCGGTCGCCGCAGCCCTTTGCTTCGACCATGTGGTATTCAATGTGTGGGCCGTCCGGACGAATTTCAGCGGCGCAGTCGGCGCCGGCCTGTAGAGACTGTGTGGTAGAGCGGCACAGTTCCGAGCCGACGATGTCCCAATAGCAGACATCCAGTTCCTTCTCCGCGCGGTATGTGCCGAAGTCGTTGACTCTGCCGCACATCAGAAGGTCTTCATCGCCCGCGTCACCGATCAGACCGCCGACAAAGTTGCCGCGCATGAACGGGTGCATATGCAGCAGATCCGCATTCATTTGGGCGCAACCGGGAATCATCTTGTAAACATATGTCAGGCGGTTATAGGCATTGGTGCACATTGCCTGGCTGCGTTTTTCATAGTCCTTGACAAGCATGCGGAAGGCTTGCATCACGGCGGCGCTTACAACATTGGTGTAGCGCTGGCAGTAGTGGGCTGCATCGTGATAGGAGATCATCTTGTCCCAGGGAGATTTGACCGGATACAGGCCGGTGCCGACCTCCTTCGGAAGACGCGCGTCGATTTTTTTGCTCATATGGTTCCGTTCTCCTTTCTTTGTGCACATTTTTATGTGTTGTGCCTATAAGTATGATAGCAGAACGCGTTCTTTCTGCATAGACTGCATAAAACGGAAAGTTTTTGTACGATAGGGCGCAATTGTGACCCCGGAATTTTCGCAGCTGCCGATCTGCTTCAACGGCTGAGAAGAAAGCAGGCCGCATTTCTGTGCCATATCGGAGGATCAGCCCCTACAAAATGTAGGATTTTCAACGACCTATGATTTTCGGTGTAGCTTTTCTGGGGAAATTCTCTTATAATAAAGGTGAAAATCGGCGTACAAATTGTTACACGGCATAGGAAAGGAGAACGACAGAATGCAGCTGAATTTGGACATTCTGGCAGCATGGCTGCCGAAGGACTGGCATGTGCGGCAGCTCGGTGCTGCATCGCACGATCTGACTCTCGCAAGACTGCGGCTTTATGAGCCGGAAGGCAATATTTCGGCAGACATTTTGTATCTGACGCGCGCGGAGCTGCTTCCGGCCGTGCCGCCGGATGCAGCGTGCGGTTTTGTATGCATCGGGCGGCAGATCCCGAAGTCTTATACATCTGCGGAGGTTCCCGTACTACAGCTGCCGGACAAGCTGAGTCTGGCCGAGGTCTATAACCGCGTGCAGGATATCTATGACAAATTTGATGTCTGGGATGCCCGGCTGCGCGATGAACTGGAAAAGATGTGGATTTTGATATCTGCCGTCTTCTTCTGCTTGCCGCCGATTTTTTTCGTCGCAGCATCATTGTGATTGACGGTAATCTTCAAACGCTGTTTTATGCGGAATTTGACAAGCAGAACGGCGCGTCAGCCGCGAACCGCAACGGCCCTATGCCCATGGAGCAGAATGAACGGATCAAGGATGTCTGCACGCTGGAGCGCCTCATTCGCAAGCCGTATCGGACAGCGCTGGACTATTACGGGCGTGCCTATTGCTACAACCTCTATATTTCCGATCAGTTCTGCGGATGCGTTTCCGTCAATGAGCTGGGAATGCCCTTTCAAGCATGGGAGTTTCCCGTCATGGCGCATTTTTTCTCCTATTTCCGGAATGCTTTTTTCAAGTATCTGCGCGCCGGAAGTCGACAGGAAAGCGACAGTCTGCTCGTTCTCCGCAAAGCACTCAGCCGACAGCCGCTTTCCGACGAGGAACAGGAGCAGCTCCGTCTCTCTCCCGACGAGAGCTGGCTGTGCTTTGAACTGCGTGAGCGGCCCGGTGAGCACGCTCTTCCTATGGATTATATGTACGCAACGCTCAATGCGGCGCTGCCGCTGAAGATCTGCGCCGTCATCTACCATGAGAAAATTGCCGGACTTCTTCGCGTTTCCGCGAAGACGCCGTATGATCCGGCAAACCTTTCGTCTTTTACGGAAACCGTGGCGCGCATGGGATATCACGCCGGTCTGAGCAATGCTTTTCCCTCGCTGCTGTCGGCGCGGGACTATCTGCAGCAGGCCAAGTACGCCCTCGAGCATGCGTCAGGCGAGGCGTCCGTTCTGCGGTTCTTCCGTGACTGCGCACTGGATTACATGCTCGAGAGCTGCGTCGGCGAGCACGCCGTTGACGATCTGCTCAGCTGCGGTCTCAAGTTACTCATCGAGCACGACCGGCAGAAGGGCAGCGAATATCTGCACACGCTGGATGTGTATCTGCAAAACGAAATGAATGTATCACGAACGGCCGAGGCCCTCTATATCCACCGCAGCAGTCTCCTCAAACGCCTGGATAAAATCGACCGTATGCTCGAGGGCGCGCCGGATACACCCGAGAAGCGCTTGTATCTGCGTCTGTGCATGGAGCTTCTGCGCAAATCGGGCAAGGTGAAGCTGTGAGTAAAGCTGTCTGAAACGGATCCCCGTGGCCGTTTCGGACAGCTTTTTACGCTTTGCCCGGATCTCGGGAAGTAAATGCATATTTCTTCGGGTTTTTGGCTTTATGTAACCTTTATTCTGCATAAAGCCATCGCTATGCAGCGTATGCATTGTGCAAAACTCTGTGGAAAATGTGGAAAACTCTTTCGTTTTCCAATACTTTTCCTTTGTGAACAAGAATTGAATATTCAATTTTGATCCGGCTGCGGATGCCATGGGAACAATTCACAACGAATTTTCGCTTTGTGCGGTGCGGTTTGCGGATATTGCGGATTTCATTCTTGCAATTTCCGCAGTACAATGGTATAAAAAAGTCAGAAAGAAATTATTCGTGGGAGGTTACTGCTATGATCCATGTTGATTTATCGGGTGCGGCTTCGTTCTGGGGCAAGGGGCCGGATTATGCGGCGGCCGCTGCGGCGCACCGTACGCTCAGCGAGAAGACCGGAGCCGGTTCCGACTTCCTCGGCTGGACGGAGCTTCCGAAGCGCATCCGCGAGACCGAGCTTTCCCGCATTCTCGCCGCCGGAAAAACCATCCGTGAAAAGGGCGATGCTCTGGTAGTCGTCGGCATCGGCGGCTCGTATCTCGGCGCACGCGCCGCATATGACCTGCTTGGTCGCCATGAGGGCGGTGTGGAGCTGCTCTTCGCCGGAAACGGCCTCTCCGCCGTTACGCTGTGCGACACCATTGCCAAGCTCGGCGACCGTGATTTCTGCGTGAATGTCGTCTCCAAGTCCGGCACCACGCTCGAGCCGGCGCTCGGTTTCCGCGTGTTCCGCGATCTTCTCATCAAAAAATACGGTGAGGAAGAGGCCGGCAAGCGCATCTTCGCCACCACTGACGCCCGCCGCGGTGCGCTCAAGAGTGCCGCCGACGCCGCCGGTTGGGAAAGCTTCGTCGTTCCCGATGATGTGGGCGGACGCTACAGCGTTCTCTCCGCCGTGGGTCTCCTGCCGCTTTGCGCTGCGGGCATCGACATTGAAAAGATCCTCACTGTCGCCGAGGAAACGTTCCGCACGCTCGACGAGCGCAGCGAAGCGAACCCCTGCTGGCAGTATGCCGCCGCGCGTCAGGCGCTCTATCCGGAGGGCAAGGCCATTGAGATGCTAGCCTGCTATGAGCCGCGCTTCCGCATGATGGCCGAGTGGTGGAAACAGCTCTACGGTGAGTCCGAGGGCAAGAACGGCCTCGGCATCTACCCCGCGAGCGTGGAATATAACGCCGACCTCCACTCCATGGGCCAGTACATTCAGGACGGCCCGCGCCATCTGATGGAGACGGTCGTGAGCTTCGATTCCGTGGACAGCAGCTATTGCGTGCCCGCCGACGCGAAGGACACCGACGGTCTCAATTACCTCGCCGGCCACGACTTCAACGAGATCGCCGCGATCGCCCGCGCAGCCGTTAAGACCGCACACATCGAGGGCGGCGTGCCGAACATCGCCATTTCGGTTTCCGACATGAAGGAGACCGGCTTTGCCGAGCTCGTGTGCTTCTTCGAGCTCGCCTGCGGCATCTCCGGCTACATGGAAGGCGTCAACCCCTTCGACCAGCCCGGCGTAGAAGCCTACAAAAAGCTCATGTTCCGCGGCCTCGCCTCGCTGAAGTGATCGGCAGACTGCAAAACAGAAAAGCATACTCCCCCTGCGGGCGGCAGTGATTTTCGTTCACTGCCCCGCAGGGGGAGCTTTTGTATAGGGCAACACCGCATAATTCGGCAAGAGTGATTTGCGAGCAAATTTTGCTTCCGAATGAGGCGCATTGCCGCAGCCATACTTTGTGTATGGCAAAGCTTGATGATGCGGCGTCGGCGGAAAAAATCCGCAAAGCACCGCAGACGATATTGTGCAGTGCTGCCTTAGGCAGTGCTGCCTTTAAGCGTACGCGTATCTGTTGTACGGGTCAAATACGAGTTTGCCTTCGGATGAGACGAAGTTTGTTCCGTCCCACACAAAGTGCTGGTCGTTAATGTGGAGGCGGCGGCGGCTGAGGCTGTAGCCGAATGTCTGAAATGTCTCCCCGTCGGGGTCCGTGCTTTTTATGTAGCACACATTGCAGTTTCCGTCCCGGAACTCCACATAGGCTTCCGTCCGACCGTCGTTGCTCTTATAGATCCAGTATGAGGTGGTTTTTAAGTTCGGCACGGTGTCGAGCAGTCGCGTTTCGGCCAAGTTGCCGCTTGTGACCCATCCGATGGTTCCGTCGGAAGTCCGGACAAGACAGTACGTATGTTCCGAAGTGGACTGTATGGCCAGAACCGTTACCTGTTCGCCGTCAAGAATTTTCCCGCTGTTCTCTGTCCCTGACACAGGTCGTTTATACCAGTAGATCGCCACGCCTTTTGGGGCCTGCACATAGCGTATCATACTGTAATCCGGAAGCCACGCAGAATCGGCCGGAAGATCGATGCCCGCGTATTTATCATCCGCGAGGTCTGCCGCGTTCGGACCGTATGTCCGCGTTGCAGGTGTGGGGGTCGGAGACGCCGTCGGAACCGGCGTGGCAGTGGACACCGGCGTCGGGGTGGGTGTCGGCGTGTCGGTAGGTGCCGATGTCAGGGCTGTTGAAGATGTCTTGGGAGCTTTCGTCGGCGTTTGGATAATGATCTCCTCCGCTTCGTCATCCTCTATGTTCGGAAGGACAAACTTCACTGCAGCAAAGGCCAACGCTTCCAGAACGATCAGCGCACCGAGGCCAATGCCGATCCATTTCCACACATTCGACTTTTTCGGCGGCTTGTACGGATAGGTATTGAGACGGCTGCCGCAAGCAGTGCAGAAAGATGATTCGTTCGGGTTATTGGATCCGCAATTCGGGCATTGCATACTGAATTTTCCTTGTTTCGTTTATAAAATATCCGCCGTGCGGCATTCAGGCTACATCCAGAATGAGCTTCTGCCAGTCTGTCAGACTCATATCGAGGATGTCGATGTATTTTTTGGAAAGACGCTCCGGGTCGGCCTTGATCTTGGATACCGTAAGCTGCACCGTACCGAGCTCTCCGTCATCGTATACGGCGACTGTGCAGGTCTTGCCGTCCGACAGAAATTTTCCCCGGAGGATCTCTGCTTCCCGAATGTTCAGAACAAACTTGCCGCTGTCAGTGTCATAGTCCAGTTCGAACAGCCGGTCCGTTTCGTATGTGAGAGAGATGCGCATGGTGTTGCCCTCGCGGACAATGCCGCCGGAATAGGTGTACTCGCTTCCGCTGACGGTTTTTACCGTGAGATCGAAGCTGTCCCAGGGGTTATCGGTGCCTTTGAGGTACAGCGAGCATCGGTTGGCCGCATAGATGAAGTCCACGCAGACGATCTCGCCGCTGCCGTTGACATAGCATGTGAGCTCGGGCTCGATTTTCGAGAAGAGCGAGAGCAGCTTGCTTCCGAGAGCGGAGATGCCGCCGTTCAGGGATTTGGTGAGCTTCTCCGCCGATTTCTCACTCCAGGTCAGCTCATACACTTTGCAGTTCTGCGCCGTGTCGTTGATGTAGACGGTCGTTTTGCCTTTCTTTTCCACTTCCACAGCCTTGATAAATGCCTTCAGGTTTTTCTTTGCCTGCGATACGGACAAGCCGGAAGAGTTTTTGAAGAGGTTGATCGGAAGCGTGGAGGAAGACGAGGAAACTTTTTCCGACAGATCCTCGAGGTCGCAGCCGTAGACGTTCAGGCTCGTATCCGAGAAGCGCATCTCGAAGGTGGTTTTCTGGATCGAGTAGGCCACATCGACATCGAGGCCGTACGTATTCTCCCGGAGCTGCGCCGATCCGGAAAGCAGCTTTTTCGGGCGGGAATAATCAAAATCCGTAAAGAGATGGAAGTAGTCGTTGTCCCACTCCAATTCGGCCGACAGCTTGCCGTCCGAGATCTTCTGTTGGATCACCGACGAGGTCAGCACCAGGTCGGATTTTCTCTCTATCGCGTCGGGCAGGCGGCACAAGGTCGTCTTGCCGGCGCTGTACAGAGCGGCTTTGGGCGAAAACACCGTAAAGAGCAGCACGGCGGCAGCGATCAGAATGACGGCGCCGAGGGCAATCAGCACGATCTTCACGGTGCTGCCGGATCTTTTCGGGGGTGCGGCCGCAGGCGGCGAAGTGTATCCGCCGCTCTGCCCGTAATCGGTCCCGGTATTGTACCCGCCGTCTGTGGTGTAGCCGGTTCCGGTATTATACCCGCTGTTTGTGGTGTAGCGGGTTCCGGTATTGTATGCGCTGCTCGTTCCTGTGGTGTATCCGCTGCCTGAATATGCACTGTTCGGGTCGGTTGCATTTCCCGACAGGGGATTTCCGCAGGCCTTACAAGTTTTTCGGCTGTCTTTATTGGTGCAGCCGCAAACCGGGCAAATCTTCATCCGGCCATCCGTCTCCTTCGTTTTATGCGTTGTCGGTCTCGTCTCCGGCGGGCTCTTCGGTTTCCGCCGGGATGCTCTCTTCGGTTTCGCTCACGGCGTAATAGACGCCCGCCGTGCCGACGATCCTTACTTCGCCGTCATCGAGCACCGCGACTGCGGCAGTCGGTTCGGTATCGGCGTTTGAAGCAAAGGCGGAAATGTCCTCCGCCGCAACGGCAACATACCGAAGCTTTTGATACCAAGTGCCGTCGGTTTCCTCCTGCGCGAAGTACCCTTTGAGCAGTTCCGTCAGATCGATGCTGTTTCCGTCGGCTAGGACGACGATGATCTGCGGGGTCTCGTTCTCGGCGAGCAGGCTGTTGCAGAGCTTCAGGATCGTCTCCTGGAACTCCGTGCTGCCGAAAATCACTATACGGTATTCGCCGATTTCTGCCGCGATGCAGGCATCGGCCGGGGTCTCGGCGGTCTCTTCGGTCTCCGTCGATTCCGTGCGGCGCAGCAGCACCGCATAGTCAGTAAGTTTCTCTTCGCTCTCTTCGGATGCTTCAACCGCGGTCTCGGTTCCTGCCGGGGCTTTGACTGTCTCTTCGGCGGTCCAGGTCTCGGGCGCGGCTTCGGCGGCCTCGTCGGTTTCGCTCTCGATGTTCTCCGTGGTGAGAAGCGCGACGCTCTCATATCCGTTCGGAACGGCATACAGCTGCTCGATCTGCGTGCTGTCGGTTATAACCCGGACTTCGGGTGCATTTTCCGCGACATACTCCTCGTTCACCTGCCCGTTCTCCGTAAGGAATACGGCGGGCGTCGGGGTGGCGGTAGGAGTCGGGGTCGGAGTTGGTGCTTCCGTGGGCAGCGGCGTGGCTTCCGGCGTTGCCGTGGTTTCGACAACCGAAGCAGGCGTGACATAGGCGGTCTCCGGTTCGGACGTACCGAGCTTTCCGAGCAGAGCAAATACGGCGAAGCAAATGGCTGCGCCGACAGCAAGGCCGATGACGCCGAAGAGGATCTTTGCCTTGTCTGCGTCCTTTTGGCTGCTTCCCTTCTTCAGCTTTTCGATTTCGGCAGCCTGAGCCTTTCTCTGCTCGTCGAATTTCTTCTTTTCGGCCTGCAGCTTCTGCTCGTAGCTTGCTTTTGCAGCATCCTGTTCTTTCTTGTTTCTCCGTTTGGTTTCCTCAAGCTCGGCATTTTGGGCGGCTAGTTTTTCTTTGCAGTCGTCTTCTTTTTCTTTGAGTTTTTTGGCGCAGTCGTCATCTTTTGCCTTCAGCCGGTTCGTGCAATCATCATCTTTATCTTTGAGTTGTTTCGCGCAGTCGTCATCTTTTGCCTTCAGCCGGTTCGTGCAATCATCATCTTTATCTTTGAGTTGTTTCGCGCAGTCGTCATCTTTTTCTTTGAGCTTTTTTGCGCAGTCGTCATCTTTTGCCTTCAGCTTATTTTTGCAATCTTCTTCGATTGGTTTTTTGACTGCTTTTCCTACAGGTTCGCTGAACCTTCTCAACACATCATCCGGAACAAATTGCTTGCCGAACTCCGCCAGTGCGCTTTTATGCTTTCGTTCACCCTCGTCGACAGCAAGCACAACCTCAGCCTGTGCATCCCTCACCCAGCAATTGAAGATTTTCAGGTCGCCTTCGGGCAGGAGATATTTAAGCATTTTTCGGAACTGCGTCTTGTTCCAGTTTGTGCCGTAGGTTTTCAGAACCGCGAACGAATCATAGAGATCCTTCAGCTCGGCAAGGCTCGTGATCTTTCCCGCCTGCGGAACATTCTTGCCCAGCTTCAGCCATCGCATGAAATCATTGTCGAAGAATTCGCTGCTGATGCGGACAAACGTCTCCGCACTCTTGAAGTCGATACCGGGCTTTACAAAAAGCTTCCGCATGGCATCGCAGCGGTCTTCCCAATCGAGAGACACCCATTTTTCCAGGCAGCGCAGCAGCTCTTCGTTTTCCGTCTTTGCGATGTTTTCCGTGTGGTCGAGGTCGATCAGTACGGCATCATCGCGCTGCAGCTTCGTTTCGTCGATCTCATGCGGAAAGACGAAAATGCGCACACCTGCATCGCCGATGAGGGAGTCGATCCCGTCCGTAGCCTGGTAGCTCGCAAAACCGACTTCAATTGCGAATTCCGGCTGCAGCATGGAGTAAATTTCGCCGAGGATTTCAAAGGCACGGCGGCGGAACGTCTGTCCGCTCTCAAGCTTGATAAAGACATACTTTTCCCGGTAAAGGGCATCGACGGCGGCATACACCGCTCTTCTGTCCTCGGACTTTTTCGTCAAAGCGGTCGGGATGTTTTGCGGGGAAAGAGCCCAGTCGGTTTTCGTCGTACCTTCTCGGATCCCTTTGATCTGGCGGGATGTCATCAGGGGAATGCCGAAAATCCGGTCAAGATAGGTGCCCTTCGGTGGGTTGATAAGCTCCTCTTTGTCCATCATGACCGTCCAATGGTATCGCGCCGCACGGCGGCTGTCCTCGTCGCCGTTGACGGACAGTACATAAATAGGCTTCATGGAGGCGAACGTGCCGCCGAGCTTATAAAGATGCATCGGGATATAGCGGATCGTCACCGGCTTTTCGTTCCCCGGCTGCTCCACGTACCCGGGAAGCGGCGTGAAGCCGGTCGCCGTGCGCGTGATCTCGTCTACGGTAAAGCCGAAATTGGTCGCTCCGCTGCTTTCGATGAACGTATTCAGCCCATCGGACATGAATTTCACATATTTGTTGTTGGCATCGGTAGCGCCGAACAATCCATATCTGCTCATATGTTTCTCCTCATTATGCTCTCGCGTTGGAATCCGGGTTTAGATTCGCTTTCGTTATAGCCAATGCGCGGCGTGCTTTCTGATTGTAATACTGCAGGATGGTCCGGTCGTACTGGCCGGGGTTATTAAAGAGATAGCATCTTGCCATGGCTTCCTCGGTCTCCCGTCCGGTGGGAACCTTCGGATTTTCCTCCCGGTGCTGCGGGCGATTGATGTAGTAGCCTTTCAGCGAAAGCTTCATATCCTTCATGGCACGAACGGGCCTGTATTCCGCATCCACGGGAATGCATCCTTCTACCTGCAGGATCCAGCGCATCAGGCGGTCAATATTGTGCGGGTGCGCGTCACGAATCGTGTCCGAGAGGATCCCCGGATTCTGCTGCATCATCAGCAGAAGTGCGCTGCCGTCGTTCAGTCTTGAGTTTTTGGATTTGATCTCGGCGAACTTGCCGCTGAGCTTGGGATCTTTCTTAATCTTGCCCGTCACTTCATCGGCCGACGGGGCTTTGTAGCCGTACGGCGAGCAGCGAAGCATCGCGTGATACGCCGTCGGCAGATTGCCCTGGGTGGTGAATGTATCGCAGGCCACCGAATAGAAGTGATTTGCTTTGATGGCCTTCTGCTCATCGCGGAACGTATAGACCTCATTTACCGGATCGGTAAAGGCAGCACCGGGCGTGCTCGGTGCGGCTGCGGCATTTTCTTCCGCATTTTCGATTTGACGGCACTTGGTGAAGAGGAGCATGGCCGGAACATACTTCGGCTGCGTTCCGCAGTTGAGAAGCATTCTCTGGAATCCGTCCGCCCACCGGCAGGTATCGTTGATGATCTCCGTCGGGGTCCTCTGCACAAGGTTGCCGTCCTCGTCTACGACCAGATTGCGCACGGCTTCTCCGGTAGATGCATTTTCCACCGTGCTGGTGTCCAGGCAGACGACGAAGGCGTCGCAGGCGGTCGCCACGGCGAATGTATCGAATATAGCCTGCGTATTCAGGTCGCCGCCCACCTTGCACAGTTCGCCCGGCAGGTCGGTAAACGTCAGAATCTGCGACACGGTCTTGCCGTGGCTCTCGCTTTTGATGTAAAACGTAGAGCTGTAGGCGTCATCGCGTTTGTTGACGTTGGTTTTCTGCGGGGCAATGCCCATCGCGTAGTAGCTGAGCTCTTCCTTCAGCCGGCTCGTCTGAGAGAGCGGCTCGATCTCGGATATATAGTCGCTCAGGGTAAATGCATTGCGCCATACGCTCTCGCCCATATTGTTCTGCATGTGGTTGTTGGCATAGTGAGAAAGAGAGAGGATCGTGCTTGTTTTGCCCGAAGACTGGTAGCCGATAAACACGACCGACTTGTGCCGTGCCGTGCCGGCCTTTTTGAAAATGCTTTTGCCGCAGTAGGGGCAGATGCGGTTGTTGTCCATCGGGATGCTGCCGTTGGAAACAAAGGCGTTTACGCCGCACAGTACCTTTTCTCCCCGGTCATCCTCATAGTAGACCGGTGTGATCTCAAAACGGAAGATCCCGCCGTTGATAAAGGTTCTCTGCAGGACGCGCAGATCGTCTGCCAGTCTTGTGCGCGTGAAGGCACGGCTGTCCGTCGTCGTATCCTTTTCCAGCAGTTTTTCGATCTCCGGGGGGGCGAGACTTTCGTCCTTGGGCAGATCGTCGCCGGTGCCCGCAAGCCCTTCGCCGTACGCCGACCCGGACTCGTCGTCGGCCGATGAAAAGGAATCACCGAATATGTCGTCCTCTTCCTCTTCCTCGGTTTCCTTCGGTTGTTGCTTCAGGCCGCTTTCCTTATCCAGAAAGTTATTAACGTTCTCAAGCGTAAGCGATGCAATGGCCGGATCATTCAGGTTATGCGGTCCGGAAATATAGCTCATCAAACGTATGAACGTAATTTCGCAGGCATAACGGTTGCGGCTGTCGGGCTTTTTCCCCTGCATGAGGCCGAGAAGCTCGTCCTCCGTCATGCGGAAGGACAAGATCTTGAACTTTGCTTCTTCGGCCGTGCTGCCGGTAAGAAGCGACTGCATATCAAAGAGAACTTTAGCGTTGTTGAGCTTTCGTGCACAGTTTGTGCAGTAGTAATCGTATAGCATAGTGTGTGGACCCTCTTCTGTGTTGCTTTCCCGTGCGGGTCAGTTTATCTCGAAGACTTTGTCAAAATACTTGTCTCCGACGAGGCGGAGATTTATCGCGCGGTTCCCGATCTGAAAATACAGATAATTGTTCTGGTTCTTCGGCAGGCCGTCCGGGATCTTGTATTCCATCCCGGTCAGCTCGTCGCGCAGCCACAGTCTCGCCGTCGGTATTCCGCCTACCATAGTGACCGTGTCTCCGTTTTTATTGTAATTTACGGTGCGGCGCGGCTCACCGTGATTGTCGTAAACGAGCTGCGTCTCTCCGCTGCTTTTTACCACTTCGAGTACGACCGTATCGGGATAGGTAATTCTCTCGCCTTCACTCGCAAACGGAGCAAACTCCGGTTCCGTGCTTCTGTCCAGCTGGACTCTGCGGTATTTTACATCTTCGGGTCTTTTAACGTATTCCATCTGCTTCCCTCCGGCTTACCATATCAGCTGGCGCAGGATCTCTTCGCTGCAGAGATAAAACGCCGCCTGCACAGCTTTGATCTCGGCATCGTCCAGCGTACGGATGCCGCCGATGTTTTCGGAAATGTAGTAGCCTGCGCTCGAGGTCGGATAGGCTCTTTCAAAATACGTTCTGTCCTCTTCCTCGCGGCAGATAATGATCTTGCCGAGGCTCATATCATTTGCCGAAGCTCCCTGCGCGCGTGGGAAGCAGCATTCCATCCGTTCTCCGAAGCCCTGCACCATTTCCAGAAATCTGCCCTTGTCGGGCATATGGTTGAGCTCGACGCGCATTTTGTTGAGTGTGCGTTCCATCTCTGCTTTCTTCGCCCGGTAAACGGGAACAAGCTCTTTATAGGCTTCTTTCAGCGTTTCCGTTACGGAGCACACGACTCTGGAACGGGCGTTTTCCTTGCAGTCCTTAAAGTATGCGTCGATTTTCTCGTTCAGCTGCGTCGATTCCTCAGTTTCCGCGATAAACGGGACCGCGAGCGTTTCCTGCCACAGGCGGTTTGTGCTGCGGTGCGAGATAATGGAATTCACTCTGTCCGCATCGAGGATCAACTCGATGCCCGCGCCGGCTGTTTCAAAGAGCTCCGTGAGGCGCTCTTTGGCCTGCTGCACGGTGAGATCATTTTCCGAATAAATACGCTGCATGAGCCGCTGTCCCGTGAGTTTCAGGGCGCTGCTCGTGCGGTTGGCCGGTTCCGGGTCGAGTCTGCGGAAAAGTCCTCTTCTCTGATTGAACAGGCCGGGGTGTACCGGCTGGCAGCCGGCGTTCATAAAGTATTTGGAGTCAATGCCGCTCTCGAGCTTCTGCATGAATTCCGTGAGCAGCGTTTCGAACATATCGGCTCCTTCATCGCCCAGTTTTTTCTCGTACTTGGAGATTTTCTGCCGCAGGGCGGTGATCCGCTCTTCGTCAAACTCCGCATAGCGCAGGAAGCCGATGTTGTAGCGCGTGTTGGGGATGATCTGTCCCGCTTCTTCGTTTCTTCGAAGCGCATCGAGCCAGAGGCAGACCGCTCTCCAGCTGCCGAGGCTGTTTTCGGCCAGAGGATGCGTCGCCACAAGGCAGAGACTGCTCTGCGAAGAGGCCGTCACGGCGGAAACGAAATTTCTTACCGCTTCGGCGTCGGCGTAAGGCTGACGGCCGAGGTACGCAAAGCGCATCGTGGCCGAAAGCGACGCGCCGATCAGACCGAAATTGATGGCGTTCAGATCCGCCGCCGGCAGAGTGCCTGCGGCGGCATCGTAGAAGACGGCCACCACGAACCGTGTGCCATCCAGAGCAGTATAGCCCTGGCTGCGGATTTCGCGGAAGAGATTTGTCTGTATTTCGGCAATGCTGTCCTGCAGATTTGCCCGAATAAAAAACGCATCCCGCTCTTCAAACCGCGCATCCCACACCGAACGAAGAGAGCGGTTTTCTTCTTCGCTCAGATATGAAATTCCCAGCAATTTTCTGTGGATCGCGGAAATATCCACCATGGCCATACACTTTTCCCTCTTTTTCTCTTGAATTTTCCGTATCTCCCGCGAGTGCGGGAGATACGGAATGATGTCATGTTATCTGCGGTGCGGATTAGGGAAGCTGCGTCCACTGCGTGGTGAGAGCGTAGAACTGCTCCACTTCCTTGAGCTCGTTCTCCGTGAGTCCGAACGGCTGCATGGCGCTGACGAACGCAGCCTGCAGCGGCTGCTTTCCGTCGTTGGCACCCTTCGCCAGAAGAGCCTGACACTCGGCTTCCACGAACTCCGCAAGGTTTTTGCCTTCCGTGAGACGGGCAATGTCGCCGGACTGCATCCATGCGTTGCACTGTGCTTTCCCGCGCTTATACTCGCTGACCAGCTCGTCGCCGGGCATCATCTGGTTTACCTTGGCATAGATATTGTAGGCGAGCAGACCGTTCTCGATCTGATAGCGGTCCTTCGGAAGAATGAAGTCGAGCATTACGGGCGTATAGTTTGCGATCATCATCTTCGTGCCGTCCGCCTTGTTCCAAATCCATGCACCTTCCGGCGTTTTGTTGACGATCAGGCCGCGGAGGAGGTGAATGAGCATGCCGGGACGCTTGGACTGCAGGATCTGGTTGTTTCTCTGCATGACGACATCATACCAGGGAGCCATAAGCTCGCAGCTGCGGCGGACTTCGCAGAACATCGGATGATGCGCACGGAGAACGCGGTACGCTCTCTCCCAGGCCGTTCCTTTGTCGGGGGCTTCCAGACTGAAGATACCGGCGTAGTCCAGACGGACAATGCGGCTGATGTCGGCAATGTTCTTTCCGTTCTGTGCGGCGACGGACTCTGCCAGCTTCCTGCCGGTGGGCATCAGGCCGGTAGCCATGTCGGGCATCACGCCCGTGATGGCGAAGTTCCAGTCGATGGATTTGTCGAAGAAGACGCGTTTGATGACCCAGGTGTTGTTCGGCGTCTGCTCGCTGTAGAGCACGCCGTACTCCTTGGCCTTGTCAATGAGCATGCGCTCCTCCATACGGAGATTGCCTTCGCGGCTGATAGTACCGTCCGCACTTCTCTGTGTCGGATCGTCGCACTGCACGATGGAGGGATAATCCTTCCAAGGCGTGTGCTCTATATACTTTACGTATCCGTCGATGCCGATGACCTTCTCGGTATCGGGGGACTTGCCGTGGATCGTCAGGCACTCCGCCTGATTGGTGATGGCCAGTTCGTAATCTCTCTCCCAGTCTCTGAGCTGTGCGCAGCGGTAGATCTCGATGCACGTTGCCTGCTGGTAGAGGAGAATGGAATCGGAGTCGTACGAAGGATATACGCTCGTCGCGGGGATGCCGGCCTGTGCACAGGCGATGAGGAGAGCATTTTTGATCTGCGGAGTATCGCCGGCGTTGTTGTTAAGAACGGCAGGGTATTTGATATAGCGGTTGGTTCCCTGCGTCTCCGTCTGGCCGTTGAAGCGCAGCGTACTCTTCACAACGAGATTGTTGATAATGCTGGCGGCCGTAACGTTATAGCTGTGTCCGGCTGCGGCTTCTTCCAGGAACAGTTTTTCGATGGAAGTGTCGATCGTTGTAAGATTGATCTGCGAAGAGGCGAAATCGTCGAAGAGCTCGCGGGCGCGAACCGGTCGGTCGGGGTTGATAAGGTGCGCCTGATTGGAGCCGTTGTCCTTGGTCGCGATCCCTTCCGGAACATTGAGCCATTCAGACGGCTTGGCAAAGAAGCTGTCGACAAGTGCATCGCGGAATTCCTTGGTCTGCGCATTGCTCACCTTTGCGTCGGCTTCGTTCTTCAGGCGGCTGTAGGCCGAGGTGCTGCCCGTAACGGCGGCAATGTTGACCTCGGTCGCAGAGTCAGCCGATGCGGAGAATGAATCAAACGATTCCATCTGCCTTCCGCTTGCCACATAGATGTCCGCAAGCGTGGAGATCACGTCGCCGAAAGTCTTGACCTGTTCGGCCAGAATTTCGGCCGGGTCGAGGAAGCTGCGCTTCAGCTCACCGGCGGCGCCGAATACCGCTTCGGCCAGAGTTTTCTGGATGCGGGCATTGACCCACTGGTTGTAAGTGCTGAGCCACGCAGTCGCAAGGATGGAGCGTTTGCCGAGAGCCGCGACAGCGTTTTTCCCGCGGATCTCGTTTTCAACATTCTGCAGGGCAGTGCGCAGTCCGTCCGGATTATTGGCCTGCGTGCCGTAGACGATTTCCTCCAGAAGTTTCTTTATGCCCTTATACTCCACACCGGGATTGTCCTGTTGGAAGCGGCCGTAATAAAGGTTTGCGAAAGCATAGGGTCCCTCGCGTTTTACAAAATCGCGGACATTTTCCCGGTACTGGGCAAACGCCCTCAGGATCTCGTTTTTGAGTTCGGTGATCACCTGCGCATTGGTCTTCTCTGCTACTTTGGCATTGATGGTCTGCGTATCACCCGCAAGAGAGTACCGTCCGCTGTGAATGGCGTTCCACTTTACATCTTCCGGATTCAGGCGAAGATCCGCGATATAATTAAAGGTGTTTGTGAAAACTCTCTGCCGTACGGCCAGGATCGGAGCGAAGATCTGACGGGCTTCATTGCTGCCGGCCACGCCGTTCGGAAGGTCATTCTCGCCCTTGAACGGGATCAGGCGGTTGACACCGTCTGCTGCGGCGGCGAGCCTTGCATACTCTTCGGCCGGTACCGGCTTAAGGCCGGCGCGCTCGCAGTACTCGTGGACAACATAGGCACGAATCAGCCTCTTGGGCATGGACGCCGATGCAAAGCCGATGCTCGCAAAGGAGCGCGGGAACTCATGCGATGTTCCGGCGGCTTCCAGCTTCTGGTTGCCCGGGTTGGTGGCGCGCACATTCAGTCTCGCCATGGCATTGCTGTAGAATGCCGTTGTGACAAACGGATTCACACCGGAGACTTGTTCGGATTTAACGGTCATGCTGATCAGAAATTCGGCAATCGTATCGCTCGTAACGGCAAATGCGTCCGCCGTGGCCTGTCCCGGGCAGCCGACGAGATACGGCACATCAAAGCACTTGCTGCCGCGCAGCTCGGGCTCAGCCGGATTGCCGTAGGGCCACACCTCATCGTATCCGGTGCGGTTCTGCATGCCCTGATAGTAGTTGAGTTCTTTGAGTGTCGCGTAGCCGTTGGCCTTCAGCTTGTGGACGTTGGCCGGATCCATGCCGATAATGGTATCGGGCATATAGTAAATGCCGTTGACGTGCACCTGCCTGTTGCCCATGGCCTTGCGGATCAGCGACGGCATTTCGAGGAAGCCGCCGCTGCCCGTGCCGCCGCTGCCGCTGCAGATTACATAGACGTCATAGAAGCCGGATCCGCCGGCCGGCAGAGGGAGGGAGGCGGCAACCGCGCTCAGCTTGCTGACAATCATCTCATCCGCGCCTTGCGCATCCTGCTTATCATGAATCTTGATCTTTCCGACAAGGCGCATGCGGGCACAGCCGTCCGAGTCGATGTTCGTGCCGATGGTCGGCGCGGTATTCGCGTTTTCTCCGTCCTTCATGAAGGGTCGGATGGCCGCAGGATAATGCTGCGGATTCTTCACGCGCTCGTCGACGCCGGATATATTGATGCACAGCTTTTCGTTGGGGGACAGAGACTGTGCATTGTCGAGCTCGCTGTAGGAAGCGTCAATGGCCAAGAACGCGATGCTCTGGTTCCAGCCCGGCTGGAATCTCTTTGCCAACTCACTCTTTACATGGTTAATGGTTCTCACGCCGGTGCCGCCGAGTCCGACCAGGATCGTGCGGGAATTCGGATCGGCAATGAGACCATTGGTGGCCGCCGCAGTGCCTGCATCTTTCAGTCTGCTGGCAAACAGTTCGGCGTAGTCATTCCTACTGAAATCGCTTAAGCTGGGCATATTCTTTCCTCCTGTTTTTGGGCGATGCCGCCTCGGGGAAGCGGCATCGCCGTGTTTTATTGTTTGCGCAGGGGTATATGAGTTTTGCGGGAGTGAAATTTCCGCAAAGCGCCGCAATGCAATCCCGCCGCAGATGATGATACGGATATGGGGAACTCAGCTCAGATGCATGGAGAAGCGGAACTCATTGGAGGTGTTCGGATCTTTGATCGTCACTTCGATGGTCTCGCCCGGATGGGTGACCTTCTTGCTGCCGTTCACGAGCTCAACGCCGTTGACATACACCTCGACATCACCGGATCCCTTCAGGCCGCTGCAGATCTTTGCGCCGGTTTTGCCGTAAACGCCCTCGAGTTCCACCTTATCCGCGCCGAGAACGGCGAAATAATTCGGGAGAGTCATAGCGAAGGAGCCGGCCATGGGGTTGCTCTCCAGATATGTGCGGAGGTCGCCGACGACCAGGTTGCCGAGCTTGAATTTCCGGCTGTGTCCGGCCTTGGTGTATGCACCGATGTCGATGCCCTCAATGTCATAGGGCACACTGTTTTCCGAGAGGGTGATGTCCCATTTGCCCTTGACGCGCTTGTTCTTGAGAATGATGATGATCACGACGGCGATCACGACGATGATTGCAAGACCGATGCCGTAGAACACGCCGTACTGCTTCCAGTAGTGTGCTTTGCCGTTTTCGACCTTTACTTCAAAGCTGCTCTCGATCGTATCCACGCCGTCGCTTGCCGTGACGGTCACCGTGGCCGTGCCGACGGACTTCGGCAGGAAGCGGCAGTAGTCGCCCTCCTGCTCCAGCTCTACGCAGCCGCTGCTCGGTGTCACGGTATACTCCAGAGGCAGGCCCTCGGGATCGCTGAAGTACTCATTGAGAGCAAGATCGAAATCCGTCAGGTCGGTTTTGTCAAACGAATAGGTGTTGACCAGCAGCGTATGATCCTTCAGTTTTTCGTTCTGCCGCGGCGCATCGTTCGTTACCGTAAGGATCACGGACTTGTAGGTGACCGGGGAGGTCATGTCCGGATCCGCGGCATCCAGTTCCAGGGTATATGTTCCGGGGACGCGGCCCGCATTGAATACGAGGAAGCCGCTGCCATCCACGGTGCCTTCGAATTTCACGTTGCGGTCTTCGACGCAGCGGATCTCGCAGGTAATGGGGTCGCTGTCGGGGTTATTGAAGATCTTGCCAAGCTCGATCTCCACCGTGTCGTTTACGTGCTTGCCGAGCGACATTTCCTGCGTGCTCGCCACGGTCAGTTCCATGTTCTGGATTTTGAATTCATAGGTGCTGCTGTATTTGATGCCGTCGCGGAACATGTCGTCCGTGAGAGAGACCTTCAGCATGTAGGTGCCGCCCTTGAGATTCGAAAGGGGCAGTTCATAATGGAAACCCGACTTGAGTGATTCCATTCCGTATTCATTAATAATGTTGGCGCCCTTCATGACGAGGAGCTTTGCCGTATGTCCGGTATAGTAATCCAGATCGCGGAGCTCCTTCGAGCGGTAATAGAAGAAAGCATCCACCGAAATGGTGTCGCTCTTCTGCAGCGTTTCTTCGGCGGAAGAGGGCTCGGCCGCCAGCTTCAGACCCATTTCCTTGATCTCGGTGCTGCTTACCAGCACTTTTCCGCTGCCTTGGCCGTTGATGTAGACTTTCCAGTTGCCGGCCTTCGGGCAGAACAGCTTAATGGAAAAATATCCGTCTTCCACGACCGCGCGGACGTCGTCCTTTTCATAGCTCTTGCTGACGGTGGCGACCTCGGTCTCCTGACCGTCGGCCACGAACGCGAGCTTTACGTTTTCGATAATTGTGTCGGTGTTTTCGCTGAAGATGTCGATCGATGCCTCGGAGGTGAGCTCGGGAACCGTGAATTCGTACGTGCCGGGCAGTTCGATCTCCTCGGGATCCGTTGCCGTGAGGTGGTAGTAGTCGGCAAAGATGCTCTGGAACGCAATGTGGACATCGATCGGCTCATTGCAGTCGATGACGCCGACATTCACGGCACCGCTCTTTTCGCAGATCGCCTCGAGATATTCCTCGGCCTCTTCTCTGTCGTCGCCTCGGACGCCCTCGCCGTAGTCGAGCCAGATGCTGTAGATCGGCCAGCCGCGCTTGCTGGCATTGGTGGGCGCAACATCCGCAAGGGACATGTCGAGAGTCTTATTGTAGCCGTGCTCGTTGTCGGGCTTGCCTATGGGGACGTTGTTGCCGTCGGAGACAAGGATGATGCACGCCTTGCCGTCCGCCACGTTTTCCTGCTCGAGCATATCGACGGCTGCAGCCACGCCGTAGCTGATGGGGCTGTGGGTATCCGCGTTGTTGCGGTTTTCCAGGATAGCCTTTTGAACGATGTTCTTATATTCCGTTGTGGCCTCGGTGGTGCTCAGATCACCGAGAGGGACGATGACGTGCACGCACTCGGCGTTTCTCTTGTCCGTGACATTGTACTTTTCGGCGTATGTATACATGGTTCCGTCTTTATATCCGAATGCAATGACGGATACGTTTGCATTCTGCGACGGAAGCTTGTCAACAAAGCTCTTGCAGGCCTGCAGACACAGGTTCTGCGGGTCGCTCGTTTTGAGGGACATGGAGCAATCCAGAAGGATCACGAAGTTGTCCGGCTGTTCTTCGGCCGGCGCATCCGTCGACTCCGTGTCATCCGCAAAAACGCCCGCAGAAAGGACGCCGATCAGCAGCGCAAATACCAGAGTCATAATGAATACTCTTTTTTTCATAGGTCTCTCCCCGTCTGTTTGGATTTTCAGCGCGCAAATTTTGGGTATACCCGTGCAC